>NZ_CP124543.1:3120920-3433012 GCF_029953635.1 Halotia branconii CENA392 | reverse complement strand
TGAAGTAATTACCACAGTTATGGTGAGTCATCAGCGCTATTTTCCGGTATTCAAGGCAGCAGACTATAAAGAACTACTACCTAATTTTGTGACAGTTTCCAATGGCGATTCTAGCAAGTCAGACATCATTGCTGTTGGAAATGAAAGAGTTATCCGCGCTCGATTGGCAGATGGGCAATTTTTCTACGAAGCTGATTTAGCCAAGCCTTTAGAGAACTTTTTGCCACAGTTAGAAAAAGTCACTTTCCAAGAAGATTTAGGCTCTCTACGAGTCAAGGTAGATAGAATAGTCAAAATTGCCCAGCAAATTACCGACCAATTACAATTAGAAAAAAATCAACGTCACAATATCCAAAGAGCAGCTTTATTATGTAAAGCTGATTTAGTTACTCAAATGGTTTATGAGTTTCCAGAATTGCAAGGCATTATGGGACAAAAATATGCTTTAGCCAGTGGAGAACCAACAGAAGTAGCAACAGCAATTTTTGAACATTATTTACCAAGGGGAGCCGATGATATTTTATCCCAAACTTTAACAGGTCAAATTGTTGGTTTGGCAGACAGATTAGATACGTTAGTTAGTATCTTTGGACTAGGTTTAATACCTACAGGATCTTCAGATCCTTTTGCTTTACGGCGGGCAGCTAATGCTATAATTAACATTACATGGGCGGCTAATTTGCCAATTAATTTAGAAGATTTATTGCAGCAAATAGCAGCAGATTTTGCAGCAACTTATAACAAAGACAAAGCGCAATTAACTACAACATTGCAAGAATTTTTCCTGCAACGTATCCGTACCCTACTACAAGAAGAAAAACAAATAGACTATGACTTAGTGAATGCAGTCTTGGGAGAAAATGACCCAGAGTATACCGAACGTGCCTTAGAGGATTTGTTAGATGTCCGCGATCGCGCCTTATATCTGCAACAAATTCGTAACGATGGTACTTTAGATAAAATCTACGAAACTGTCAATCGTTCTACACGCCTAGCAGCCCAAGGTGATTTGGATACCAAACAGTTAGAACCCACAACAGTAGTTAATCAAGAACTATTCCAAAAGTCTTCTGAATCCGCTTTTTTCAATGCCTTAGTCGATTTAGTACCCCAAACTCAAGCGGCACAAGAATCACGCAATTATCAACTATTAGTCACAGGACTAGAAAAAATTGCCCCGACTGTAAGTAGCTTCTTTGATGGGGCAGATAGCGTTTTAGTCATGGATTCCAACCTAGAAATTAAGCGCAATCGGTTACATATATTGGGATTACTGCGGAATCATGCCCGTGTACTGGCTGATTTTGGGGCGATCGTCAAAAATCTGTAGCCTAAAGCAACAAAAAGTTGTGTAATTTTTGCCAATAAACGCTAGTATAAGGAGTGCTTAACCAGGGTACTCTGCTACATACAGTCTATGCCAAGAGCTTCTGTGATTGGATTGGGAAAGTCCGGTGTTGCTGCGGCGAGATTGTTGATACGAGAAGGCTGGGAGGTGGAACTCAGCGATCGTCACACCTCCGCAACCCTTCTCGAACAACAACAAAAACTTGCGGACGAACACATAACTGTCAAACTAGGACATTCTCTAGATTTGAGTGGTGTTGATTTACCTGATTTAATTGTAGTTAGTCCTGGTGTGCCTTGGGATATTCCCGTGTTAGTCAAGGCGCGAGAGTTAGGCATTGAAACCATTGGAGAAATGGAGCTGGCTTGGCGACACTTGCAAGCTTTACCTTGGGTAGGAATTACAGGTACAAATGGCAAAACTACTACCACTGCATTAATTGCTGCCATATTTCAAACAGCAGGATTAGATGCTCCAGCTTGTGGTAATATTGGCTACGCCGCTTGCGAAGTTGCTTTAGCTGCAAAACTCCCTGATTGGGTAATTGGGGAAATAAGTAGTTATCAAATAGAATCTTCTGTATCCCTCGCCCCACGAATTGGTGTTTGGACGACTTTCACGCCAGATCACCTCGCTCGCCACAAGACTTTAAAAAACTACTACGACATCAAAGCCAAGCTATTACGTCAGGCAGATTTGCAAGTATTCAATGGTGATGATGCCTACTTGAGAAAGGTGGGTATCAGTCATTGGCCTGATGCTTATTGGACAAGTGTGAAAGGCAAAGACTTTTTAATTAATGAAAAAGGCTTTTATATTGCAGATGGCTGGGTTGTGGAAAAGTTAAACTCAACCTCTGCACCAAAAAAAGTTGTCGAAACCTCTGCCTTGCGAATGGTAGGGGAGCATAACCTGCAAAATTTGCTGATGTCAGTAGCCGCAGCCCGATTGGCAGGAATTGATAGTCATGCTATTAATACAGCGATTCGTGAATTTCCTGGTGTTGCCCATCGTTTAGAATATATCTGCACTTGGGAAGGTATTGATTTTATTAACGACAGCAAAGCTACTAACTATGATGCTGCTGAAGTGGGTTTAGCATCGGTGAAAAGTCCGACAATTTTAATTGCTGGTGGAGAAGCAAAACCCGGTGATGATGCTGCTTGGTTAGCTAAGATTCAAGCCAAAGCGGCTGCTGTATTACTTATTGGCAGCGCCGCGCCAGCATTTGCCCAACGACTGCAAGAGGTGGGTTATGCTGATTATGAAATCGTGGAAACAATGGAGAAGGCAGTCCCTAGATCAGCAGAGTTAGCCAAACAGCATCAAGCAACTGTGGTGTTGCTATCTCCAGCTTGTGCAAGCTTCGATCAATATCCTAATTTTGAGATTAGGGGCGATGATTTTCGCCAGTTGTGTCTTGCTTGGGTAAATTAAGTCCAAGCACGGAAGAATGTACTATCTTCCCAGATATTAGCAGTACGTTGGGCGATCGCAGTTAATTCTTGTTCACTCAGGGGTCGAAAAGCACGAGCTATCTTGACATTATTCTCTAATTGTGCAGTTGTTTCAGCCGCAATTACACAACAATGCACCCCTGGTTGAGACATGGCATATCCTAGAGCTTGCTGCATCCCTGTTAATCCACCTGGTTTAAACAATCGACCATAAGCCGGGACTTTCATCGCAATTACACCAACGTTCTTTTCTTGAGCAACTGGCATGACTACAGGCAGAAATGGCCGTGGGTGATGTTTATCGGCAGCATTGACAGGAATCAGTGTTGTGTGAAAGGGATAGCGGCGCAGTCCTTCAGCAATGATTTTGGGGTCGTGATGTCCGGTAATACCTGCAAATCGAACAAGCTTTTGTTCTATAGCTTCTTCGACAGCTTGAATTGCCCCAGATTTACTAAAGATAGTGTCAAGTTCTTGGGTAAAAGAAACATGATGCAACTGCCATAAATTAAGATAATCTGTATTGAGACGTTTAAGCGATCGCTCTAATTCTCGCCATGCACCATCTCGGTCTCTTTGATCAGTCTTGCTAGCGATAAACAGCTTTGCGCGATGAGGTGGCAGCACTTTCCCTAAATAATCTTCACTTGGCCCATAACTAGCAGCCGTGTCAAAGTAACGTATACCTAATTCCAAGGCTTTTTGAATAATTGCCTCTGCATCACGTTCTTTGTCATTCCAAGACAACGGTGTTTGTCCTGCTCCTCCCAAACCAAAAATAGGAAGTTTAATATTTGTACGTCCTAGCATTCGTTCTGGCATGGTTGCTGTTGGTTTAGCAGTTTGTTGCCAGGCATTAGTTGCTGTAATACCACCAGCGACAGCAACACTGGTAAGTAAAAAATTGCGCCGTGTTTGTTTTTCTGTCATGATTGCTGTGGCAAAATTGTTTCTTTTATTTTAACTACTTGTTCACATCCAACAATCAAGAAGCTACAGTTGGTATTAGCAAAGCTTGCTGTAGACATCGCCCTCACAATTTCCAAATATTTTCATATAAAAAACGGTAGAGAAATTGATCCTCTACCGTTTGAATTTTTAAACTTGAGATTCAATTCTCAACTTTAACTATGACTCAACACCTTGTGGTAACAATTCCCGACGCTGTTGAGAAGTCACCTGCACATTACCGCTGTCATCGACATCAACTAAGGCTGTATCGCCATCTTTGACCCGACCAGACAGAATTTCTTCTGCTAAGCTATCTTCTAACAAGCGCATAATCGCTCGGCGTAACGGTCTTGCGCCGTAGCTGGGACTGTAACCTTCTGTAATCAAGCGGTCTTTGAAGCGGTCAGTAACTTCCAAGGTAATACCCTTTTCAGTCAGACGACCAAACACTTCTTTGAGCATGATTTCAGCGATTTGTGTCACTTCAGGCTTGCTCAATTGACGGAAGACGATAATTTCATCCAATCTATTGAGGAACTCTGGACGGAAGTATTGCTTCAGTTCTTCGTTCACCAAAGAGCGAATCCGGTTGTAAGCTGACTCGGTAACATCGTCAGCGAACTCAAAGCCGATACCGCCGCCGCCTTTTTCAATTACCTTAGAACCAATGTTGGAAGTTAATATCAGCAAGGTATTCTTAAAGTCAACGGTGCGACCTTTAGCATCTGTTAACCGCCCGTCTTCTAAAATTTGCAGCAGCATGTTGAAGACATCGGGGTGGGCTTTTTCGATTTCATCGAACAGTACCACGGTGTAAGGTCGCCGCCTTACAGCTTCGGTCAACTGACCGCCTTCGTTATAACCAACATAACCAGGAGGCGAACCAATCAATTTACTGACTGTATGACGCTCCATGTATTCCGACATATCCAAGCGGATCATCGCTTCTTCCGAACCGAAGAAATAAGATGCCAAGGATTTCGCTAACTCAGTTTTACCAACCCCGGTAGGTCCTGAGAAGACAAAGCTAGCAATAGGTCGGTTAGGATTTTTCAAACCGACACGAGCGCGACGAATTGCTCGTGAAACTGCTTTGACAGCTTCTTCTTGTCCGATTAGCCGCTGATGCAAGGTATCTTCCATGTGCAGCAGTTTCTCGGATTCCGATTCGGTGAGTTTGTTCACCGGTACGCCTGTCCAGGAAGCGACAATATGAGCAATGTCTTCTTCTGTAACTACAGGTTCTTCGCTTTCTGTACCGGAACCATTGGTTTTGCTTTGAGCGATCGCCCGGATTTCACCTTTGATTTCCATTTCGCGATCGCGTAGTTCCCCAGCTCGATCAAAGTCTTGGGAACGCACGGCATCATCTTTTTCTTTTAAGATTTGCCGCAGTTCTTTGTCTAACTCTTTCGCTGCTGGTGGCAGTTGGGAGTTAATTAAACGCACACGAGAACCAGCTTCATCGATTAAGTCGATGGCTTTATCTGGCAAGTAGCGATCGCTAATGTAACGATCAGACAGTTTTGCCGCCGCGATCAAAGCTTCATCGGAAATTTTCAGCTTATGATGTTGCTCGTAGCGCTCACGTAACCCATGTAAGATCTCGATTGTCTCATCGACTGACGGCTCACCCACCATTACTGGTTGGAAGCGCCGCTCTAAAGCTGCATCTCGCTCGATGTGCTTACGGTATTCATCGAGGGTAGTAGCACCGATACACTGCAATTCACCTCTAGCCAAAGCTGGCTTGAGGATATTTGCTGCATCAATAGCCCCTTCTGCCGCACCCGCACCAATCAGGGTGTGTACCTCATCAATCACCAGAATGACATTACCCGCAGAACGGATTTCATCCATGATTTTTTTGAGGCGTTCTTCAAATTCACCCCGGTACTTAGTACCTGCTACGAGCAAGCCAATATCCAGTGTGACTACGCGCTTATCTTCCAGGATGTCGGGGACATCTTTGTTAGCAATACGAGACGCTAAACCCTCAGCGATCGCAGTTTTACCAACCCCTGGTTCACCAATCAACACTGGGTTATTTTTAGTCCGGCGACCCAAAATTTGAATCACCCTTTCAATTTCTTTGGCGCGTCCTACCACTGGGTCGAGTTTGTTGTCGGTTGCCATCTGGGTAAGGTTCGAGCCAAATTCATCCAAGGTTGGAGTTTTGGTGCGTCCCGATTGCCCAGTAGCTGAAACCTCTGCTGTCTCTCCCAGCATTCGGATAACTTGGGTTCTGACTTTCGATAGATCCACCCCTAAGTTTTCTAGCACCCTGGCTGCTACACCTTCCCCTTCCCGGATCAGGCCCAACAGCAGATGCTCGGTGCCAATGTAGTTATGCCCTAATTGGCGCGCTTCTTCTAAGGATAATTCCAGAACTCGCTTTGCCCGTGGCGTAAACGGTATTTCCACTGCAACAAAGCCCGAACCCCGGCCTATGATTTTTTCTACCTCAATGCGGGCATCTTTTAGATTGACACCCATTGATTTCAACACTTTGGCCGCAACTCCCGTGCCTTCCCCAATCAGACCCAGGAGGATCTGTTCGGTTCCTACGAAGTTGTGACCTAAGCGGCGGGCCTCTTCTTGGGCCAGCATGATTACTTTAATGGCTTTTTCTGTGAAGCGTTCAAACATGGCATTTTTCCCATCACCTGCGGTCGTGCCGGTACGCTGATTTTAGCACAGGCAAAGCTTTTGGATGCCTGTATAAAGATTATAGACATCCAAGAAGTCTCACCCACGGTAATGGAGGAGTTGCCAGTTATTTATTACTTTTAATGTGGCTGCTGTACTGAAGAGCTTGATTTCTCCAGTGTTTCTGGGGTTGACTATACGCATCACACCGTCATAGGATAATAAACTTTATTAGCAGTCACAAATATTAATCAATACCATATTTACAATTCAAAAGTCAAGAACACCAAGATTCAATATATTTTTTTAAATAAAAATATATAATTGATAAAATATTTTAATAAGAAATATTGGACATTGGGCATGGGGCATGAGGCATGGAAAAGAAGAGGAATTGGCGAAAGGTCTCCTTGTCTCCCTGCCCCTCTGCTTCCTCTGCTCCCCCTGCTTCCCCTGCCTCCCCTGCTCCCTCTGCTTCTTTTATCCTAGTAACTGCCAAGAATACTTGCTCAACTGCTGACTAACCTTGATGTGCCAGTCTGTCAAAGTTGCTTGAAATTGTGGCTGTTGTAAATCTGATCGCCAGAGAATTAGGGCATCCTCACCGTTATCTTGGTAGTAACGTCGCCGCCTCCCGGCTGTTTTAAAGCCAAATTTTTGATATAGAGAAATTGCCGCTAAGTTAGAGGTTCGCACTTCGAGAGTAGCTCGTTCTAAGCCGCGATCGCTTGCTGTCTGAAGTAAAGAATACAGTAAAGCCTGTCCCAAACCTTGGCGATGATATTGGGGATGAACCGCCAAGATGGTAATATGTGCTTCTTCTAGAATTGACCAAAAACAACCCATTCCGAGCAGTTTTGTCTGAGATATAGAAGAAAATAAACCGATTAAATCACTATTTGGACTGCCTAACTCTCTTTGGTAGCCTTCCATAGTCCACAATCCCCCAAAACAGGCTTGATCAAGTTCTAAGATTGCACTTAGATCCTTTGATGTCAGTAATTGCAGTTTTAACTCTAATGAAATCACATTTATTTGAATAAGATAGCAAATCGTTTCTAGCCGTCTTAGAAGGACGGGGCTTTAAACCCAGTTTTTCGGTAAACTGAGAGTCGGGAGACTTAATTCACGCCCGTAATTTGAGCAAGGACAACTTTACAGTTATGGTATCGACTCACCCCACTGAGGTTCAGCATACTGATGGTAATCAGTATTTACCTCAAAGGCGCAGCACAAACGCCAATCTTTCACCCAATCAGGAACTTTTACCCCTGACTACCCAAGTCAATGGTCACGGCTTCCTGGAAATTGGTGGGTGTGATGTCACAACCCTAGTTGAGCAGTTTGGCTCACCTTTATATATTTTAGATGAAGAAACTTTACGTTTGGCTTGTCAGCAGTACCGGGATGCTTTCAAGCAATATTACAAAGGTGAATCTCAAGTATTGTACGCTTCCAAAGCCTGGAATTGTCTAGCTGTTTGTGCGATCGCCGCTTCTGAAGGATTAGGAATAGATGTAGCATCAGGAGGCGAACTTTATACTGCTTTACAGGCGGGTGTTATTCCTGAAAAAATTTACCTGCATAGCAATAACAAATCTCGTGCAGAACTAATTTTTGCTATCGAATCTGGTTGCACCATTGTAGTGGACAATTGGCATGAATTACACACTTTAGTACAAATTGTAGAAACGGCAAATTACGCCTCTGCACCTCCTCGGCTTCTACTACGGTTAACACCGGGTATTGAATGTCATACTCATGAATATATCCGCACGGGACAACTAGATAGTAAGTTTGGCTTTGATCCCCATCAGCTAGAGGAATTATTTACTTTTGTCAGTCAACAATCTGCCCTCAACTGTGTAGGGTTACACGCTCATATTGGTTCCCAGATTTTTGAACGTCAGCCACATCGTGATTTGGCTGCTGTCATGGTGCAATGGCTACGGGATGCGGCAAAGTTTAATTTAAAACTGACAGAATTAAATGTTGGTGGCGGCTTGGGAGTTACTTATACAGAATCTGACGATCCCCCTAGCATTGAAGAGTGGGTAAAACCGATTTGTGAAGTAGTTCAAGAAGCTTGTGCAGCCGAAAATCTACCTTTACCGAAATTACTATGTGAACCAGGGCGATCGCTAATTGCTACAGCCTGTGTTACAGCTTACACTATTGGTTCATCTAAAACTATTCCCGAAACTCGTAATTATATAGCTGTTGATGGTGGCATGTCAGATAATCCACGCCCTATTACTTATCAGTCAGTTTATCGGGCAGTAGTTGCTAATAAAATGTCTGTTCCCTTGACAGAAACAGTGACAATTGCTGGTAAACATTGCGAATCAGGAGATATTCTCATCAAAAATGCCCAGCTGCCAAAAACCGAACCAGGAGATATTCTCGTAGTTATGGGAACTGGTGCGTACAATTACAGTATGGCATCCAACTATAATCGCTTGCCCCGACCAGCAGCAGTTGTAGTCGCGAATAGCGAAGCAAATTTAATTTTGCAACGCGAAACTTATGAAGACTTGATTCGCCAAGATCGCCTGCCAGAAAGACTCAAGAAGGTTGCACAGTAAAGGCTAAAGCTGAAGGATAAGAATGAAAATTTTCAATTTTATGCTTGATAATTTCAAACTTCATCCTTCTGCTATCAAAGATACTACGCGAACATACTTCACACTTTATATTTCACACTTCATCCTTTCACACCAGATGTCATGAGAGATTGGTGGAAGCAATGGCTGACAAACCTAGGATGGTCGCAGTCCTTGCTGCTTGGGACTCTCGATATCGTATTAGTGTTAGCGCTGACGTACATGATACTAGTCATTATTAGTGAGCGCCGAACACTGTGGATGGTACGGGGATTTATTATCTTAATGCTAGCTTCGGCACTCAGTGGAAGATTAGGTCTACCATTGCTAAATTTTGTATTAGAAAAGTTGGTAATTGGCTGTGCTGTAGCGATGGCAGTAGCTCTTCAGTCAGAGTTTCGCCGATTTTTAGAACAATTAGGACGTGGTGAATTTCGGCAGTTATTTCAGCCTGCCAATTTAACAATCCCTAAGTCTGATAGTGTGATTGATGAAATTGTTGATGCGGTGAAAGAACTATCGAAAAACCGAATTGGAGCTTTGCTGATTTTGGAAACAACTGGTCCGATTGATGAGCGAGATTTTTCTGTGCCTGGAGTGAAGCTGAATGCTGATGTATCTAAAGAACTAATACAGACGATTTTCCAACCAAAAACTTTGTTGCATGATGGAGCAACTTTAGTTCGTGGCTCACGGATTGTATCATCAGGTATAATTTTACCACTTTCGGGACGCACAGCCTCGCGCCAGTTGGGAACACGCCATCGGGCAGCAATGGGAATTACTGAGCGGGTCGAAAATTGTATTTGTGTCGTTGTATCAGAAGAAACTGGTTCTATTTCCTTAGCGGAAAGGGGAATCTTAAATAGACCGCTGACGATTAGGAAGCTAAAAGAGTCATTAGATGCTCGATTGTCACCAACTGTAGATCGGGAAGCTGTTGCTCCTGGTTTATTCAGTTTAGGTCGTCAGATTGGTGGTAAGGCACTAACACTAGTTTCACGTTTAATCGGATTACCATCGACCGCCTCTCGAAATAAAAAATGACAGCACAACAAACAGAACTGCAAGAATTACCCCTTGATTTAAAACGAAAACTACTACCCCAACACGTTGCAGTAATTATGGATGGCAATGGTCGATGGGCTAAACGTCAAGGTCTACCCCGGATTATGGGACATAAAGCTGGTGTAGATGCTTTAAAAGATTTGCTGCATTGTTGTAAGGATTGGGGGATTCAGGCACTAACAGCTTATGCTTTTTCAACTGAAAACTGGAAAAGACCCCAGGAGGAAGTAGATTTTTTGATGACTTTATTCCAAAAAGTTTTACGCCAAGAACTGCGGGAAATGGTTGAGGAAAACGTGCAAATCAAGTTTGTGGGAAATTTGCAAGCTTTACCGCGATCGCTCCAACAAGAAATTTCCCGTTCGATGGAAGAAACCAAAAATAATCGCGCTATCCGGTTTTCTGTAGCAACCAATTATGGCGGACGGCAAGAAATTTTACAAGCTTGTCGGGCGATCGCCCAAAAAGTTCAGCAAGGTACATTAGAACCTGATGAAATTGATGAAGAAACTTTTGAGAAACATTTGTATACAGCCGGAATTACAGATCCAGACTTATTAATTCGTACCAGCGGGGAGATGCGACTCTCAAATTTTCTACTTTGGCAAATGGCTTATGGAGAAATTTATATCACCGATACTCTCTGGCCAGATTTTGACCGCAGCGAGTTTCACCGCGCCTTACGTGCCTACCAACAAAGGGAGCGACGATTTGGGAAGGTGTGAGGGCTAGGGGCTAGCCCCTAATTCATGGCCCAGAAAAAACTGCTTGTTCTATATCTTCTCGACTGAGGGAATATTTAAATGAGCGTTGAATATCTTGTCCATTATCGCCACCCTGGATATATCGCACTACGATTTGCTCAGTATCAAGCCACAGTTCAGCTTGCCAATTAGACTGCTTTAAGTGCCAGCAGTGCAGCTGTGTTTCATCTTGCTGACAGCCTTGGTCTTTGAGCCAGTCCTCAATTTGTGGTAAGGAATGACTATATAGAGGAGTATCAGCAGAAATAATAGACATAATAATTTGAGATTTTGACTTTAAGAATTGAAATTTTTAATTTCCCACGGACTAGTCGGTTGGGATATTTGGGAAACTTGCTTTTGGACTGCGGGGATTGGTTGCAATAGTTGCGTTTGAAAAGCAGCCTCACCACGAGTTAAGCCAATAGCCACTGCTAGCAGTAAACAACCAACAAAAGTCAACACCAGAATAAATAAAGCAAAGATTTCCCCAGATGACAAGGGGCGATCGCTTGCATCCAAGTAAGCTGATTTTGACCATTTATAAGAACGAGAAACAGGAAGGTTTAAGTCAGAGGGCGCTTGAATGACTGTAAAGCGGGAATAGCCAATTTTCAGGTCATAGCTTTGTCGCCGTTCTGGACTGCTAAGAGTGGCATAGGCTTCGTTGATTTGCTGAAATTTTGTTGTAGCCAAAGTAGCAGGCAAATCTGTAGTGTCGGGATGATAGCGTTTGCTCAGTTCCCGATAAGCACGACGAATATCTATCACCGATGCCGAGGGATGCAATCCTAGCAGGGAGTAATAAGTTGGTTTACTGCGTTGTGGCATTGCCCCATGATGATTCACGGCTGTTTGAGTCACTTTGCAATCAAATTTTTTCTAATATTGTAAACCTTCAATCGCATGGTTGAATTATTTAATAGTCAAAATTATAGTGATAACTAATGTGAAGAGTTATGATAATTCTTGAGTGATCCTCAATCTCATAGCCTTAAAAAACCTTATTTAGCATCAATAACAAGGCAGATATTTGGAGAAATAAAGTTGATTTTATCTTCTTTTTTGTATGTGGACGTGATTAATCGCATTTCTCAAGTTGGTGGATCTGATACCAATTCTGTGTGAAGCCGCACATTGTTTTGACCCCTCCCCTTAAGCTGTTAAACATTTAATTTGCACATTGAGACCGCAGGGGGGCAGGGAGCAGGGGGCAAGGGAGAGGGTTTGTAGCTTTTATTACCATTAACATGATGCAATTTAAATGACGATTAGCTTACCAAGGGGCGGGTAGGGGTTGGGTGGTGGGTTTGTTTATATGCATCTTCAATATAGAACTGGTATGACCTAATTCTTTTTTCAAATTGACGTAACACAGTAGCAATGTTTAGGATTACCGCCAAAAAAACTTGTTACCAAAATTGTTACGACCATCTTGCCACTGAGTAATTGCTTTATGATCATCATATAGTTAAAACCCTCACACCACATTAAAAGCCGTGGAACATCATGCACGTTCCACGGACTTTTTCTTTTTATCTTCATTAAGCTTTTCTTTGTTTCTTTTATCCTACTGTTGATGGTCTCTACTGGATAATCACATTAAACATGACTGGTTCTATAAACGATATTTTAAAATGCCCAAAAAGGTAAGTATGAGAAAAAACAACTTTTTATAGGGAAATATACTTATAATGCCCAGAACCTAAAAATTTTCGTTTTATTTTAACTTTATTAGAGTCATTATAGCAACCTACTTAAGATAGAAGTTCAAGTGAATTATTGAATATATTTATACATAGTTTTATTTGTTACTTAAGATAGATGTTTGTATTTGTATTCCTTAAAGAATTGATAATTCGGCATGTCAGGCTATCATCACTTTGTATTAGTAAAGAATTAAAAGCTTGTACTTTAACTGAAAAGTTAGCAAGCTATGACAATTACATATATGTACTTGTTTTTTTAGTTAAATTGAACACATTAACTATAAAATATTTGATGAAACTTTCTTAAAGACATATCAAAAATCAGGGCAGAATTTTGTTGGTAGATAGTGTGATAACAGGCAGTTTCCAGCTTAGTTATGAAAAAGCTTTATTATAAGTTTATTTCTAAAATATTAACTCTTTTTTAAAATTACAAGAAAATTATTTAAAGTGTACTTAAGTACTTCTAATATATTATACTTTGTACAAAATATATTCATTAAATTAAGTATTGTCGCGGATATTTTTTTTAATAATTTTTTAATAAATTCATTAAAACCACTGAGTTTTAACCTAGCAACAAAGTACTGCTAAACACAAAAGATAGTGGAGATTAATATCATTGTTGCCCTGTATAAATCTTTGTGGCAGTTAAGCTAATCAAAAAATTAAAAACTGAAAATAAGGGATACTAAAAATGACCAAAGCAACTGTATTGGGCGTAACAAGGAAGTCAGAACCTGCTCAAATAATGTTTGCAGATAATCTTGATAGCTTTTGGAACCAAGAAATCAAACCATTATTTACAGATGAATCTCTATCTTTCAGGGTGAAAGTTCGTAGCGGAAAGTATCTCAAGTACATCAACTTGGATAATGGAGCCACAACTACTCCTTTTGCGAACCTTAAGCAGTATGTGAACGAGATGCTTGATACCTATGGCAGCGTACATCGCGGCTCTGGACAAAAGTCTATTATCACTACACAAGAATATGATGCCAGTCGGGACATTATTCGGGACTTTGTAGGATCATCCTCACAGAACTATGTCATCTTTGCCAAGAATACAACAGAAGCAATTAATGGAGCTGCCACCCTGTGGGCAAAAAGACCAGGCAAAATCTTAGTATCTGACATTGAGCATTCTTCAAACTTATTGCCTTGGGTAACTAGAGACGAAGTTATTCAGTACAGAACTCAACCAGACGGAAGTGTCAGTCTTGCTGAGATTGAGGAGATCTTTAAGGCACACCAAAACCGCCCCGCAGCAGAGCAAATTAAGCTATTAACTATTACAGGTGCTTCGACAATTACAGGTTACAGACCCCCTATTTACGAACTTGCGGCTTTAGCACATCGGTATGGTGCGAAGATGTTTGCTGATGTATGTCAGTTAATTCAACATGAGCGAGTAGACATGCGTGCAGATGATGACCCATGTCATTTAGATTTTGTGGCTTTTTCTGGACACAAAATGTATGCTCCTTATGGGACAGGGGTTTTATTGGGACCGAAGGAATTTTTTGATGGTTCTTACCCCTATCAAATTGGGGGTGGAAATCTGCCTTATATTACGAGAAACCTAGAAATTAAGCGTTTTTATACAGAACGGGCGCATGACCCTGGAACGCCAAACGCAATGGGTGCGATCGCAATTGCCAAAGCAATTGAGATTATAGAAGAATTAGGACGCGATCACATTGCCGAATACGAACACTCTTTAGTTGAATTTACATTCACACGGCTTCAGGCTATTCCTGGTGTTAAAGTTCATATCTTGGGAGATAACATAGCTCATGTGATTCCCTTTGATATTGATGGGTTTGACGGTCGCTTAGTGGCTGAGATTCTGGCACAAGAATACGGAATTGGGGTAAGAGCAGGGGCTTTCTGCACTTACGAATATATCCGTAAACTCAAAAATATTTCTGATGAGCAAGACTGCGAGATTGCTAAAGAAGTAGAAAGTGGAATTACACGCAATATTCCTACTATTATCCGAGCCAGCTTTGCTGTATATAATACACTTGAAGACTGCGATCGCTTCCTGGATGCGATTTCAGAAATAGCCCAAAATGGATTTGATTACTATTTACCCTACTATCAACAAGATCAAATAACTGGTGTGTGGACAGCGGTTAATAGCTAGTCTTGTTTCCTTTCACGCCAAAATCTAATTTTTGTGAAAATATCAGGTAGCAGAAGTAGACTTAAGGTGATTTCTAGCGAAGAAAATACCGATGTTAAAGAGTTTCGACACTTCGACAGGCTCAGTGCGGCGCTCCGCTCAACTCTCGACTCTTTCGTTGGTTGAGCGAAGTCGAAACCAACGACTGCGGTAAATTCATTAATCGAATTCACCTAAACTCTTTTGCTACCTAAAATTATTGAATTACAAGAGGGTAATAGCTTTGAGCGATAAAAACCTCTTCGACCAAGAGGATTACCTAAAAGCAAGGGCTGACGAGTACATCTGGCAAAAAAGGACAGATGCAAATATTTCACGTCAACGCTTTCTGCAAATACTAGGCACTATGGTTGGAGGAATAGCTATTGGGGGGTTAGCTAAACCTGCGGCTGCTTATAGTCAAACAAATCCCACCTTGAAAACTAAGGGTAGTAAAATACTGAAGCCATTGCCACCAGGATATATCTCTCATAGCCAAGGCACATTAGAGATGAACTGGGAAACAATGTATGGACGTGGCTATTTAGTCCCAAACGATTGGTTTTACGTTCATAACCGTCATACACCTCCCCCTTTTAATCCATCAACATGGCGTTTGCAAATTGAAGGAACTGGCGTTTCCACTCCCTGCCAGTTTACATACGATGAAATCATGGCCATGCCATCAATATCAGTCACTAGTGCTATTGAATGTGCTGCCAATGGTCGGCGTTTCTTTGAAGAAGCTTACAACAGACCTCTTTCAGGAACACGCTGGCGACTGGGTGCTATTGGTGTTGCTGAGTGGACTGGTGTACCACTTAGTGCATTGTTAGAACGAGCTGGATTGAAATCTACTGCCAAAGACGTATTAGTTGAAGGGGCAGATTTGGATTCACTGGATGCAAAAGGAACAAAGCCATCCAAGTTCAGTAGTGTAGTTCCCATTGCTAAGGCATTAGCGGATAACTCACTAATAGTCTATGCCATGAATGGAGAACCACTACCTCCAGACCACGGTCAGCCATGCCGGGCAATATTTCCTGGTTGGGCAGGAAACGCCAATGTGAAATGGATTGAGCGCATTGAAGTTTCCGAAACGCCCATATATACCCAGTGGGTGTTAAAGCAGATGGTGCTGACTGGCTCAGATTATCCTGCCGTTTCCCCGTATGAAGGTAAGCTGATTACTTATCAAAATGTTAAAAGTGCTTTTGAGTTGGCTTGGCCGGCTACGCTGGCGGCAGGGCATCATCTACTACGCGGACGTTCTTGGTCTGGGAAAGGCAAGATTGTCCGTGTGGAAGTTAGCTTAGATGGTGGCAAAACTTGGCAATTGGCGCGATTGAGAGAACCAAATTTACCTTTTGCATGGGTGCGCTGGGATATTGACTGGAATCCAGTTGCTGGTGAGTATTCTCTACAAGCTCGTGCTACTGACAATTTGGGAAATACACAGTCGAATACCGTTCCGTGGAATGATTTTGGATTGCTTTACGGAGGCGTTGTTACCCATCCAGTAACAGTGCAAGGTTAATGACTCCCATTAGTCTTAGAGTACTCCAAGTAAAAAAATGCCCAATTGTCATTGCGAGCGAAGCGAAGCAATCCCAGTCATTGCGATTGCTTCGCTTTGCTCGCAATGACGGGTTTCGGATCATTTCTTTTTTGGAACACTCTTATGGAAAAATACCTATTGATGATCGACTTTAATTGGTTGATTTTGGTAGCTGGAGGTCTAATCTCTGGAGTCATCGCCGGACTTTTAGGTATAGGTGGCGGGATTATCACAATTCCCCTTTTAGTTACCTTAGGTTATACACCTGTGCAAGCGATCGCAACTAGTAGTCTTGCTATTGTGATTACTTCAATTTCTGGAAGTTTGCAGAATTGGTGGATGGGTTACTTTGACTGGAAACGGGTAATTTATTTAGGGATTCCAGCTTTTTTAACTACTGGCATAGGAGTGTATTTCGCTAATATAATTCCACCTTACATCATACTTTTTACATTCGGCATCATACTATTAGCTAATATCTATTTGATAGAGCTGCGTAAAGAACTGGTCTTAAAACAAGCAGAGAATACAACACTAGAATTTAACCCATTACTTTCTAAAATTGGCACTGGGGGAGCAGCAGGAATTTTAGCAGGCTTTTTTGGCTTAGGTGGCGGGACAATTATGGTTCCGTTGCAAATATTGCTATTAGGAGAAGACATTAAAGTAGCAATTCAAACTAGTCTGGGTGTGATTGTGATTACTGCTTTAGCTGCTTGTACAGGACACACATTAGCAGGAAATATTTTATTTGTTCAAGGTCTAATTTTAGGTTGTGGAGGTCTTTTAGGCGTTCAAATGAGTACTCGCGTATTGCCAAAACTACCAGATGTTACTGTCAGTCTTGTACTGCGTATCTTCTTAGGAATCTTATCAATTTATGTTTTTTGGGAATCTTGGGTAAATTATCAATGAAAAATTCCATCCCATTATAGGTGGAGTTCTTGGGCATGGGGCATGGGGCATAGGGAATAGGGCATGGGGAAGCAATAATGAATTTAGTTTTGTGCAACTAGTGGTCTGTCCCATTAATTTTGCGGGGTAATACTAGATTGTGATTAAATAGCAATGTGGCTGTATCTGTGCCCACAATCTTACAGGCGATCGCGTGCATAAGGAAACAGGGTGTATGAGCAAGAAGTATCAAATAAATCTGAGCGAATCACAGAGGCAAGAACTACTTGCTCTAGTAAAAAAGGGTTCTGCAAAAGCTAGAGAAATTCGACGCGCACACACATTATTAATGGCTGCGGATGGTAAGACTGATGAAATAATAGCAGAAATATTACACATATCAGTAGCAACAGTTGAGCGAACTCGTAAACAGTTCTGTAATGAAAATTTAGCAGCGACATTAACAGAGAAAAAGCGACCGGGAAAGCCACGTAATACCAATTCACTAAAAGTATGATACAGATAAATTAGGAATAAATATGAACGGGTAAAAATGGTTGGAGTCACCAAAGTCGAAATAAAAGAATCAGTCCAACAGTTGCATGAACTGCTCGTCAAACAGAAAACAGCATCAAGCCGTGAACGAGTTCAAGCTTTGTATTTACTGAAAATGGGGCAAGTAAGAACGGTACAGGATGCAGCTTTTGTCGTAGGCAGAGAAAGAGTGACAGTGCAAAGATGGTTAAAAACATATACAGAGTCGGGAATAAACGGTCTATTGTCAACAAAAAAAAGTCCAGGGCGACCGCCAATTATTGATGGTTCGACCAAAGAACAACTTTTAAAAGAACTTGAACAGCCATTTGGATTTAAAAGCTATGAAGAAATCCGAACATGGTTGAAAGCGGTTCAAGGTGTGAGAGCGTCGTATAAAGTAGTACATGATACAGTACGCTATCGAATGAAAGCGAAGTTAAAAGTACCAAGAGCAGTAGGGATAAAACACAATGAAGAAGCAGAATTAGAATTTAAAAAAAACTGCCACAATACCTAGAAGTTATAAAAAAACACGTCATAGAGCCAAAAGATAAACATAAAGAAATTAGATACTGGTGTGGTGATGAAAGCCGTGTAGGATTAAAAACAGAATTAGGAAGACTGATCACGCTTTGTGGCATTAAACCTATTGGCATCATGCAATGGAAACGAGAAAATTTCTATTTATATGGTTTAGTAGAGCCGTTAACTGGTGAGTATTATATTTGGGAATTCTCTCATCTCAACACAGCTTGCTTCAATATCTTTTTAGAACAGTTTGCAGCTACGTATCCGGAAGATATACACATACTTCAATTAGACAATGGTGCTTTTCATTTAAGCCAGACTCTTAAAATTCCAGAAAATATTATTTTATTATTTCAACCTCCACATACTCCCCAAGTCAATCCCATTGAACGTTTATGGGAAGAAGTAAAAAGGAATTTAAGTTGGGAATGCTTTGCTAATTTGGACGAGTTAAGAACAGTTATTTGGCAACGTCTTGAGGAATTAAACACATCAATTGTTGCGAATATTACAGGTTGGGGTTTTATTCTGGATGCTTTATTTGTATCAGGCTTTTCGTGAAATGGTATAAGTTAACTGCTTTTGCCGAAGCATATTTAATAGCAACAACTTGTAGTCATGCACCTGATGGTAGTACGCGTTGGACTTTAAGAATGTTAGCAGATCAACTTGTGAGTCTTAAGATAGTTGAGAGCTTGAGTAAAAATACAGTTGGTCGGATACTAAAAAAAACGAACTCAAGCCCTAGTTAAAAGAACAATGGTGCATCCCACAAGTCAATTCAGAATTTGTATGCAGAATGGAAGATGTGCTTGATTTATATGCCCAAGCTGTTGACCCAAAACGACCACTAGTCTGCCTTGATGAAAGATTATGCCAAGGATGCAAGAGTTAAGCTTTCAAAGATTTATCCAACCCCGCAAAATTAATGGGACAGAGTAATAGTCCCTATCCCCTTTGATAAATTCTTAGTAAAAATTGTGGCAGAATTTTTGACATAAGAGTATAGTTTCAAACATCAAACCTACATCAATATGACGTTTATACCTAATTAATAGGTAAAAAAAGGCAGGTGTGCAATATGAAACTACAAGATTTTCTCGGTAAAGAAGATAAATGGGGATTTGAGGCGATCGCTCAAGATTTAGAATTGGCTCGTCAGATTCAGATATTGTTAATTGGCTTGAGCCTCTTGGAACCTCCAGCCGATAGTAAGTTTGGGCCAATTTCTGCCGCATCTCTCAAAAAATTTCAAGAATTGACAAAGACTGGAGAAACTGAATTTTTAGGAGCAGTCACAGCCAAAAAATTAATTGAGACTAAACCAGAAGATCTGCCTCAACCTCCTTTAAAACTAGGTAATGATATTGCTAGCAGGATTGTAAAATATATGCTGGCAGAAAATTATCAAGTATTCACTGCACCAAAACAATACAATATTGTCTACATAGAAGGAATGAATGGGGATTGGAGTCTTAACAGTGATGCGTCCAATCAATTCAATGATCGGCGAATTGTCATCGAAGTAGTGGATGGAGTTCCCAAAATCGTGGATCACTGGCAAGCTACTACCGAACCCGGTGCATATTATACTTACAATCCCATGAATCCCGCAGGAGCCGCCAGAATTAAGTTTGGACAATATAAATCTTGGGCTGTTGGAATGCACGGCAGTGCAGAACGTCATGAAGCATTAGTGCAAGTTAGACCGATTACTGTTTACCGAGATTTCAATAAAGATTTTCAACGGACTGCCGACAAACTCGACACAGGTCTTTTTTACGTTAATCAACACTGGGGTTATGATGCTCCTAGTAATGATATTAGAAATGCTAGTGCAGGTTGTTTAGTAGGACGTATGCGCCAAGGACATCGAGAATTTATGGCGATAATCAAACAAGATCGCCGCTATGTAGCTAATAGTGATTATGTTTTTTATACAACAATTATTCCTGGAGACGATTTAGTCAAGAAGTTCCCTAGATAAGTTTTTATATCTAAATAGGACTTACGCAAAACTCTCTGAAACTCTTATTCTTCCGTGTCCTTTGTCTTAAAAAGTTTGTTACAAAGGGAAACCCTGCTGACAACTTTTCGCTGCGTCCTCTGCGGTAGCCTGCGGCAAGCCCTTCGGTCTACGTTCTTTCATAATTTTGCGTAAGTCCTGTGATTCATGAGAAAACACTATATTCACGCAGCTTAGGAAAGTCAAAAATTTGATAATCAAGCGATCGCATCTATATTACCGCACTCTAACCTTAGTCATTCAAACTACTTACATACTTCTACATATTTTCTCACTAATGATTTCGGATTGCGATATCTCAACGGGTAATAAGTAAGTCGGTGCAATAAAATCAAACTATGTAACGAAAAGTAAAGAAGGCTCAAACTCTTTCTCCCCCTGCTCCCTGCTTTATTCCAACAATAATTATTTACACCGACCTACTTTTTCGGTCTGTTGCCATCAGCCAACAATCTAAGTATTTCCCTTCATGCAGTTCATGAGCAGGTAATAGCTTCACTTTCACAAAACCACATTTTTCATAGCAGCGGATAGCACGAAGATTGTCAACATGCGGATCGATGACAATTTTATCAGCTTGTAATTGTTCAAAAATATAGTTGACAAATACTGATAATATTTTTGTGCCAATTCCCTGATTCCAATAATTTGTTTCTCCTATAAATAAATCAATTCCATAGACATTATCAGTTTGCTCTAAGCTATATGTTTGCCTGTCAGTTTCTGATAAATCATTTAGTAAACAATATTGTATGTAACCAATAGGAAAATTATGATAGTAGACAAGACAAGGTATCACAGGATCGTCTCTCATTACCATTGGTTTGTAATTTTCAATAATTTTATCTAAAGGGAAAGGATTATCTTTTCCTTCATAAAATTGTAAGACTGTCTCATCAGTTAACCATTTTGCCATTAACTGATAATCTTCAATTTTATCTTGCATTATACGCACAGTAATTTCGTCTTTTATAATTAACATATTTAATATCAAAAACCTTTTCAATAATTGTAGACTCCCCCTACAAGCGATAAGAATGCTACCATAGTCGTTCATCAGCTGCATCTGACTATGAAATTAGTTTGCGCCCAAAGCGATCTCAGTACAAATCTCTCCCTCGTCAGCCGTGCTGTACCTTCACGACCGAATCATCCGGTACTTGCCAATATACTGTTGCAAGCGGATGCTGAAACTAACCAAGTCAGCTTAACAGCCTTTGATCTCAGCTTAGGTATCCGTACCAGCTTTAATGCTGAAGTGTGGCAAGGAGGAGCGATCGCTCTACCTGCAAGGCTCCTTGTAGACATTACTTCTCGACTACCAGAAGGTGAAATCACCCTAGATGATGAATCAGCCGAAACATCTGGGGAAGGTTTAATTGTAACCCTGACACCAAAAAGCGGACATTATCAAGTCCGAGCAATGGGAGCTGAAGAATTTCCCGAATTACCAGTAATCGACAATACCGAACCACTGAACCTAACTACTGCTGCCTTAATTGAGGGATTAAGAGGTTCTTTGTTTGCCACTAGTTCAGATGAAACCAAGCAAGTACTGACTGGTGTGCATCTGACAGTTAAACAAGACACATTAGAATTTGCAGCTACCGATGGACATCGTTTAGCAGTAGTGGAAACTACTAATGAAAGTCCTCTTGGTGGTAGTGATGAGCTAGAAGTAACAGTGCCAGCTAGAGCATTACGTGAATTACAGCGGATGTTAGCTCATAACGCTGCCTCAGATGAAGCGATCGCTTTATATTTAGATCAAGGTCAAGTCGTATTTGCTTGGCAAAATCAACGTTTAACTAGCCGTACCTTAGATGGTCAATATCCCGCTTATCGGCAATTGATTCCCCGCCAATTTGAGCGTCAAGTCACAATTGAGCGACGACAATTTATCAGCACTTTAGAGCGAATTGCCGTGCTAGCTGATCAAAAAAATAATATCGTTAAAATCAGCATTGACAACACAGCCCAGGAAATTACCTTATCTTGTGAAGCTCAAGATGTGGGTAGTGGTAGAGAATCAATGTCTGCCCAAATATCTGGGGAAGATATAGAAATTGCTTTTAATATTAAGTATTTAATGGAAGGATTGAAAGAATTACCATCCTCAGAAATTCAAATGCATCTCAATCAAAGCCTTACCCCAGTGATTTTTACACCACTGGGTGGTTTGAAGATGACTTATTTAGCAATGCCTGTGCAACTTAGAAATTAGCAGCGAAATGGCAAATGGGGATTTCAATCCAGAACTCTGTGCCTATTCCTGGTTGCGAATCACATTTAAAAATACCACTGTGCTTATCTACCACAATCTGGTAACTAATTGATAGTCCTAAGCCAGTACCTTTTCCTACTGGCTTAGTAGTAAAAAACGGATCAAATACTTTTTTCTTGACAGCTTCTGGAATGCCTTTGCCGTTGTCGCTAATGTGAATCACTACACTTTTAATATTGTCTTTCAGTTCTCCAAGATGTGTGCGGATAGTAATTTGATGGTAATGAGATTTTGATTCATCCTGTTCATAGTTTTCTAGAGCATCGATCGCATTGCTCAAAACATTCATAAACACCTGATTCAATTGTCCAGCATAGCATTCTACTAAAGGCAAATCACCGTACTCTTTAATGACTTCAATGCTAGGGCTTTCCGATTTTGCTTTTAAGCGATGTTGTAAAATCAACAGTGTGCTATCAATGCCCTCGTGAATATTCACCGTCTTCATTTCAGCTTCATCAAGACGAGAGAAATTCCGTAAGGACATGACGATTTGACGGATGCGATCAACTCCAATCTTCATGGAAGATAAAGTTTTGGGTAAATCCTCAGTGGCAAATTCTAAATCAACTTCTTGTGAGCGTTCTAGAATTTCAGGGCTGGGGTTTGGGCAATGCTGTTGATAAAGATCTAGTATGCTAAGTAAATCTTCAGCGTATTCATTGACATGGGCAAGGTTGCCATAAATAAAGTTTACAGGGTTATTAATTTCGTGGGCTACACCTGCTACTAACTGACCCAAGCTGGACATTTTTTCACTTTGGATCAATTGAGTTTGAGTTTCTTGCAATTCATGTAAAGCTTGAGTTAAATCTTGCGCTTGTTGCTGCGTCTGGGTGAGTAGTTCAGCTTGTTGAAGTGCTACCCCCAACTGGTTGCCAATCTGAGCAATAAATTTAATTTCTGAGTCTTCCCAGTGACGGGGTGCAGAGTTTTGATAAGCTACTAGTAAACCCCAAAGTTGTTGCCCAATAAAAATTGGAGCGATCGCATAAGCCCTAACTTGACATTGCTCCAAAAGTGCTACATGACATTCAGAGTGACCAGCTTGATAAATGTCATCCACTGCAAAGGTTTCATTATGGCGATATCGCCCACCTTGGGTTTCTTGCAAATAAGTATCTTGCCAAACTGTATTCATATCTACAGTTACCAATTTCATCCAGCCTTCACCGACAAATTCAGCAATAAACTCACCACTCCAATCTGGATGAAAGCGGTAGACAGCAACGCGGTCTGCTTGCAGCGATTGACAAATTTCTTGGGTAGTAGTTTTAAAAATCGCCTCTAGATCTAGAGATTTCCGGATTTTTGCAACAACTTCAAATAGTACGCGTTGTTGCTCTGCTGCTTGCTGCAAATCTAATGTCTGCTCTTGTGTTTGCATAAGTAATCCAGCTTGTTGGAGTGCTACCCCCAATTGACCAGCAATCTGGCTAAGAAAGTTAACTTCAGAAGATTTCCATTGGCGTGACCCAGAATGCTGATAAGTTGTTAGCAAACCCCAAAGTTTCTGCCCAACAAAAATCGGCGCAAGCACAAAAGCATGAATTTGAAAATATTCTAGGTTGTCGATATGACACTGATTAAATCCTTGTTTGTAGATGTCATCTACTGCAAAGGTTTCATTGTAGCGGTAACGTCCTCCTTGTGTATCTTGTAAGTAAGTGTCATTCCAAACCGTATTCACACCTAATTTGGAGTCATTTGACCAGTGTGGATTAGCAGCCTCAAAATCACCGACAAATTCCCCACCCCAATCAGCATTGAAGCGATAAACAGAAACGCGATCGGCTTTAATTAATTTACAAACTTCTCTAGTGGTTGTTTGAAAAATCATATTGGTGTCAAGAGACTCACGAATCTTAGCAATAACTCCAAAAACGGCCTGTTGTTGTTCAGATGTGCGTTGCAGTTCCAATGTGCGATTTTTAACTTGTTTTTCTAAATTGTCATTGAAGGTTTGTACTTGTTGATATAGTTCATACTGCTGAATTGCCGAGGCAAAATGTTTACTAATTTCTCTAGCCAGATCAACCTCTTCAACAGTCCATTGTTGAGCTTGTGCAGTTTTAGATTCGCGCCAAACATCAAATGACAAACGAGGATACAGTTGCCTTTGATCGGGGTCAAATTGACCTGCCCATAAAGTTTCTGTGTCTATTTCGTTGCGGAATATACTGAGATAGCCGATTAACTGCTGACGATAGTGCAATGGAATCATTAACAGGCTACGAATTTTTGTTGGTTGAAAAGTTGCCTGTAAAATTCGTAATTTTGCAGTTTGATATATGTCTGAAACTGCCCAAATATCATATTCACCAGACTTATAATATTCTTGCCAAGCGCTATATTGTTCTATTAGTGGATATATTGTTTGTTCTGGCATCAAAGGTTGTTGCCCACAGACGTAAACCTTGACACAGTTATTCCCAGGTATTAAACATTCTGGTAAGCTTTTGAAACTGCCATGATCGAGATTAAAGGCTTCATTTCTAATGCAAAGTCTGCCGCCAGAACCGCCTAAGGCAGCTACTGCTGCTTCTAAGGCTGGCTGTAGAACAATTGTAGGTAATGAATGCAGTAGGGTGGCAATGCGATTAATGATAGCTTCTCGTTCGGCTTTAGCGCGGGCTTGGGTGAAGAGATTGCTTTGGGCGATCGCTACTGACAATTGCTCTACTACCATCTGCACTGCTTCTAGTTCAGATTCGGAAATAAAACGAGTTTTGGCGTTATGAGATACCAAAAGTCCCCAAAGTTGATCTTGATGAAAAATAGGTGCTACTAAAGTAGACTTGACACCCATTGCTGTTAGATATTCGGCATGGCATGAGTCTAAAGGTCGATAATTGATATTTCCTGATAAAGGCTCTTCTGTTTGTGAGTTATTCAGGGGACTGTGACCAATCTGCTGCATATCGACATTAACAACAGAGCGTACCCGTGACTTGATAAATAGTTCACGGGCATGAGGCGGAATATCATCAGCCGGAAAGTTGAGTCCCAGCAGCGACGGTAAGCTATTGCCATATATAGATTCAGCCACGACCTGACCGCTAGCATCAGCGTGAAATTTGTAAATCATGACTCGGTCAGTTCCCAGCAATGCACAGACTTCTGCCGTGGTTGTCGTGAGAATCTCCTCTAACTCTAGTGTCTGACGAATACGATTTGTAATACGACGCAATACACTTTCTTGATCCAGATTTGCCCGCAAGTTTGATTGAGCGATCAGGGACATAGTTTTTAATTAATAAATTTCAGAAAGATAAAATTAGATTTTCATAAATCTAAAAACATTCTGAAATTTAATTAACTCGTTTGTCCACAGTAAAACTACTGGCAAAATCTTTCCCAAAAATTATGTTTTTTATTAAAAATTTGCGTTTTAAAGCTACAACTAATTTCTAGCTAAGACAGCGTGAAGTAATTCATAAAACTTTGTCTTAAGTATATAGCATGTTAAGTGTTACAAGCAATAGGAACCAAAGAGTCAAAAAGAAAGACGCGTATGCATTGCGTCTTTCCTGATCAAAGAAAGTATAATTTCTTTTGAATTATGACTTTTGAATTGTTATTTGTTAGTTTTCCTGGGAATAAAACTAAACTTTTACATGATCAGTAAAGCGGATTTTGAGATAATCTTCTTCCATTTTTGCACCTGAGGGTTGTAGTGCTGCTAATGCTTGGGGTAAAACCAAATTACGGCGATGGTTGCCAATAGTGATGTTTAATT
Organism: Halotia branconii CENA392; assembly: GCF_029953635.1. NCBI lineage: Bacteria > Bacillati > Cyanobacteriota > Cyanophyceae > Nostocales > Nodulariaceae > Halotia > Halotia branconii. Next base: position 3,406,751 of record NZ_CP124543.1, on the reverse strand, counting down.
CATCACCAGTTTTATTTAGAGTAACCTGATCTTTAGGGATGCCAGGTAAATAAAGTTCCAAGCTATATTGGTTCTGTTCTTGCACAACTCTAATAGTCGTTTCTTGGTAATAAACTTGGGTTGGATCTTCATCTGGATAGAGTGTTTCTTTTAACCGTTCTAAGGCTGCTAAACCACACATTTCTTCCGAAAAAAGCGGAACTTCTTTTATAGGCAGAGGGTGAAAGTTATCGTGGATTTCTTGGCGATATTGCTGTTGATTTTCCTTCCAACGTTGGAAAAATGGATCTTTGACTTCGCTAGGAATAATGCGATTAGCTACTACTAAATCTGTTGCTACATTATATAAACTCAAATAAGCGTGAGCGCGCAGAGACTCTTTAATTACCATCTTTTCTGGATTAGTCACCAAGCGCACTGAAGTTTGAGTATTATCGGTTAACACCTTTTCTAGAGCTTCAATTTGTTCGTAAAACTCATAAGGTGCATCCATTACCTCTCTATCTGGTAAAGAAAAACCGGCAATTGGCCTAAACAAAGGTTCAACCAGTGGTCGAAGTGCTACCGAGATGTTTTGAAATGGTTTGTAAAAACGGCGCATATACCAGCCGCCAACTTCTGGTAAGCTTAGCAGACGTAATGCTGTGCCAGTAGGGGCGGAGTCAATAATCAAGACATCAAACTCTCCTTCGTCATAGTGGCGTTTCATCCTGACTAAGCCAAAAATCTCATCCATCCCTGGCAAAATTGCCAACTCTTCTGCTTGAACTCCTTCTAAACCTCTAGCTTGTAAAACTTGAGTAATATAGCGCTTTACAGCACCCCAATTTCCCTCTAACTCTTGCAGCGCATCTAGTTCTGCACCCCACAAATTGGGACGAATCTCTTTAGGTGCGTGTCCCATCTCTAAATCAAAACTGTCTGCCAAGGAGTGGGCGGGGTCTGTACTCAAAACTAATGTGCGATAGCCAAGTTCTGCACAACGCAGTCCAGTAGCCGCCGCAACGGAGGTTTTTCCTACGCCACCTTTCCCGGTCATTAAAATTACGCGCATAATGCCCTGTCTCAGAATTATTCACATTTATTTACATTATCGACTGTTTAAGGAAATAAATGCTGCTTATGCATAGTTAAGCGTAAACAAGATGACTAAATTTATGAACTTATCCCTCTTAATGATAAAATTAAATGTTAAAGTGTCATAAACTCCTTTCTAGACTATATTTATTTTGAGGCAAGAGAAGCAGCCGAAACAATCAGACTATATTTTCTATGAAGCTTCTCCGAATTTATGTAGATACCTCAGTTATTGGCGGTTGTTTAGATGTAGAATTTGCAGAAGAATCACAACGGCTAATAGAAGCTTTACGAAAGAAAAAAGCAATCATGCTTCTAAGTGATTTAGTCATTATTGAATTAATTAATGCTCCAGCAGATGTTCGCAGTATATTACCCTCACTTCCTAGTGAAATCATTGAAAATGTTCTGCTAACTGAAGAAATCATAATGCTTCGAGATGCTTATTTAGAAGCAAGAGTGGTTACCTCCAAATCCCTGAACGATGCAGCTCATGTTGCTGCTGCAACGGTAGCGAGAGCCGATGCTATTGTTTCGTGGAATTTTAAGCATATTGTTCGACTTGATAAAATGAGAGCATACAACCAAATTAATCTGCTTAATGGCTACGGAATCTTAACCATTGTTTCACCCAAAGAGGTTTTATTTGATGAGTCAGGCGAAAGTTAAAAAAGGTTTTGATTGTCTTGAATTTAAACAGCAAGCTCAAGATAAAATTTCTTTAGAGATTAAAAACCTCTCTCCTGTTGAACAGGTTGAATACTTTCGCCAGCAAGCTGAATCTAGTACTTTGGGTCAGTGGTGGAAGTCTATTAAGAATCACTCTACTCAACTACCATAAGCCCAAAGAGAGGCAATATCTCCCGACTTGCTGCTTATTCAAGTGTATTCAGATGCCAAAATCGATGCAGCAATGTAGATATCTATTCATGCTTCGGCTGTTGCTGCAATAGCTCATCAACTTTATCTTCGAGGGCTGAGAGTTTTTTGAGAATTGTGGGGCGATCGCCATCCAAAGAAACCAGTAAATTGGTTATTATTTCTTGTACATTGGTTAATCTTGTTACTGCATTCTGGAGTTGGATCATTCCTTCGCGGAGTTCTTGTCGTTCTTGGCGTGCATCAGCTATTTCATCTAATATAGCTTGAGCTGTTTTAGCATTACTCTCCATGAGTTGTTTAAGTTCTTTATCAGCCATAGCGATCGCGCTTTGAGATTAAGGTCATCCTTTATCATAAATTGTAGGTTAAATGGGGCGATCGCGGAATTTTGCATTTCTGCATTAAGTTCATACCACCCCTTACAGAAGTGAGATTTAGCGTCAGTAATCAGTTGTTTTTGCTACTGACAACTGACAACTGACAACACTTTGACTACGCTCAGTGCATCGTTGACAACTAACAACTGACTACTGACAACTGACACCGCACTCTTTAACCCGAATTTCTCACAAAGAGATAAAAAAAGGGGGTCAAAAACTGCGAAAATGTATATAGGATAAGCATTTCAGCAGTTATAAAGCATGACCCCGACTTTCACAGATCGTACACCAAAACAATTCAAATTCTCCGGGGAAAAATCACACCCGATTGTAGTTAATTTTCAGGGTGGGACGGTAACATCGGATGCAGGATTAAGCTTAATTGCGGAAATAGACAGAAAATTAGAAATCACATCAAAATTTGCACAGTGTTTCCAAGATTACCGTCAACCAAATCGAGTTGACCATTCAATAGAGAGTTTAATTAAACAACGTATATACGGGTTGGTCATGGGATATGAAGACTTAAATGACCACGAGGAATTACGTCAAGACCCGATGTTTGCTCTAGCAGTGTTAAAAACAATGGGAATAGAGGATGAACCAACAATATTGGCAGGAAAAAGTACATTAAATCGGCTGGAACATTGTCCAGAAGATGTGGAACAAGGAGCAGACAGCCGTTACCATAAAATTGGGCATTGTCCATCAGAAATTGAAAGCTTATTTGTCAAAATATTTCTAGAATCTCACGCCAAAGAACCAAGGCAAATTATTTTGGATCTAGATGTAACCGATGATTTAGTACACGGTTCGCAGGAGCAAGTTTTCTTCAACACTTATTATGGAGGATACTGCTATGCTCCACTTTATATATTTTGTGGAAAACATCTATTAGCAGCCAAACTGCGCCCTTCTAATGTAGACCCAGCATTTGGGGCGTTATCAGAATTACAAAGAGTCATTAAACAAATACGTCAACAATGGAAGAATGTTGAGATTCTAGTACGTGGAGATAGTGCCTATTCTAGGGACGATATTATGACGTGGTGTGAATCACAGCCCGGTTTAGATTATGTTTTTGGATTAGCGCAAAATAGTCGTTTAATTGGGATGACTACGACGATTCAAAGTAGAGCCTCACTTGAGTTTGAGCAGAAATTATCAACAGCAGTTTCGTTTTTGGAAACAGTATTTAAACCAGATGAACAGCTTCCAAGGCTTGCTTGTGACTTGATTGATAACTCAATTTGGTATAAGTCATTAGACTATCAAACTCGTGAATCTTGGAGTCGTAGTCGTCGTGTTGTTTGTAAGGTTGAATATGGAGCAAAGGGGACTAATATTCGTTTTGTTGTAACAACTCTTGCTACCAATAAAGTACCACCTAGTCAACTATATAAACAAAAATATTGTCAGCGAGGGGAGATGGAAAATCGTTTTAAAGAACAACAACTAGAACTTTTTAGTGATAGAACAAGCACCCACACATTTCCAGGGAACCAATTACGTTTATGGTTTTCTTCTTTAGCTTACGTTTTGATGAATGCTTTGCGCCAAAAATGTTTAACTAAAACTGAATTACAAAATGCTACTGTTGGAACTATTCGTACCAAGTTATTGAAGTTAGGAGCTTTAATTACTGTAAATACACGCTGTATTTTAATTGCAATTACTAGTTCTTGCCCATACAAAAATATCTTTGCTACTGCTCATAGACGTTTAAGAATGCTGACTAATACTGCTTAATTTTAAGTTAAATTGCCTTTGACTTATTTCTAATCAGTTATACTTTGGGCTTAGGTTGATTCAAGATTCAAGTCTTGTTTTGTCATGCTTAATTTTATGAGCAGAGCATTTTAATTTTACTCCCCATAAAAAAATAGTGATTATTTTACCTTTATAAATGCGGTTTTATACTTAATTTATCTCTACACCTAAATTTTGATTGATGATGTATCAAAAAAATGCCTCACATCAGGTCATGTAAATTGATTTTTCACTACTTGTGAGAAATCCGGGTTTAATCAACTAGAAACTTTCAACGCAGTTTCGGCTTGAGAATGTAACAACAAACCATATTCCAATCCCTCTACTACTGCTTGATAAGAAGCTGCCAGGATATTAGTCGAAACTCCTACAGTCGTCCATCGTTGATAACCATTACCTGATTCTGCCAGTACGCGGGTTTTCGCAGCTGTGCCTGTATGTCCGTCAATAATCCGCACTTTGTAGTCTGTTAATTCAAAAGTGGCAAGTTGGGGATAAAAGTTCACCAAAGCCTTACGTAAGGCGGCATCCAATGCTGCAACAGGGCCGTTACCTTCTGCTGCTTCCAAAATATTCTTGCCACTGACGGCTACTTTGACTGTAGCTAAAGCATTGTTAGTTTCTTTGCCCTCAACCAAGTCACAGTGAACTTGAAAACCTTTGATTTCAAAGAACTGCTGACGGCCGCCTAAAGCTTCATACATCAATAGGGCAAAACTAGCCTCTGCTGCTTCAAATTGATATCCTTGACTTTCTAAATCTTTGAGGCGTTGGAGAATTTGTCGGGCTTCTGGGGTTTGTTTATCCAACTCAATCCCAAAAGTACGGGCTTTCGCTAAAACATTGCTGAGTCCCGATTGTTCGGAAATGACGATGCGGCGATGATTACCGACTTGTTCTGGTTGAATGTGTTCGTAAGTCAGGGGATTACGTTCTACTGCGGAAACATGAATACCACCTTTATGGGCAAAAGCCGAACGTCCTACAAAGGGTGCGTGTTCATCAGGGGCAAGATTTACTACTTCACTGACAAAGCGACTAACTTCTGTAAGTTGATTTAGCTGGTGTTCTCCGATACAACTGTAACCTAGCTTCAGTTGTAAATTAGGTATTAACGAACAAAGGTTAGCATTACCACAACGTTCACCATAACCGTTAATTGTACCTTGTACCATTCTTGCCCCTGCCATCACGGCAGCTAAGGCATTGGCTACGGCCATATCCGAATCATTATGAGTATGGATGCCGATTTGGGGAATTGTCATTGATTCTTGACCAACAACAAGTGATAAATGACTATTGACTGCTTGAACAGATTGGCTGACCTCCTGGGGCAATGTACCGCCATTTGTATCACAAAGTACTAGCCATTCAGCACCACCTGCGATCGCAGCTTCTAATGTCTGTAAAGCATAATCAAGATTGTGCTTATAGCCATCAAACCAGTGTTCTGCATCATAGATCACGCGCCGCCCTTGCGAGCAGAAATACTCGACAGTATCGCGGATCATAGCCAAGTTTTCTTCTAAACTCGTCTTAAGACTTGCTGTGACGTGTAAATCCCAAGATTTGCCAAAAATTGTCACCCAACGCGTACCCGCAGTCAAGATTGCTTGTAGCATCGGTTCGGCAGCAGCAGTAGTGTTGGGTCGTCGAGTTGAACAAAATGCCACAATTTCTGATTGTTTAAGCGGATCTTCTTGCAATTGCCAGAAAAACTGAACATCCTTAGGATTAGCACCCGGCCAACCACCTTCAATAAAAGGAACTCCCAATTGATCGAGTCTTTTGGCAATGCGTAACTTATCTTCTATAGAAACTGATAACCCTTCGCGTTGAGTGCCATCCCGTAATGTGGTGTCATAGAGCCAAATTTGAGGTGAGGGTTTTGTGGTCATAAGACAGGGACTTTCGAGACAACTTTTAAGGCAATGTGCCAAGATGATACAACAAGCCAGTTTGGCAATTTAAGAAAAATGCCCAAGATAATAACTCAAGAAAAAACTATTGAGTGCGTTCGCGGAGCTAATTTACGCCAAATTTTGCTGCAAAATGGTATTGACCTCTACAATGGCGGTGCTAAAGTAATAAACTGTCGAGGAATTGGCAGCTGTGGTACTTGTGCGGTCAAGGTAGACGGTGAAGTCTCTGCGGCGAATTGGCGTGACAAAGTGCGACGTTCGCTTCCTCCCCATTCTCCTACAAGAGACCTGCGTTTAGCCTGTCAAACTCAGGTTATGGGCGATGTGACAGTGACAAAATTTGACGGATTTTGGGGTCAAGGTTCTCAGTTAGGATAAAAACCAGAAGGTTAGGTTACAAAGGAGACAAATAATATGGGTAGATGGACACCGCTAATTCTGATGGCTGGAGGCTTGGCTATTTTGCTAGGTACATTACTAGGCATTAACTTTCCGATGGGAGAGCAACGAACCGCTAGTAACAATACTCCCAGCGGCAGAAAATCACAAGTTCTCCCAGCTAATATTAATGTTAATAGCTCTGCTCCCAATACGAATAGGGGTAATAATACCGCAACTGAAGGTAGGAGTGGTGTTGCCCAGGAGAATTTCAACTCTAATGAAGATACAAATAGCACTGCGGAAAACAATGGCAGTTCTACTGAAAGTACGACTAGTGTTGCTCAAAATAACTCTCCTAGCGATTCCTTTCCATCTTCTGACACTACAACAGACACGTCATCAAGTGATAATAATCAGGGCAATCAACCGATTCGGGCTTTGTGGTAGGGGTTAGTTACGAGTTATTTAGTTATCAGTTATGAGCTATGAGTTATTAGTTATGTACTAATAAGAAGTGTCTAACTATCAAAGACTCATGACTAATGACTAGTGACATTTTAATTATTGGTGGCGGCGTTATTGGCTTGGCGATCGCCGTTGAACTTAAATTGCGCGGGGCAAACGTCACCGTGCTTTGCCGTGATTTTCAAGCTGCTGCCACTCATGCTGCTGCTGGGATGTTAGCACCAGATGCGGAACAAATTCCAGATGACGCAATGGGTTGTTTGTGTAGGCGATCGCGTTCATTATATCCAGAGTGGACGCGCAAACTAGAAGAATTGACCAGTTTAAATACTAATTACTGGTCTTGCGGCAGCTTAACACCCATTTATGAACAGAAAAATAATAATGGTTCTTTGCTGCCATCCTCGCGTGAATCCCCTGCTTACTGGTTAGATCAAACTGCAATTCATCAATATCAACCAGGATTAGGAAAAGAAATAATTGGTGGCTGGTGGTATCCAGAAGATGCCCAAGTTGATAACCGCGCCTTAGCAAATGTACTTGGGACTGCGGCTGAATCTCTGGGTGTTGAACTTAAAGATGGCATTACAGTAGAAGCATTTATACAACAACAAAAACAAGTCATCGGTGTACAAACCAGCGCTGGAGTAATTCATGCTGGTCATTATGTATTAGCCACAGGTGCTTGGTCAAATGAATTATTACCGCTACCCGTGCAACCTCGAAAAGGGCAAATGTTGAGTGTGCGAGTGCCGGAATTTGTACCAGAATTGCCTTTAAAGCGGGTTTTGTTTGGAGAGGATGTTTATATCGTACCCAGACGCGATCGCATCATCATTGGCGCAACTAGTGAAGATGTTGGCTTTACCCCCAATAATACCCCCGCAGGGATTCAAACTTTACTCCAACAAGCCATCCGTTTATATCCCCAATTACAAAATTATCCCATCCAAGAATTGTGGTGGGGATTTCGCCCCACTACCCCCGATGAATTACCCATCCTTGGCACTAGCCATTGTCAAAATTTAACTTTGGCCACAGGTCATCACCGCAATGGTATTTTGCTTGCACCCGCCACCGCAGCATTGATTGCTGATTTGATCTGGGAACAAAAATCTGATTCTTTATTATCTCATTTCCACTATTCTCGCTTTCACACTCAATCATCTACCTCCATGCTGACCCACTCTGCTAATTTCACCAACGGACATCGTTCTGCGATATCTCAATTTTCCACTTTAGATTCTCCACTAATTATTGCTGGTAAAACTTTCCAATCGCGCCTGATGACAGGAACAGGTAAATACCGCACCGTTGAGGAAATGCAGCAAAGTGTTGTTGCTAGTGGTTGCGAAATTGTCACCGTGGCAGTGCGGCGGGTACAAACAAAAGCACCGGGACATGAGGGTTTAGCCGAAGCCCTAGATTGGACAAAAATTTGGATGTTGCCGAATACCGCCGGTTGTCAAACCGCAGAAGAAGCAATTCGTGTAGCCCGTTTGGGGCGAGAAATGGCGAAATTATTAGGACAGGAAGATAACAACTTTGTCAAGCTAGAAGTAATACCCGATCCTAAATATTTACTTCCTGATCCGATTGGGACATTGCAAGCCGCAGAACAATTAGTTAAAGAAGGTTTTGCGGTATTGCCCTATATTAATGCTGACCCGATGTTAGCCAAACGTCTAGAAGATATCGGCTGTGCCACAGTCATGCCTTTAGCTTCACCCATTGGTTCGGGACAAGGATTGAAGACAACTGCTAATATCCAAATCATCATTGAAAATGCTGGTATCCCAGTGGTAGTAGATGCTGGGATTGGTTCGCCATCAGAAGCCGCCCAGGCGATGGAATTGGGGGCAGATGCCTTATTGATTAATAGTGCGATCGCTTTAGCCAAAAATCCCGCAGCAATGGCTCATGCGATGAATTTAGCAGCAGTTGCCGGACGCTTGGCATATCTTGCCGGCAGAATGCCAATGAAAGACTATGCAAGTGCTAGTTCACCACTCAGCGGTACTATTACTAGCTAGTGTAGGGAGGCAAAGGGGCAGCACTTCGGCTTGCTTCGACTGCGCTCAGCAACCAACGCTCAGTGACCGGAGGCAAGGGAGCAGGGGGATAAAGAAGAGGAATTGCACCTGCTTGTTTTTGATTCTGGATTTTTAAGTGATGTTACGATTTGTCTCTTAATATGAGAGCATAATATATAGATTTCTGTAACATTAATGAAAGATTCAGAATAAGGAACTCATTCATGCCCTATACAAGCGAAGAAGGCGGTCGCCTGAATAATTTTGCCCAAGAACCAAAGGTTTACCAAGCAGAACCCCCTACAGAGGGACAAAAACGTAATTATATTATCTTGGGAGTCGCCGCTACAGCTTTGGTTGGCGGCTTAATTTTTGTTGCCTTCTCTGTTTCTAATGTCAGTTAAGCATCAACAGTTTTAATAAAAATTAATTTTTTGGTCTTCAGGTTCCCCTTTTGGTAGGAGCCTGGTTTTTTATTTTTTGTGAAAATTGCAATAGTTTACACAGTATCTAATTATACTTTTATTTTCTAATTAATCTTAAAGCTTGTTTTATCATAAAATTTGACGCTTCTTAAAATTACGAATTACGAATTACGAATTACGAATTGGTATTAAGAAGATATAAACTGTATCTTTGGCTCTTTAGCCGCCATGAGCGTGAATGATACTGCACACTCCAATAATTTTGCTTGGAATCGGCAAGTCTATCACCGTCTAAAACTTGCCCTCAGTCTCGACTTACGGCGGCAACTCTTTTTAGCTGTCTGTGATGATTTACATTTGAGAAATCAAGTAGCGGCTCGCTTGCATTCAACTTTGGCTTATCCAGTTGGACAAGTCTTATATCAACCATTACATAGACAAGCGACTAGCACTCCAGCTTATCCGCGATTGGTGACTTTGCGGCTGAATTTAAACGATCCAAATCCCATAGCTCAGATCAATCAATGGTTGGCCAATTATCCACCGCCAGTTGTGGGTACATCAAAAGATACACCTGGAAGACCGTTGCCCATACCGACATTCCAGATTGTAGGTGTGGAGCAGCTAACTAAACAATCGGTTGCTGTACAGCGTTCTTTTTTACATCATCTACGTTTCAGTGAGCAGTATTTTTCTGGTCAAGAATCTAGTCGATTTATTGAATCTAGTGTGTTGTTGTGGGTATCACGTCCTTGGTTCTCTACTATTCAACAGTCGGTTCCTCAGTTTTGGCGTTGGCGTACTGGTGTATTCATGTTTGCTGGAGAACCCACACCAACGACAAAAAATCCAGACTATCCAGAACGTTTTTCCAATTCTAGAAGTTCAGATTTAAAAAATTTAGAGCAATCTATTCTAGATGAACTAGAAAAATCGGTCATTGAAGCAGAACCTCAAAGTACGGATATTACAGAAAAAATTTTTGGTGATGATGCAAATTTGACAGCAAAGTCACAGTCACCCGACGAAGATGCAACCCCGGAATTATTACAGACTGTGCCACAGCAACAAGTATCCACTGCTAGGTCAAGTAGTAATAGCTCATCGCTGTCATCATTAACTCATGTGAGCAAAGAATTAAAAGAGCTAGTCATAGCAACGATGAATCAGAAAATTGCTCAAAATAAACAGGACAATTGGCAACCGCAACAACTTTTGTTAGAAATTGAGGGTTTACATTCACAGCAAGCTTCAGGGGAAGTTCTAGCAGCAGCTTATCAGCAGTTAGGAAACTTATATCGGCTGCGGATTGAGCAAGGACAGTCAAACCTAGAAAATTTGATGGTAGCAATTGTTGCTTATCAAGAAGCGATCGCCTACGATGATGCTTCACCACAACTTGCAGATATTTTAAATGATTTGGGTACACTTTACTGGATGCTACATCGCATCCCACCCAATTCAGCCGAAGCGCAAACTTATATTGAGCAAGGAATTGAATTTTATCAATTTGCTTTAAAGTCAATTTCACCACAGACGCATCCAGAAACTTATGCGCGGGTACAAAATAATCTGGGAACAGCTTATGGTGATTTAGCTCGTTTTTCACAACCGATTGAAAACTGGGAACAAGCAGTTTCAGCTTATACAGAAGCTTTACGCTATCGTACAGCCGAAATAGATCCTTTAAAGTATGCAGCTTGCCAGAATAATTTAGGTACTGCTTATTGGCATTTAGGACAATATAATCAACCAGTGGTACATTTACAACAAGCGATCGCAGCTTATAATGAAGCATTAACTCACTACAACGCCGCACAAGAACCACTCAAATATGGCATGATTCAAAATAATATCGGCACTGCCTATTGGAATCTTGCCCAATACGAACAACCAGCTCAAAATCTAAAATTAGCTATTGATGTCTACCGGGAAGCTTTAAAATATCGGACTCCAGCTAATGTTCCCAATGCTTGCGCCGCTACACAAAATAATCTTGGGACTGCTTACTGGCATTTAGCAAACTTACCTGAGACGACCAAAGATGTTAGACAAGCTTTACTTAAACTATGTATTAATGCTTATGAAGAAGCCATTGCCTTAGCTCACTCACTTAGTAATACATCTTTAAATTTTGATTTGTTTGCTGCTCATAATAACTTGGGATTAGCACATTATCAGTTAGTGACAGACCAATATTTTAGTGGTGAAAAAGCAGCGCGATCGCAACATTTAGAAGCAGCATTAAACAACCATCTACAAGCTTTAAATGGATTGAAAGAACAACCAGAAGCTGAGCAAATAACCCTAACTTATATTGTCAAAACGATTCGGGCTTTCCACAATGAATTAGGGATACAAGGACAAAATCTGGCTTTATCTAAAGTCCCTGGTTATTTGATACCAAAAATTTTACCAAAATTGTAATTGATCTAATTCCATAGTTTGATTTATTTCTGTTAGTTTACTTAAGTAAGTCGTTAAGCTCATCCCACCCCTGGAAGGGGCGGGATTTCGTGTCAGTGGTCAGTAGTCAGTTGACGAGTGCTACTGACCACTGACTACTGATACTTGACGGTGGCGGGGCGACTATCCCGGACACTCCTTGAAGAAGTGGGCTTCCCGCCGCCTTTTGGTGAGAATAAATTAAACTATGTTAACTAATGTAAGCTTGGCTAAAATTAGCTCGTAGTAATACCGTTTAACAAGTACTGGCAATCATTAAGTTTAGTAAATCTCCTCAATTTACAAAATTGATTTTATGCATCCTCAGCTAATTTCCTCATGATTTGATGAATACTTAATACAGCCAATTACTGTTACTAATTTCATCAATTTCCTTTGGGTATGCCACTTTTATATAGTATTTATGTACTACATAAATGTGATCGCACTGTGCCAGTTGCGTAAGTCCTGGCTAAAAACAACTGACAACTGACCCGCATAACGTAAATCTTTTAAAACATTAAAACTTATGGCTCAAGTTCAGTTAAGACTCGAAAAAATATCATGGAAAAATGATTTATTCTTTCCTGCTGTGATGTGGCTGGCTAGCAGAATGTTTATATGGACTGCCATGTTGCTGGTTGCTCCCTTATTACCGATACCACCAGAAAAAGTCACGCCGACATTTGGCTGGGGAGTTTTTGACGCTTGGGATACTGTGCATTATCGAGCGATCGCAATTTCTAGTTATGAGTTTGTCAACGACGGCAAGGGTCATAATATCGCGTTTTTTCCCCTGTTTCCTTTCTTGATTCGTGGGCTGATGCATCTAGGCTTGTCGTTTGAAGCAGCTGGCACACTGATAAACAACTTAGCATTTTTACTTACACTTTACTTTTTATACTTCTGGGCTAAAAAATTTTATGGCAGTAGTGCTGCACGTTGGTCTACTGCTGTTATTGCTTGGTGTCCGTTATCTATATTTACTACTGTAATTTATACTGAAGGACTATATTTATTGCTTAGTACAGCCGCTTTACAAGCCTTCGATCAACAACAATATGGCTGGACAACTGTTTGGGGGGCAATGGCGACAGCTACACGTCCTACAGGTATAGCACTGATCCCAGCATTTGCGATCGCAGCTTGGAAACAACGCAGACCTCCTATTGCTTACATTGCAGGTTTAGCAGTTGCTATTGGCATACTGCTATTTAGCTTATATTGTGCGATTAATTTTGGTGATCCCTTAGCATTTATCACAGCCCAAAAAGGGTGGCGACCTTCTTTAGGATTTGATTGGCTAGGTTGGTGGAAAATGCTGATGCAAATTACAGTTGGCACAACTAATTGGAAGTATGGTTCCATTAAAGACCCTTTGCCTCCTTTATTGTTTGCTGTGATTGTCAGCGGCGCTTATATGTTGTGGCGTTACCGTCAAAAATTGGGCGCTATCAAAGTAGACTATGGTTTTGCCATTTTAATTTTATTGTGGTGGATATTAGGAGGCGACCCATTGATTAACATGGCCGCAGTTTTGGGCGGCGCTTACTTGTTGTGGCACTTACGCACAGAATTGACACCTATTACTTTGATTTATGGCTGCTGCGGTTTGGGGTTAATTTTCGCTTCTGGGGGAACTTGGTCACTCAGTCGTCTTGCTTACGGCATTGTCTCATTAAGTGTAGCTTTGGGCATATTGTTATCTCGTCATCCTCGTTGGGGATACTTGACGCTATTTTTCTTTCTTATTTTACTTGCCACCTTCTCTATTCGATTTGCTCAAGATCTCTGGGTAGGTTGATCTTATGCTTCTTTTGGTGTCTAGATCCCCAACTTTTTAAAGAAGTCGGGGATCTAACTTTTCACTTTTTATTTGCAATTAACTTATGGTCTTTATCTTGCATGTCTAAAAGTTCTGGAACGGTGACAAAACTATAGCCTTGCTTGCGAAAGCCAGTAATAATTTCTGGTAAAGCTTGGACGGTTTTGGTACGATTACCGCCTCCATCATGCATTAATACAATTCCACCGGGTTTTGCCAGCCTGAAAACATTATTAATTAACTTGGGTACATTCAGACGCGAGTAGTCTAATGAATCAGAAGACCACATAATGATTGCATACTTGCTACTTCTAGCGTAGGCTACTACGCCATTGTGCATAATACCTCCAGGTGGTCGAAATAAATTGGTTTTAACACCTGTAGTTTTATAAATCAGATCTGTTGTATGGTCAACTTCATAGGCGGCGGCCTGTTGATTCATGTAATGATACCAGTGATGCCAAGTATGATTACCAATAGCGTGACCTTCAGCTATCACCCGCTTTATTAAGTCTGGATAATTCTTGACGTTCTGTCCTACGACAAAGAATGTACCTTTAATATTATTTTCTTTAAGAATATTTAATACTTGCGCTGTACTTTCAGGCCAAGGCCCATCATCAAAAGTCAAAGCTATTACTTTTTGACCTTGACTAAGTTTTGCTGAATTAATAGTTACTCCTTGAAAGCGGGGTGCTACAGCATAAGAAAGGCCTTTTGTTTTGGCCTCTTGCTGCCAACTTGTAAGCATTGCTGCTTTTAACTCCTCAATCCGCTGCTGAGTTCCTACTCTTGCAGTCGTGTTATTTACATTTATACTTTGCCCACTTTGGGCTTCAGAAGCATTTGGCTTAATCAGCATCATTAAGCCAACACTCAAACTCGCGCTTAAACCTAGCAGCGCAATTAATATTCCTTGTGGCCAAAAAAATGACTTATTGTTTTCCACTTCATAACTCCCTTTAAGGTCGAACCAGTAGTTATGGTTCTGACGGTAATTTATAACAAGTTTTTCTAAATATTTAGATACCCAGATTTTTTCGGAGAATCTTAAATTTTGGAATATAGATTCACAGAAATTAATAAATCTAAGCTATAGCTTATAAAGCTTTAATTGCAAGTTACGATATTTAGCTTTGGATAGTCAATCTATAAGTTTTTATAGTTGATTAAGTTACATTCTACTGCTTAGTACCATTGCTTCCTTTTTAAGAAAAAGTTAAGTTTTCAGCTTAAAAAATACCGTTATCTGCGTTCTATAAAGCAAGTAGACGGTAATCATATAAATATAGTTTCCCATTGCCAAGGGGCTTTTAGTAGTTAATCTATATACTGTTTGCTGATTAATTTATTTAAAACAATCTTATGGGCTACTCAGCTTTAACTTTGAAGCTGATAGTTCATCAAGAAGGGGAAGAGGGAAAGATAAAAACCGACAAGGGGTGCGGCAGTCGTTCATGGGTGAAACCACGCCAGTTCCTACAAGTCGGGAAACCGCAAGGGCGGACTGGCTCCCCAAGACAGCGCTGCCTTACCGTACTTCGTCCCGCTACGCAAGTGGCGCGACTTTTCCCTTTTCCCTTTAACCTTTTCCCCTCTGATTTATTAAGTACCTACCTATAGATTAATTTCAAATACTAGTGGCTTTTCGCTTACTACTGTTACTCCCCAATAAAAAGGGACTATTACCTAATTAATATAAGAATTTTAGATAAATAGTTACAGTATAACTACGGAATTTCATTGCTGTATTACAACCGAGAAATCCTAATTAGGTTTGCTGAGAATTTATTCAGGAAATGTTTGTAATATTTAATACTAAAAAATAAGATTTACTGGAGTCAGAAGACGCGATCGCATTCGTACACTTTAACTTATAATTTTATTTTGCCAGACTAGTAATACTACTCCTACTACAATCAAGCTCAATCCCACTAGTAATGCAAGATTTGACCATCAATATATTCACTAGCCGGTTTGGTTTCTGGTAGTGACAAAAACTCTGCCAAGGTTAGATTTTTTTGTGGTGTTTGTACCATTTGCGATCGCCTCTTATTTAATCTAAACTTAGTGGTTACTTTTGATTAACCACTAAGGCACAAAGACACTAAGAAATACTTGATTTTTACATTCTCTCTAATACCTGGATTCCTAATAGAGATAATCCTAGTTTTAAAGTTTTAGCTGTCAAATCACACAGAACTAAGCGTGATGTCCGTTGTGGTTCCTCTGCATTCAGCACTTGTACCCCTTGATTGCGATCATAAAATTGATTAAATTTCTTACTCAATTCGTATAAATATTCACATAAACGGTTAGGCAGTAAATCTTGCTCTACAGTACTAATAATTTCATCCATTTGCATTAAATATTTAGCAAGTGCTAGTTCTGTTTCATGCTCTAATACAACTTTGGCATTGTCTGCCAATTCGTCAAAGTTAATACCACCTTTGCGGCTAATACCTTGAATCCGCGCATAAGCATACAGCATATAAGGTGCAGTATTACCCTTGAGATCCAACATTTTATCGTAGCTAAAAATATAGTTACTGGTGCGGTTTTGGCTTAAGTCAGCATATTTCACCGCACTGATACCAACTACCTCGGCAACTTCATTAATAAATTCTGGCGTTTCTTGGCGCTGTTCTTCTTGTAATCTTTTTTCTAAGTCTATACGAGAACGAACGATCGCCTCATCTAATAAATCCCGCAATCTCACAGTATCGCCAGAACGAGTTTTAAATTTTTTACCATCTTCCCCTAACACCAAACCAAAGGGAACATGCACAAGTTCCACATCGTCAGGAATCCATCCGGCTTTACGTGCTACCTGAAAAAATTGGGCAAAATGGTTGGATTGTCCGGCATCTGTGACATAAATTATCCGCTTTGCTTCATCTTGTTGAATCCGGTAACGCAAAGATGCTAAATCTGTTGTGGCGTAATTGTAGCCACCATCGGATTTCTGCACAATTAAAGGCAGAGGTTCACCTTCTCTGTTGGTAAAACCTTCTAAAAAAACGCATTTTGCGCCTTGGTTTTCTACTAGTAAACCGGATGCGTCTAAATCTTCGACAACAGATGGTAATAAAGGATTGTAGAAAGATTCGCCCCGTTCTGTTATTTGAACATCCAGTAAGTCATAAATTATCTGAAACTCCCGCCGCGATTGTTCGCACAGCAGTTTCCAAGCATGTAGTGTATCTTCTGCACCTGTTTGTAATCTGACGACTTCTTGACGTGCCGTTTCTTGAAATACTTCATCTGCATCAAACCGTAACTTAGCTTGACGATAAAAGCTAACTAAATCGCCAATATCTAAAGCATTAGCAGTAGTCAGGGCTTCTGGGGAAACTTCCCGCAGATATGTAATTAACATGCCAAACTGCGTACCCCAATCACCGACATGATTCAGTCGCAGGACATCATGACCTTGAAATTCTAAAATCCGGGCAATAGAATCACCAATAATCGTTGAACGTAAATGTCCAACGTGCATTTCTTTGGCAATGTTGGGACTGGAAAAATCGACAATTTCTCGTTGTGGTGTTTTTGTTGTGGGGATTCCTAGCCTGGAATCTGTCTGAATAGCTTGCAATTGTGCTTCTAGATATTCTGTTTTTAGTTTGAGATTAATAAAACCAGGCCCAGCTATCTCCGGTGATTCGCAGATTTCTGACACATCTAGTTTATCAACGATCGCAGCTGCGATCGCTCTTGGTTGTTTTCCTAACTTTTTACTCAACGATAAAGCAACATTCGCCTGATAATCACCAAACCTCGGATTGCTAGCAGCAACCAAAATCGGATCTACTCCGGCGTAGTCAGCGCCAAAAGCAGCTACCAAAGCCTGCTCAAATTTCAGTTTTAGTTGTTCTTGTGTAGCGTTCATAAGTAAATATTATCTGTTTGAGGGGGCAATGGGCTGCTTGATGGTAAGACATTCTCAATCAAGCCCTAAAATATAGTTACATAGTTACAGTGAAGACCGTTATGGTACATTACCACCCAATGGACTGTCTTCCATCATCGGCAGAATTGCCCGACTCTGACGATACTCCAGTGGATAACGAGCTACAAAATCTCATTCCCAATTTGTTAGAAGCAATTTTAGCTTTAGCATGGAGCAATCGCACCGATTGGTTTTTTGGTGTGGATATGGGCATCTATTATGCTCCCAGCCAGCCACCATTAGTACCAGATGGATTTCTTAGCTTAGGTGTAGAACGCTTTATTGGTGAAGAAGGACGTTTAAGTTATGTCCTGTGGGAAGAAGATGGTATTGTTCCTATCTTTGCTCTAGAAGTAGTTTCTAAAACTTACGGTGGCGAATACGAAAAGAAAAAACTTGACTATGCCCAATTAGGAATTTTATATTACGCAATTTATGTACCCAGTCGCAAATATCGACGCAAGCGAGATCCTCTAGAAGTTTATCGCTTAGTTGATGGAGATTATATTTTGCAATCAGGTTCGCAAATTTGGCTACCAGAAATTGGCTTAGCAATTGGACGAGAACGCGGTGTTTACTTGGGGCGATCGCGTGAGTGGTTATACTGGTATGATCAACAAGGAAATAAATTATCTACGCCAGAAGAATTAGTACAACAGCAAACAGAACGAGCAGAACAACAACAACAACGAGCGGAACGACTCGCTCAAAGGTTGCGGGATTTGGGGATTAATCCAGAAGATATTTAGAAGTATTGGGCAAGTGGGCATGGGGCATTGGGCATGGGAAAGAGGTAGTGTTTCGACTACGCTCAACAACCAAGGCAGGGTGCGGGGTGCAGAGGGGAAGAAGAAAAATTACCTATTTCTCCCTGCTCCCTGCTCCCTGCTCCCCTGCCTCTTCCCCTGCTCCCTGCCCCCTGCCTCCTCTGCTGAGAGTGATGGAATAACGCTTCAAAATCTTATGCTGATGGCGCTCCGGTAAGTATATTTTTTGTCTTGAAATTCTCTAAGACTGATTCAATTGCTTTAGACCCTTTGCGGTAAAATACAGCAGGTTGTCCGAGGGGAGCAGGTACTTTTTGCCGTATACCTGTTGTTAAACTACCGTAAGTATTGCCACTCCATAAGTGAGTCCATTCGCCAGCCGGAAAATATACATTAAGGCTCTTTTGACCTGGCTTTAGCACTGGTGCAACTAAGAACTCACGACCTAAGAGAAACTGATCTTCTAGTTTGTAAACATGAGGATCGTCAGGATAATGCAAAACAAGATGGCGAACAAGGGGATATCCTTTAATTGCCGCTTCTGTCATTAATTCCCGGCGATATGGAGCTAACGCCGCATAGACTTTTGACCAATAACTGAAAGTTGTGAAGGTATGTTTATCTGTATAAAATTGAACATTTTTATCTGGTTGATTGCCTTCATGAGTGCGGAATATGGGAGTAAAAGCATTCATTTCCATCCATCGATAGAGTAGTTCCCGCGATCGCTTAAATCCGACACCAATGGCTTCTAAAATTGGGTTAGCAATACTTGTATACCCACCAATATCGCTGTGATTGATGCTTAACCCAGAAAGACCACCACTAATCATGCCTTTAAGAGCGCTGGTGATGCCATCATTCTTACCCCAACTAGTATTTTGATCTCCTAACCACATGCTTGTGCTGTGAGATGGAGTTTTTAAGAATCCGGCTCGATTAAAAAACCAAGCGTCGCCTTCTTGATTCTGTTCTTGAATAGCTTCTCGGTTTAATCTGACCCAATCAACCGGATATTCATTGTGATAAAGTAGCCCAGATTCATCGGCAGCATACACGCCATCAAACGGTGCTGCTTCTGCAAAATCAGCCATCCAGAATTTAGCACCTTTACCTAGCACTTCGTCTTTAAGAATGCTTTTGAACCATTTGCGGGCATCAGGATTAGTCACATCAAGTAAAGCCGCAGAGAAGTCAGTACTTTCGATTAAGTATGGTTTGGCGGCTTGATTTTTAACTACAAAGCCTTGTTCTATAGCTTCTTGATAGAGATGACGCTGTTTTTGGTCTGGCTGTAAAGGACGCTCGACTAAAAAGGGGTTGACGTATACCCCAACTGCAATTTTTGCCTTTGCCAAATCATTTACCAACTGTTGCCAACCTGGATAAGTGCTTTCATCAAGTTGCCAATTCCACCATAACTGTTTTCCGGCGATCGTGCGACGTTGACCAACCCAGTCTTGAAGCCAAAATCCAGCAATAGGAGTGTCAAAGTCGCGTAACTGCGACCACACTCGCCGGACAAACTCCGTACCTCCTTGCATACCGATGATCGCCCCACTATGAAGCCAATCGGGAAGTGGTGGCATCCGTCCCACATAGTTGGTATAAAGTTCAATAATATCTAAAGGTGACTCACCGCAAAGGATGCGCCCTTGCATACAACTAGATACAACTCGGATAGTTGCAATTTGCGGATCACGCAAGTTGAAAATTGTCGGTTCGGTGTTAGTCAGAAATATTGAGCGCCTTTTGTTAGTAAAAAAGTAGGGCATAGGGGCATAACTGGAAAATCTATTACCAGAAACACCTAGTAGATTCAGGGCTTTCGGGGCGCGATCGCCTCGACCAATTCCCCCTTCTTCGCAAACAATCGGTATCCATTGTCCTTTGCAGTCAATGTCAGAAAATTGCTCTCCAAAACCATAAAAGTGTTCGTCAGCAGAAGTAACAAATTGCAACTGTATTTGATTAACATAACCATCGGTAATTTGCAGTTGAAAGTTGAGTTCTCTTGAGCCGACAGTCTGTAATATCAAGACATATTGAAGCCCGTCATCTGCACTTTGGCTACTTAAAAGACGACCGTAGATTTCTAAGGTATCGTCTTCTTGCTTGATGCCGTCAATAATTTGATGGGTAAAATCGGCATATTTGCGTTCGTCAATTTCTATAGAACCTCGTTCCTCAGTGATATTAAGACGAACATTACCTCCACTAACAAAGCTTTCACCAGGGGATGTTTGCAATACTGGCAATGCTTCATTACTTTGATGACTAATCCGCAAACTGGGTTTTTTTGTGTTGCTACCTTGCCAATCAACCGTGAATTGTCCCAACTTAAAGCTTTGACTAGGTACAGAAGTCGAAATCTTACCAAGCGGAATCATCTTCCAACGACTCAGCTTTTTCAGTGGTTCAGCTAGAAGTCTTAAAAACCGTTTCAGCACCCAACCGTTACAGGCAACAGTGTATGGGGGGTACATAACTGGGTACGGAGATTGCCAAGGAGCTTTCATCAGTTCTATAAATTAAAATTAAATCTTATTTGATACAACCAATTAGGTGCAACTAATCTAGTGTGTGTTTATGGTCTGATACAAATTCAGAGTTGATGGAAATCTTAATTTATTTTTAGCTTTTTTATCGGCTCAAATTAAAAATCGGCTAAAGTTTCAGTTACCCTGAATACAAACCAATAACATTGAACGATTTACCCTTGCAAATATCCACTGTCAAACCAAATTATCAACCACAAACTAGTGATACAAATATAGAGGCTGACATTTATCTATTTACTCGATTGCGGCAACTCTCACTTGCTCAACGGATAAAAATGTTTGCTGCCCATGACAGTGGTATAAAAAAATTATGTTTAGCAGGTATTAAATTACGACATCGCGATGCTCCTTTAGAAGAAATTAGGCGTATATTCGCTCGTGCCATGCTGGCAGAAAAATTCTCTCTTGAGTTTGAGCTAAAAGGTGTTGATGAAAGCATGTGGATTCAGGATTCAATTACGCTTGCAGGGGAACTCCACCAACTTTTTGTGTCTATTAATATTCCTTATTATGTCAGTGGGGGTGTAGCCAGTTCAATTCACGGTGAACCCCGTTCAACTCGTGATCTAGATTTGGTTGTCAAAGTTGAAATTGACCAAATTGATTTGTTAGTCAAGACACTGGAAGCAGCAGGATATTATTGTCCAGTCGGTGCGGTTGAAGATTTGAAGCAAGGGTATGAAGGGATGCTCAACATCACACATACTGAAACGATCGCCAATGCCGATTTGTATATCACAGATACTTCACCATTTGCAGTGTCGCAGATGGCACGCCGAATATTGCCCAATTTAGATGGAATACCTCCATTTTGGATTGCCTCAGCAGAGGATGTGATTTTGCAAAAGTTGCACTGGGGTCGGGGTAGTCAATCCGAAAAACAGCGGCGTGATGTATTGGGAATACTCAAACTACAAGCCCAAAATTTGGACTACGCCTATCTTACAGCATGGGCAGAACGTTTAAATGTAGTTGATGCTTTTAGTCAAGCCTTGACTGAAGTTGGTTTATGAGTCGTGATGCGTAAAACCCGCAGATTCATCTGGGGGATACAAACGAACAGCTAAATTTATTTAGCAATTCAATTTAATGTTACCAATACAAATCATTGAATTAAGCAAAATATTTGGGATGTTGCAAAAAGCTAAATCAATACTAACATAATGAATGTTCTCTTAATACAAGAGTTACCCTATGTTGGTAACTTGAGAGATTTTTGTAGTATCACTAGTTGTTTAATATCTGAATTAGATAAGGTTAAATAATCTGTGCCACTAGACTTTAATGAACTTAACAAACTCCTAGTCACAATTGCTGAAAGTGACTTTGCAGAACTAACCCTGAAAACTGATGATTTTGAACTAACAGTACACAAAGCTGTTGGTGTCAACGAGCAACAGCTACCTGCAAACCAACCAGAGTTTCAAGGAGCCTTAAGTGGAGCGATCGCAACAACACCAAACTCTGGAGTTAACATGGCGATCAGTGGAACAGTTGGCTCTACGGGGAATGCATCTTCAGAGCAGTTAACAATAGCTGCATCGTTACCAACGGGGCCAAAATTAGTTGATATGGTTTCCCCAATGGTAGGAACCTTTTATAGCGCTCCGGCTCCTAGCGAACCACCTTTTGTAGAAGTAGGCGATCGCATTAAAGTTGGCCAAACGGTCTGTATTATTGAAGCCATGAAGCTGATGAACGAAATTGAGGCTGAAGTATCTGGACAAATTGTGGAAATTCTAGTGCAGAATGGTTCTCCCGTGGAATTTGGACAACAATTGGTGCGAATCAAACCAGAGTAGGAAAGACAAGGAAGGCAGGGGAAGCAGCACTTCGGCTACGCGGCAGTTGAGCGTAGTCGAAACTCAGTGACCAGGGAGGCAGGGGAGGGAGCTTTCTTAACCAAACCATATTGTTCAGTTTCCTGACTCCAATTAATAACTTTTGCCAGAAGTTGAATAACCAAGTCGATAACGGGAATTTCTAGGAGAAACGTTGATGAAGTTTTCCAAAATCCTAATTGCGAATCGTGGAGAAATTGCCTTGCGTATTCTCCGCACTTGCGAAGAAATGGGGATTGCTACTGTTGCAGTTCACTCCACAGTTGACCGCAATGCTCTACATGTTCAACTGGCTGATGAAGCTATTTGCATCGGTGAAGCTCCCAGTAGTAAAAGTTATCTGCATATTCCTGGGATCATTGCTGGGGCTTTAACTCGAAATGCTTCGGCGATTCATCCTGGCTATGGTTTTTTAGCTGAAAACGCTCGATTTGCGGAAATTTGCGCCGACCACAATATTACTTTTATTGGCCCTTCCCCAGAAGCTATGCGGGCAATGGGAGATAAATCAACAGCCAAGGCAACCATGATTCGTGTCGGCGTACCTACTGTACCGGGTAGCAATGGATTACTTGAAGATGCTGAAGCAGCACGGATAATTGCTCGTGAAATGGGCTATCCCGTGATGATTAAAGCTACTGCTGGTGGTGGCGGACGGGGAATGCGGTTGGTTAAAGATGATCATGACCTAGTAAAACTGTTTGCGGCTGCTCAAAGTGAAGCAGAAGCAGCCTTTGGTAATTCTGGTCTTTATTTAGAAAAATTTATTGAGCGTCCCCGCCATATTGAATTTCAAATCTTAGCAGATAGCTACGGTAATGTGATTCACCTCGGCGAGCGAGACTGTTCTATTCAACGTCGCCATCAAAAATTGCTAGAAGAAGCTCCGAGTCTAGTTCTGACTCCAGAACTCCGCAAAAAAATGGGTATGGCTGCTGTTATGGCTGCTAAGTCAATCAACTACGTGGGTGCAGGTACAGTTGAGTTTTTGCTCTCCCAAACAGGGGATTTCTATTTTATGGAAATGAACACCCGCATCCAAGTTGAACACCCCGTGACTGAAATGATCACAGGTCTTGATTTGATTGCAGAACAAATTCGGATTGCCCAAGGCGAAAAACTACAATTGACTCAAGAGCAAGTAGTTTTTTCTGGTCATGCGATCGAATGTCGAATTAACGCCGAAGATCCAGAACATGACTTTCGTCCCCAACCAGGGCGAATTACTGGTTATTTGCCACCTGGTGGCCCTGGTGTCAGAATAGATTCTCACGTTTATACCGATTATCAAATTCCTCCTAATTACGACTCGCTAATCGGTAAATTAATTGTCTGGGCTCCCGATCGCACTACGGCAATTAACCGAATGAAGAGGGCTTTGCGAGAGTGTGGAATTACAGGGTTAGCAACTACGATTAGCTTTCATCAAAAAATTTTGGAAACACCAGAGTTCTTACAGGGTGATGTTTATACCGACTTTGTAGAAAAAGTTATGATGTCAAAGCAATCAGGTTAAACACAAATTTCCTCATTTTGTGTCAAAAAACACTGGGGATCTGATAAAAGTATCTTGGATGAAAAGGACTGCATTAAAAATTATGGAGTAAAGGTATTGTGATGTAAGTATATTTTTTCTATGAAGTTTCTGTCTTTATACCTTATTTTCCCTAGATTGGTTGTATATTTACTTAAGTTTTCAGTTGAATTTAATACATAAATACATCAGGAAACAAATAAACTCTAGTACTGTGTCAACCAACAATTGAAGGTTTAGCAAGTTCGTAATAAGGACTTAAGCTCTTATTACAAACCCTCAAAATTAACTTGATCAAGTACTAGTTAGGGTATGCTGAATAGCTTTAAAAGTCTTGTATTGTAAGCTTTTGCGGCTATTTTTGGAAAGAAAGTGCAAGATAATAGGGATATAGGGCTTAAAAACCTAGGATATCAAATTTTTTGGAGTCCAAAAAATTGGAAACTATAGGTATAGGGTAAAACTGTTAAGAGTTCCTACCTCCACCGAAGGACTTTTTCAGCAAGCCCTAGTTACATCCTATTTTTCACTGGATTTCAGAACATGAATTAAACAAAATGCAAAACTTATACTAATTAAGGATAACCAATGAAAAAGTATTACAAATTAGCAATTAGTGCTACTGTTATTTGTCTGGGATTAGGATCAGTAGATCAAGCCCAAGCAGTAAATGTTACCTTAAGTACGGCAGATAACCAGTTCATTGAGGGAACTCACAATCAAGGCTGGTGGAGTACGTATAATCCTCGTTTGGGCTATAATGATAATTTCAACGATAATTATCTTACTGGTAAACTACGTACAACTACTTATCGGAGCTATTTTACATTTGACCTTAGTACCATAGCAAAAAACCCTGTTTCTTCAGCAACACTACAAATTCAGCGATTTATCGGTTCCGGTAATTCATCACCTACTATAAGTTTCTTTGATGTTTCGACACCTGCAAGTAGCCTGAACCAGAAAATCAATAATCCTGATTTGGATATTTATCGAGATTTAGGGAGTGGAAAAAACTACGGAACATTCCAAGTTACGTCTACTGGTGATAGCGAGGAAATTCTGAACTTTACTCTCAACTCGAACGCTATTGCAGATATCAATGCCGCAGGTGGGAAATTTTTCTCAATTGGAGGTGCGCTTAAAAATAATGTTGATGCAGGAGATCAATATCTTTTCGGTTACGGTTATGGTGCGCCAGCTAAACTTGTAGTCAATACCGCTGATGTTCCTGAACCTCTGACTATTGGGGGAACCGCGATCGCAGGGGCAATGGGATGGTGGTTAAAGCGTAAACGCAAAGCATCCTTAACTCCCTAAATAATATCGGAATTTGCGCTTCGCAAGAAAGTTTTGTGAGTTAACTAGTAGTTATTTCAGTACTCTCAGGCGAAGCATGATTATCAGCAAAGAAGCGCACATCTAGTTGTGTGCTTCTTATATTTATTAACCGTTAGATAACTCAATCTTTACTCATTACTACAGGGGAATATAGTAAGTAACTATTTTGTAATAGCTTTACTTATTATTTGCCATAAATGAATATTAAATCTAAGCAGCCGTTGCAGTTCAACCGTCGCCAGTTCTTGCTACGTTCAGCTGTGACAGCAGGTGGCATTATTACCACAAACCTTGTATCAAAATCACCAGTTTTTGCTCAATCCCCTGCATTTATTACCTCCGACAAAATGCGTCCTGCAATACCTTATGGCGTAGCTTGCGGAGACATCACCGACGATCGCGTGATCATTTGGAGTCGTAGCGATCGCCCTGCCAAAATGTTAGTAGAATATTCCACGAGCGAATCTTTTCGCCATGCGCGGCGCGTTGTCGGACCAAATGCTTTAGAAGACAGCGACTTTACAGCAAGGCTTAATCTCAACAACCTACCGCCAAATCAACAAATATTTTATCGGGTAATTTTCCAAGATTTAGATTACAAAAACACTTATAGCGCTCCTGTAGCTGGGAGTTTCCGTACTCCCCCAATGTATAGCAAATATGGACGATATGGACGAGATGTATTCTTTGCTTGGAGTGGTGACACTGCTGGTCAAGGATGGGGTATCAATCCCGACTTCGGTGGGATGAAAATTTACGAAACTATGCGGAAAGTTAATCCCGACTTTTTCATCCATTCTGGCGATAACATTTATGCTGACGGCCCCATCCAATCAGAGGTCGTGCTAGACGATGGCAAAATCTGGAGAAACATCACCACACCAGAAAAATCTAAAGTAGCAGAAACTCTAACAGAATTTCGGGGTAACTATAAGTACAATTTGATGGATGAAAACATCCAGCGCTTCAACGCTGAAGTTCCCATCTTATCCCAGTGGGATGACCATGAAACTACTAACAACTGGTATCCTGGAGAATTTCTCCTTAGTGATGACCGCTATACAGTCAAGGATGTTTCTTTGCTAGCCCAAAGAGCAAGACAAGCCTTTTTAGAATATATGCCGATTGGATATAAGAGCAACAATACAGACAAAGCAAAAATTTATCGCTCTTTTAATTACGGTCCTTCACTAGAAATTTTCATGCTGGACGAACGCACCTATCGGGGGCCAAACACCCCCAATAACCAGCCAGTCCAAAGTAAAGAAACAGAATTTTTGGGTAGAAAACAGGTACAGTGGTTGAAAAAACAATTACACAAATCAAAAGCAACTTGGAAAGTCATTGCTAGTGATATGCCATTAGGCTTGATAGTCCGAGATGGTAGCACTGATTTTGAAGCTTGGGCTAACGGGGATGGTCCAGCTTTAGGTAGGGAATTACAACTTGCCGACTTACTACGATTTATTAAGTACAGCCAGATCAAAAATGTTGTTTGGTTAACCGCCGATGTACATTATGCTGCTGCTCATTACTACGATCCAAACAAAGCCCAGTTTAAGGACTTTAAACCTTTCTGGGAGTTTGTCGCAGGGCCACTCAACTCTGGTACATTCGGGCCTAATGAATTAGAAAATACTTTTGGGCCACAATTAAAATTTCAAAGCATTCCCCCTGGTACAAAAGCAAATCGACCCCCTAGTGAGGGTTTGCAGTTCTTTGGCACAGTCAAAATTAGTACTTATACAGAAATAATGACAGTAACGCTGCGGAATTTAGCAGGAGAAATTATTTACAGTGTAGATTTGCCACCGGAAATGTAAGTTGTCAAAAATATGGCTAGTAGGGAAATTTCCCTACTGGCTGTAATTCCAAGCGATCGCCAGATTCTTTACAATATTAAATAAGGTAAAGATGTTTATGAGCAACCAGGTTAGAATCAATGGCACTATTTGGATTTGGCAAAAAGTCGGTTATGCCCACTCCTGAAGAAGCTTTATCAGGAAGAACGCAGCCGATATCCGTACCTGACCGTCATTACGTTAATCAGAATCAACTGAAACCTCCTTATCCCGAAGGATTGGAGAAAGCATTGTTTGGTTTGGGCTGTTTTTGGGGTGCAGAACGCAAATTTTGGCAACTCAAAGGAGTTTACACAACCGCAGTGGGCTATGCTGCGGGTTACACGCCTAACCCTACCTATGAAGAAGTATGTAGCGGTAGGACTGGTCATAATGAAGTAGTTTTGGTTGTATTCGATCCGCAACTGATTAGTTATGCAGAACTACTTAAGGTCTTCTGGGAAAGCCACAACCCTACCCAAGGAATGCGCCAAGGTAATGACACTGGAACCCAATACCGTTCTGGAATTTATGTGTATTCTGAAAGTCAAAGACAACTAGCACAAGCATCAAAAGATACTTATCAGCAAGCTCTCAACGGTGCAGGTTACGGAGAAATTACTACAGAAATCTTAGATGCACCTGAGTTATACTATGCCGAA
Organism: Halotia branconii CENA392; assembly: GCF_029953635.1. Classification (NCBI taxonomy): domain Bacteria; kingdom Bacillati; phylum Cyanobacteriota; class Cyanophyceae; order Nostocales; family Nodulariaceae; genus Halotia; species Halotia branconii. The sequence continues at coordinate 3,378,647 of NZ_CP124543.1, read as the reverse complement.
GCCTACCATCAGCAGTATCTAGCCAAAAATCCCAACGGGTACTGTGGTTTAGGAGGAACTAATGTCTCTTGTCCTGTGGGCGTAGTTGAATCGCCAGTAAATTAATCAATCAAAAGCAGGGGGAGTGGCTCCCTGCTGTTATTTACAAAACACTTGTCAGCAAAGCGATCGCTCCAACCCACATCATGATACTGATAGGCGCACCAATTAACATACCAGCGATCGCCCAGCCTCTTTGATGAGCTTTGAATTGTTCAATACTGCGCCACTGTCTACTTTTCCAAGCCCATTCGTTACCTTTTGCACCCATTGCGATCGCCATTACCCAACCAATTTGGGGTACAAAACAAAATAATCCCAACCAAACTTGGTTTGTCCACAACCACAACCAAGGTAGTAAAAACGCTCCCCAATTCCATCCCTGAATTTCATCAGGGATTAGTTCATGATGATTATTAATTCCACAGCCAGAATTATTAATGATTTTTTGACTTTTAGGTTTGACAACAAGACCAGATTTCAACACATCTAAAGCTTGACGAGCGCTAGTAAAACGTTGTTCTGGTGCTGGTTCTATTAACTTTTGCAGCCATTGAGCGAAACTGGGACTTAAGTTAACTCGCTCAGCAAATTGTAATCGCAAATCTTGTTGGGGTAATTCAGCAGGAGGAATCCCAGTTAACAAATGAATCAAACTTGCTCCTAAAGCATAAAGATCCGATGCTGGAACCGCCCGACCACCAAATTGTTCCATAGGTGCGTAACCATAAGTACCCACAACGGTAAATGTCACGCCCTCTTTGGCAGCCTTATCTTGAACTGCACCAAAATCCACTAAATAAATCCGATTATCTTCACCCCAAATTAAATTGCTTGGTTTTATATCCCGATGCAATACACCAGGATTCATCTCATGCAAATATATGAGAATATTTAAAATTTCAGCAGCAATTTTCTTAACTTGTTTTTCAGTAAATCTTTTACCAACAGCAAGTTTTTCCTTCAGCGACTCACCAGGAATGTATTCTTGTACCAAGCCAAACCAGAGTGTGCGGTCATCAATACAAAAATAATCAAAATACCGGGGAATCCGGGGATGGTTGAGGTGTTTGAGAATCTGTGCTTCTCGTTCAAAGAGTTTTAGGTCATCCCATTGTACAGTACCGCCAAAGGCCAAGAGTTTGACCACAACTAGCGATTTTTCGGCATTAGTAGCTTGTAAATCTTTTGCTAGCCAAGTTTGACGGATTCCATTATTGCCGAGTTGGCTTTGGATTTGATAACGGTCTTGTAAGATCTGTTCTGTTTGCAGCATCTGACACCTGCCGGCAATTTACGCTAAGGTGATTCCCCATATTATTAAGGATAATAACTATTTGAAGAAGTTGCTTAGAGAAACTAATACCGTTTCACTTAATAATTGATATAAATAGGCAGCAGGGGAGCAGGGAGCAGGGAGCAGGGGGAAAGAATTAAAGACCAATCATCTATTTCAAGTATTTCGTGAAATGGTATGATAGGCAATACTGCTCGGTTAAGCTCAAAAAGCTTAATATTTGTAGGTTGGGTTGAGGAACGAAACCCAACATGTCTGGAGTTTTTTTGGGTTTCACTTCGTTTAACCCAACCTACAATGATCCTTAACCGAGTAGTATTGGTATAATAGATGTCTCTTTTGTAAAGATTCTAGTAGTTTGTCCTATTAATTTTGCTAGTTTAATGGAAAAGTCCAGTTTTATTTCTCCCCCTGCTCCCCTTGCCTGCCTCCGCCCGTCATTTTTAAGTTGACAGAACATCATGGCGATCGCTCATCTATACTCAAGGGCAAACCATTTTGAAATACCAGCAAATCTCCTGGTGGGATTTTTGTCCAGACTTCGTTGTCTGTGAGGGGAGTAGTAGCAATCACAGCAACGCGATCGCGCTCAGTAGTTACCTCTCGAAAATCCACAGTCATATCTTGGTCAATCAAGTGAGCAGCAGCAAAAGGCGCTTGACGTACAATATAGCTCAGTTTAGTTGAACAATGGGCAAAAAAGTGTTCCCCATCAGAAAGTAAGTAATTAAACTCGCCTATTAAATTTATATTTTCAGTAACTTTACGTAATACAGGATACAGTTGTTCTAAATTAGGCTTACCGTCAGGAAAGTTTCGTCGTAAGGTTTCTAAAATTACACAGAATGCCTTTTCACTATCTGTGTTTCCTACAGGTTGAAAAAACCGCTGATTTTCTGGCTCAAAGTCTGGTAAATTCCCATTATGAGCAAATACCCAATATCTTCCCCACAGTTCTCTACGAAAAGGATGGCAGTTTTGAAGGGCGACTTTACCTTGGGTAGCTTTGCGAATATGAGCAATCACATGAGTAGAGTGGATAGGATAGCACCGCACTAACTCTGCAATCGGAGAATCAATTGCAGGTTTTTCATCTAAAAATAACCGACAGCCTTTTCCTTCAAAAAAAGCAATGCCCCAACCATCACTATGATGATCAGTTTTGCCTCCCCTTGCCGAAAACCCTTCAAAAGAAAAGCAAATATCGGTTGGAACATTACAGTTCATTCCCAGCAATTGACACATAACAAAACTAAAACAATAGTTTTAGCTATTAATTAAGATTATTGATACCATTTAACGTACTATTTTAAAGTTTTTTGTCAATTTAAAACGTATTTAGCCTTACATTGTTTAATAATACAAACGCACTATTATCTTATCAAAGATACACCATACCGCTTTTTTACTAAAATTTTTAAGGGTTGAGAATACCAACTAAAATCTGCATTAATTCTTGCAAATCAGTTGGGACGCGATAGAGCATTAAATCTTGAGTTATGAGGCGACTAACTCGTTGGAAACTACCAAACTGCCAAATATCTCCTGTTGTGACTGCACCGTACAATATAGGTTCATCCGCTTCTATCCAGGAATCTATAGCAATTAGTTCCACAGCTAGTTGTGTAAATCCCCGTGTTAAATCTGCTTGTTTTGCTTCGACAACCAGTATTTGACGTTGAGACTGTAAGTAATAGTCCAAATCTCCCCGGAGGAATTGATTAACTTCAATTGGATATTCAATATTAATTGTTGCTTCAGTAATATGTGCCACTTCCAACAATATAGGAGCAATTAACACTTCTCTCCGTGCCGCTTCACTAGTGAGACTGACACGAATAATTGCTTCTTCTAATCGCTCTTTTAAGTTGCTTAATCGAGGAATTTGATGATTACTAACTGGCAAACTTAGGCTTGTTTTAGTTAAACTTACACCCAATTCACGCAGAATATCGGCTGGAGCGAATCTTAAATCAAAGTATTTGTGGAAGGTGTAAGTCTCTGACGGTTTGAGGATAGGGGGACGCTGTGGTACAGTCAAGTCACTTCGCTCCAAATTAAAAATTAAAAATTATTAATTAAAAATTGCAAGATGCTTAATACCAATCTTATATAAACTTGCACTTAATGATTATCCTTTTCTTCCTTGGCGTTCTTGGCGTTCTTGGCGGTTCGTAATTAAAATTGACGTGACCAATCACTAGGCCAACGTTCAACAATGACTTTAGTTTGAGTAAAAAACTCGACTGCGTGGTTGCTTTGCCCATGTAAATCACCAAAAAAGCTATCTTTCCAACCACTAAACGGGAAAAACGCCATTGGTGCAGCAACGCCAATATTAATACCAATATTACCTGCCTCTGCTTCGTAACGGAATTTACGAGCCGCTGCACCGCTAGTAGTGAATAAACAAGCCATGTTGCCATATTGACCGCTATTTACTAAAGCGATCGCCTGATCAATAGTATCTAAATGTATTAAGCTCAACACTGGCCCAAAAATCTCTGTACGAGCAATTTCCCCGGCTGGCTGGACATTTTGCAAAATTGTGGGACGGATAAAGTTACCATTTTCATAACCAGTAATATTGGGATGCCGTCCATCTACTAACAAGTTTGCACCTTCGTCTGCACCCTTTTGAATTAATTCTTCAATTCGTGTCTTACTTTGGGCAGTGATTACTGGCCCCATTTGCACACTTTGGTCTAAACCGTTACCTACTATCCGCTTTTTAGCAGTTTCGGCGATCGCTTCTGTAAAAGTTTGACGGGCTGTGCCGACTGTGACTGCAATTGAGGCGGCTAAGCAGCGCTGTCCAGCACAACCAAAAGCACTATCAGCGGCGATTCTGGTAGTCATTTCGATGTCTGCATCTGGTAAAATAATAATGGGATTTTTTGCGCCTCCTTGGCATTGTAATCGTTTACCGTTGGCTGCTCCCCGACTATATATATATTTAGCTACTGGCGTAGAACCGACAAAACTAATCGCCCGAATTTGAGGATGGTCTAAAATAGCATCTACAACTTCTTTAGTGCCGTTAACTAAATTGATCACTCCTTTGGGTAGACCCGTTTTTTCCAGTAACTGAAAAACTTTTTGCATCGTCAACGGCACTTTTTCCGAAGGCTTGACAATGTAAGTATTACCACAGGCGATCGCATAAGGTAAAAACCAAAAGGGAATCATCCCCGGAAAATTGAAGGGACAAATTACTGCCGCCACTCCTAAAGGTTGACGAATCATTATCTCATCAATCCCTTTAGCGATATCTTCTAAATTAGTTCCCTGCATCATCATGGGAATACCACAAGCGACTTCCACGTTTTCAATTGCCCGGCGCATCTCGCCTTGCGATTCCGCCAAAGTCTTACCACATTCCAGGGTAATCGTACGAGCTAAATCTTCAAAATGTGCTTCTAATAAATTCTTGAGTTTAAATAAATACTGGACTCGTTCTGTCGGTGGGGTACGTCGCCATGTTGTAAAAGCTACTGCGGCGGCTGTGGCAGCTTCATTTAACTCCAATGCTAGTGATAGAGGCACTTGAGCCAGAACTTCTGCTGTAGCTGGGTTGATCACCTCTAAATAATCTGTAGCTTTAGATGCACACCACTGACCATTAATATAGTTAGGTAAGATAGAAATTGTGTTCATAAAAGCATTTAAGATTTTTATTTGACTTAACAAAAATAAGGATGCAAGCCCACACGACTGGCTCCTAAATTTATTTATTTTTAATTTTTAATTTTTAATTCCCCTACAGGGGTTCATCTCACCAGATTTTACTCATATTCAGGACAAACCCAGGCAATACCAAATCGCCGCTAACACTAGCAGGATTATCCAGACACTCCTCTGGTTTTCCTGGACGATAAATATAAACTTGACGCTGTTTGCGGTCAATTAACCAGCCTAACTGGATTCCTGGCTCTTGCATATATTCCTCCATTTTTTCTTGCAAAGATTGGAGGTTATCGCTAGGAGATCTAAGTTCAACTAAAAAATCTGGACAAATGGGAGCAAATTTTTCTTGTTCTTCGGCTAAAAGAGCATTCCACCGTTCTAGTTTAACCCAAGAAGCATCAGGCGATCGATTTGCACCTGTTGATAATTTAAATCCAGTGCTGGAGTCGAAGGTTATACCTGTACCATCTTGTTCTGACCACACCCACAATTGGCCGAATATATTGCCTCCTCTATTACCTGTTGTCCCTCCTGTCGGTGGCATAATTGATATTTCTCCTAGTTTATGACGTTCAATGCGTAAGTCACGATTCACTTGACAGAACTCGAAGAACTGTTCATCTGTCATTTGTATTGATGAGGGAATTTGCAATACCAAGGGAGATGAAAGCATAAAATTGACCTAAGCTAGGCTTTAATTTTATTCTCACGCAAAGACGCAAAGACGCAAAGCTTTATCTTCGCGTTTTTGCGTCTAATGTACGAAATTATTTGCAGATTTACTTGTTGGGCTGAGGAGTCATCCGCAAATAGGGTTTGACTTCTTGGTAGCCTTTGGGGAATTTCTGCTTTAGGACTTCTGGATCTTTGAGTGAGGGAACGATGACGCAATCATCGCCGTCTTTCCAGTCAGCTGGTGTGGCTACACTGTAATTATCAGTTAATTGCAGAGAATCGATTACCCGCAGAAGTTCATCAAAGTTGCGTCCAGTGCTGGGGGGGTAGGTAAAACTCAGACGTAGTTTTTTATCGGGGTCAATGACAAAAACCGATCGCACTGTCAAAGATGCATTGGCATTAGGATGAATCATATCGTAAAGATCAGAAACTTTATGATCTGAATCTGCCAAAATTGGGTAGTTGAGAGTGGCGCTTTGAGTTTCTTCGATGTCTCCTACCCAACCATTATGGGATTCTACATCGTCAACGCTGAGAGCGATCGCTTTGACATTACGCTTGTCAAACTCTGGTTTGAGTTTGGCAACGGTTCCTAATTCTGTTGTGCAAACAGGTGTGAAGTCAGCAGGGTGAGAAAACAGCACTACCCAGCTGTCACCTGCCCAATCGTAAAAATTGATGTCGCCATGTGTGGAGGCTTGCGTAAAGTTAGGTACTGTATCACCGAGACGGAGAGCCATGAGAGATTCCCTGTAATAAAAGAAAGCTTTATGTGTTCTATTTTGTCATCATGACATAAAACCCCTATTACCCAATCGGGCTTTAGCGGTTTGAAACAAAATTTTAAATTGTCAGCTCTGATAAGAGCTAAAACTACTGATAAGGAAGTTGAAAATGTACATGAGTATAGTCGAACAAAAGTTACAGATAGAATTTACCTGGAAAGAACAACTACTAGCTGTTCGTTTTCAAAAAAAGTGGGAGATACCACTAGCTCATATTCAACAAGTGACAATAGCCAAACCCCAAAGTAATTGGAAAGATTTACGCGCCCCTGGAACCTTAATTCCTGGGGTGATTAAAGCTGGAACATATTACACCCAAAGGGGTAAAGAGTTTTGGTATGTGAATAGGCAGACCAATTATTTAACAATTGAACTACAAAATGAATCCTACAAACGGATTATCTTGACCATTGATAATAATCAGTCTTGGCAAAAAAACCTTACCCATTCCTAAATACCAATTTAAACAGATCAAAAAGAGCTTTTTTGGTTGAAGAATAGTTAGAATTGGACTATATTTTTGCTATTTCAACCACCTGCAACAGCAGGGACAATACTCACTTCATCACCATCTTTTAAGGCTGTAGCTGTCCCTTCCAAAAAGCGGATATCTTCGCTATTTACATACAAATTTAAGAAGCGTCGTGGTTGTCCTTGTTCATCACACAACCGCGATTTGATACCTGGACAATTTTGCTCTAAAGAATCAAATAATTCAGAAATATTTCTACCATTACATTCTAGGGTAGCTTGATTATTGGTAAATTTCTGAAGAGCAGTAGGAACTAAAACTGTTACAGCCATAGAGGTAGGAAAGTTAAGAGTGAAAAGTGGGGATTTGTCCTTGGTTTGAACAAATGATTAAACGAGGACTTGTTGCCATTCCAAGCGATCAAGTGTACGCGATCGCTCTAAGGCACGCTCAAAGCTATCTAGTTTAGCATCAATTGTCAAAGGTTCACCAATGTAACCTTGTACTGCTTCTTGGGTTTTCAAACCATTGCCAGTAATGTAAACCACAGTAGTTTCATCTGGATCAATCTTGCCAGCTTCTACCAATTTCTTCAGCACAGCCACAGTTGTACCACCGGCTGTTTCTGTGAAGATACCTTCGGTTTCTGCCAGTAGCTTGATGCCGTCAATAATTTCTGCATCATTGACTGATTCAATATTACCGTTAGTTTTGTTCGCTATATCTACAGCATAAACGCCATCTGCGGGATTACCGATCGCAATGGATTTAGCAATTGTATTTGGTTTGACTGGTTTAATAAAGTCGCGCTTTTCTTTGAAGGCTTCAGCAATGGGGGAACAACCTTCAGCTTGAGCGCCACTGAAACGTACACTCTTCGCTTCCACCAAACCAACTTCTACAAACTCTTGGAAACCTTTATAGATCTTAGTAAACAATGAACCAGAAGCCAGAGGCGCAACAATATGGTCAGGTAGTTCCCAACCGAGTTGTTCAGCAACTTCAAACCCTAAAGTTTTGGAACCTTCAGAATAGTATGGGCGCAAATTAATATTGACAAAACCCCAACCATGTGTATTTGCGACTTCCGAACACAGGCGATTGACTTGATCGTAATTACCTTTCACAGCCATGAGAGTAGGACTGTAAACCAAGCTACCGAGAATTTTACCTGCTTCCAAATCTGCGGGGATGAATACACAACAGTCTAAACCAGCATGAGCTGCGATCGCCGCTGTGGAATTTGCCAAATTACCAGTACTAGCGCAAGAAACAGTAGTGAAACCTAATTCCCTTGCCCGACTTAAAGCCACTGACACCACCCGATCTTTGAAACTAAGGGTGGGCATATTCACGGCATCATTTTTAATATAAAGCTTATTTAAACCCAAACGACGCGCCAAACGATGGGAACGAACTAATGGAGTCATACCAGTTCCCACATCTATGACATTGTCAGTTGCCACTGGTAAAAAGGGACGGTAACGCCAAATTGAATTTGGCCCGGCTTGAATTTTTTCACGGCTGACAGTTGAACGTAGGGCGTTGTAGTCGTACTTAACTTCTAAAGGGCCAAAGCAAAACTCACAAACATGACTAGCTTCGAGTTCATATTCCGCGCCACATTCCTTACATTTCAAGGCTTTTAAAGTAGCATTGAGCGTTTTATTGTCTATGGTTGTTGCTTGAGTCATAAACTAGCTTCCCCTGTTTATCCGTCAACTGTCGCTTGATAGTAACACGAGCAAAAATACCAGTCAAACATACCCGACTATTTTTATCGGGTATACTAATTTGTACTTAAAATCACGGCAATAATATTTGTAAAATTTAAATGTAAAGAACAATTTCAAACAATAGACCTCTTGCAAAAGTCCTGATTTTAGACTTTTTCTCTGCGTCTCTGTCTTGAAAAGTTTCCTACGCCGGGAAACCCGGCTTCGAGGAACTTTTCGCTGCGCCTCTGCGTGAGGTAAAAAATATTTATGCAAGAGGTCTAATGAAACTGGGGTCTGCGGCAGGATATGATTTCTGGCAACTTTGGTATGGAGGATGAATTATTTTTTGAAATAGAGTTGATAACTGCTGATGCATTAGAAATATCAGTACCCAAATGGGTTCTATATCTAAAAAGAAAAAAGGATGGGAATAACCCACCCTTCTCTAAAATTAGTTATCAACTATACAACAGTAGATACTTGCTGCTCAAAGAAAGCTTTTAAAACTCTTTCAGCTATTTGGCGACTAGTTAAACCTAAGGCTGCCTTAGATTCATCTGGTGTTGCATGATCTACTAACATGTCTGGTATCCCAATTCGCTTCACAGGCACTACAACATCAGCATCCAGTAATGCTTCTGCCACCGCAGAACCAAAGCCACCCATGACACAACCTTCTTCCAAGGTAACAACCCGTCCAATTTTCTCAGCCAAAGGCAAAATTAAGTCGGTATCCAAAGGCTTAACAAAACGGGCATTAATCACAGTGGCTTCAATACCGTGTTCGCTGAGAATTTCCGCAGCTTGCATACTAGGGTAAACCATTGTGCCGTAGCCGACGATTAAGACATCATCTCCATTGCGAAGAATTTCTCCTTTACCAATTTCTAAAGGTTCCCAGCCTTCTTCCATCAGAGGAACGCCGTGACCATTCCCACGGGGGAATCGCATAGCTATAGGCCCGCTGGTGTGATTAATACCAGTGACAATCATGCGTTGAAGTTCTGCTTCGTCTTTGGGGGCCATCATCACCATATTGGGAATGCAACGCAGATAGGCGATATCATACATCCCTTGGTGAGTGGGGCCATCCGCACCAACAATTCCCGCCCTATCTAGGCAGAAAAACACTGGTAGGTTTTGGATACAGACATCGTGAATTATCTGGTCATAAGCCCGTTGTAAAAAGGTAGAGTAGATAGCGGCGACGGGACGCATTCCTTCGGCGGCGAGTCCTGCTGCTAAGGTGACAGCATGTTGTTCGGCAATGCCGACATCAATATATTGATTGGGCAGTTTTACCTGAAGTTTATCTAAACCTGTGCCTGTGGCCATTGCTGCCGTAATCCCCACAATTTTGGGATTGTGTTCAGCTAGTTTGACAAGAGTGTGAGAAAAGACTTTGGCATAAGAGGGAGGTTTGGGCTTGCTAGAAGGTACAGCTTTACCAGTTGTCAAATTGAATGGACTTTGGGCGTGGTAGCCGACTTGATCTTGTTCGGCAATTTCGTAGCCTTTACCCTTCATCGTTGCCACATGCACTAAAACTGGCCCTGGTATTTGATGTGCTTGTTGGAAGGTGGCAATCAATTCTTCTAAGTTATGTCCATCTACTGGGCCTATATAGGTAAAGCCTAGTTCTTCAAAGACTGCACCTACTTTAGGAACAGCTAAGCGCTTCATCCCTTCTTTAATGCGTCCGAGTTCGGGAGATAGAGACTCTCCAACGAAGGGAATTTGCTTGAATTGTTCTTCAAAGTTGTCTTTGATAAACTGCACTGGCGGACTAAGGCGCATTTTGTTGAGATAGCGAGGAATTGCGCCCACATTAGGAGATATGGACATCTCGTTATCGTTGAGTACAACTAGCACATTAGTTTTGGGCAAGTGTCCCGCATGATTAATGGCTTCTAAAGCCATACCTCCAGTTAAAGCACCATCACCAATGACAGCTACTGCTTTAAATTTTTCTCCTTTCAAGTCTCGCGCTAAAGCCATGCCCAAGGCAGCTGAAATACTAGTAGAAGCATGTCCAGCACCAAAATGATCGAACTTGCTTTCACACCGCTTCAGATAGCCAGCAACTCCTGATTTTTGCCTGAGGGTATGGAAATTGCTATAGCGTCCTGTGATTAATTTATGGGGATAAGCTTGGTGTCCTACATCCCAAATAACTTTATCCCGATCTAAATCTAGTGTTTGGTAAAGCCCTAGCGTCAACTCTACAACACCTAAACCAGGCCCTAGATGTCCTCCAGTTGCTGCTACCGTTTGTAGATGCTTATCTCGAATCTGACGAGCAATTTGTTGCAATTGCCTGATCGACAAACCATGCAACTGGTTGGGATGGGTGATTTCACTCAGATGCATATTATAGGGTTTTCCTCTCTAATCTCTACTTCTGGTATTTTTGATTTTCCCACGGTGGGGTTGTCCTCAGAATCATACTGGAACTGAGTGGCTGTCTGTAGCGTAATTTGGGTAATTTTTATCACGTAGCACAACGACGGTTACTTATTCACAAGTCATCATAATTACCTTGATAACTACAGTTGAGTGTATTCATATAAATAAAGCAACACGTAGACCTAAGGGGATTCTGGGCTATCGGGGACACTAGGAACTTCCGGGGTTTCCGGTAGCTGCTGCTGTCTTTGTAAATATTTACTCAACACATACGCCATATCCCCACGGGTCATTGGTCGTAAGGGAGATATATTGTTTTGGGCATCTGTGTTAATAAATCCTTCTGCAATGACTGTGGCGATCGCTTTTCTGGCCCAATTAGGAACAGACGCTGCATCTGGATATGGAGCAAGGGTTTCGTTTACAGTGTCATCAGCAAACTGAAATACACCATAAGCTTGAGCAAAAATGGCTAAACCCTCAGCCCGCGTTACCCTTTGATTAGGGAAAAACAAGTTACCTCGATAGCCTTTCATGATGTCAGTTTTGAGAACTGTCTGAATATCTTTAAATGCCCAATGAGATGCTGGTACATCTGGAATCACTAAATTTTCTTGGCTAACAGCTTGTCTTTTATCCAGTTTAAATACTTTCACCATAATCGAGGCTAGTTCTGCCCGATTTAGCATTCTTTCAGGATAAAAGTTGCCGTCAGGTGAATTGGTCATCAACTTGGCAGCAACTACCTGTTGAATGGGATCAGATGGCATCCCAGAAGCAGGTTTGACTACTTGAGCTTGGACACTTAGTGGTATGTATTGTACTAATGCCACTAGGGAAAGAGTACTGAGAAACCTACGCATAATTTTATCCACTTTCCAGCTAATACGTGCGTATACAACAATTACGTTACATAGGTTAAAACCAATTCGGGTATACCCACGTTCGGAAATTAAGCACTTTTTGTTTCATTTTGATGACGATTTTATATTGTGTAATGTTGCATTGCATATTGACTTATGATGGTTTATCACTAAATTGCCAGCAGCAAAGGCAGGAGTGAAATGTTTAGTCATTACATAGGTATGTCATGCTTTTAGTTCGGTATTTTTATTGTATTCCTAGTCCATGTAAGTATTCATATCATGCTTGACTTAGCACACTAAACCTGTAATTCAAGGAGTTTGGGCAATATTAAAATTCCAAAATACTAAAATATACGTAGTTTTATTGGGCAGTGCTTACCTAAAGATACTTAGATTATTGCAAAAATCTCATTTCTACCTTAATTTAAGTAATTTTGCTTATAGTTTTTATGACAATTTTTTCAATAAAAGCTACAAATTGTCATCCCCAGTTCTCAAAACTTTTGCCTAAAATTAAGATAATTCAGTTCAAAATTATTACAGGCTTCATAAAAATGGATGTAGGATTTTTCAATCGATTTCCTGTAATGCCTTTAGTACTACTCTGGTTGGCTTATGCTCTGCTGGGATGGTATCTTGCGGCTCATCACATTGTTTGGTTAATGGGAGCTTTTATAGTCACTGTTGCTATAGCTATAGTGCGAAAAAGTATTGTTTGGTTAGAGGGTTTAGTTGCTTTTGGCTCTCAAACTTTAGTTGTGATCTTATTTGTCAGCGCATCGATTGCTTTTGTGGAAACTTGGTCACTTTTATTTAGTCTCTTTGTCATTCCTTTAGCAACGACGTGGTTAGCTGATTTAGAGATGCGCTTTGCTGGTTTTAATAAAATGGATTCTTTTTGGATTTTAACAGTTTTAGCAGGATTGGGTTTGACAATAGGAGAAATAGTAGACATTCTATTTTTGCCCAGTGGCAGGTTTTAATCATTGATTTGATAACGCACGAGTTTACGGATATCCTCAATTGACATTCCTAATTTTTGGGCGATCGCTGTCTCGATCTGGCTAATATCTGTTACTGGAAACTCAAAAAATAAAGTTCTCCTCGAAGAGTCTGTGGTTTTAACTGTAACTTTGGTAATGCCTGCACTTTTGTCAACTTCCGCAGAAATAAGTAGTACATACATTGACATCTGTAATTCTGGTGAAGCATCTGCATGAAGTTGATTTACCATGCTATAAGGTCGGCTGAATAAATGTTCTGCTAAGAGGTTGCCACTCAACCAAAAAACTATACCTAAAATAGGTAGAGGTAGCCAAAACTCTAACCCCAGAAAACGCAATGATTTCCACCAATGTTGTGAGAACATATTAGCTGTAAACTTTGGAAGTGATAATTTCACTGATGATAAAGAAAATTAAGGAAAATGGGCTAGGAACTAGGGGTTAGGGACTAGAGTGGTGTATTTCATTGATCAGAAAATCGCTAGAAAATTATTTTAGACACTTTCTCATTTAATCATTCTTAATTTGGCTGAAAATCCCACTGGTGGAAGACATTTTACTGAGTCAGATTTTCTACAATCAGGGTGATAATTACCAAAATCAAGCTCACAATGCGAATACTTCTGGTAGAAGACGACGTAGCACAATTAGAACCCTTACAGACAGCATTGTCACAAGCTGGACATATCGTGGACGGTGTTGAAGATGGCGCGATCGCTAAGTGGGTAATTTGCCAAAGAGACTATGATTTATTGATTCTTGATTGGATGCTACCAGAAATTAGCGGTTTAGATTTGTGTCGTCAATATCGCCAAGCGGGAAAAACTGCACCTGTGTTAATGTTGACAGCAAAAGATACTACTCTTGACAAAGTTACAGGTTTAGATGCAGGAGCAGATGATTACCTTGTCAAGCCTACAGATGTGTTTGAATTATTAGCAAGGGTACGGGCATTAGGCAGGCGATCGCCCCTTTGGCAAGGTGAAACACTTCAGATTGCTGATTTACAATTACACCTTTCCACTTTAATAGTAGAACGAGGACAGGCAACAGTTGAATTATCTGCTCGTGAGTTTCAATTACTAGAGTACCTAATGCGCCATCCCCACCAAGTTTTAAGCCGTGACCAAATAGAACAAGCATTGTGGGAATGGGGAAGTGAACCAGAAAGTAACGCCACCACGACTTTAGTACGCCGACTGCGGCAACGTTTACAAGTAGTAGGTGCAGCAGATTGGATTGAAACTGTTTATGGTATCGGCTATAGAATTAACCCTGAAGCAAGTAAAAAACTCCATCCATAAGGAGATAGAGTATTAAACCAGATCAAAAACAACTGACCACACTTCGACTACGCGGTAGTTGAATCTCGACTTCGCGGCAGTTGAGCGTAGTCGAAACTCGATTACCGCGTAGTCGAAACTCAGTACATCGCTGACAACTGACCACTGACCACTGACATCAGATGTTCAACCGTAGCCGCCGCAACTTGGCTCATTGGTTTACCCTTTCAATGGGTAGTATTTTAGTGATTTTCGCTGGAACACTCTACTATCAAGAAACGCTTCAGCAATTAGGAGTCATAGATTCACTACTTTATAAAAAAGCTAGGATAATTGCTGGCAACATCCAGTACAAACTGTATCAGGGTAAAAAACGCGCGATTCTCAAAAATGTACCCCTACTGGGCAACAATCCGCCATCACCAGATAGTGAAATTATTTATGCCCGTTGGTATGATGCTGAAGGTAAGCTGAAGCGATTCTTTGGTGTGCCTCCCCAAGAACAGTTAAGCAAGACGGCTGAATTTCAAACCATTAAAACTACATATAACTCAGGTTCATCAACATCAAAAGTTATTTGGCTGCGTCAACTCACTCTACCCGTGCAACATCAGGGTAAATTAATTGGTTATCTGCAAATGGCAATGCCTATGACTCGCGCCCAAGAGTCTCTCAATAGGTTTTTGCTGTTGTTGATATTGACAGTTTTAATGGCTTTGGCAGCTACGAGTCTCATGGGATGGTTCCTCGGAGGTTTAGCAATGCTACCAATTCGCGACAGCTATGAACAATTGCAACGCTTTACTGCTAACGCTTCCCATGAATTACGCGCCCCTCTAGCGGCAATACTCAGTAATGCTCAAGTGGGATTACTTGCTCCTGGCGATCAAGATGCTGCGAAGCATCTGCGTTTGGAAAAGATTGTTGCAGTTGCCAAATCGATGAATACTCTGATTGGAAATCTGCTATTTTTAGCGCGTCGGGTGGGATGTTTAGCTCCTGAATCTCTCAAACAAATTGACCTTAGTGATTTATTGAAGGAACTTATCGAGTCTCAAACTACTCAAACTGTAGCTCAACATTTAAATTTCAATTGTGATTTACTTCCACAGGAAATTGTGGTAAAGGCAGATCCCGAATTGCTTTATCAGGCAGTCATGAATCTTGTCAGCAATGCCTGTAAATATACTCCTGCTGATGGATTAGTTGAATTGCGTTTATTTATTGATTGCCATCGGGCAGTTATTCAAGTTGAAGATAGTGGTATTGGCATTCCCGCAGCAGATTTACCCCATATTTTTGAGCGATTTTATCAAGTAGACAAGCAGCGTCAAAGTTCTGTGGGTGGCTTTGGTTTAGGATTAGCGATCGCTCAACAAATTGTTTTAGCTCATGGCGGTAATCTCAGTGTTAAAAGCAAATTAGGTCAAGGATCTATGTTTCAAATCGAGTTGCCATTGTAGTCAAGTAATGATTATTTTTACAGTTTTTATCAAAATCGATACTATTGAAAATTTCGATAACTAGAGATTTATATACTTAAAAAAATCACACAAAAGATAGAAGACAAAATTGACTATATACTACTTTAGTATTAGAATTTTTATTTTAAATTTGATTTTCGACTGTCATTTTTATGTCACATTTATAGGCGATAAAGGTATTGAGAATATTTACTGGTCTCAAGTTGATATTTGATTAAACGCCCTCGAAAAGCTTGTACTATATTTCAGCTTTTAACCGATGAAACCCACGAATTTATCATGGCGTAAATATTTGGTTTTGTAGATGAAATCGAAGTTTGAGTACTGCTAGATGTTGGTTACAACTTCTAGGTTAAATGCCACTACGCAAAAGTCAAGGCTTCAGCTTCGCGGCAGTTGAGTTTCGACTTCGCTCAACTGCCGCGCAGTCGAAACTCAGCCTTGACCTTGAGCATCTCGGCTACGCTCAACGAAGCCGCAGTCGAAGGGTCAAAAGTCAAAAGACTTATACCATCAGCTTTTTGCCATTTTTAATGGTAGCTTGATTTGCGTTGTGGAATTATGAATCAGCGATTTTAGTATTTTTGACGATCGCAACGATGGCAAAAAGAATTAATCGTGCCAAATGAGGTAAGAATGTGAGTAAAGGTGAAAACTACAGTTTACTTGAAGAATTAGCAGAAACTGAAGTAGCTGCGCCTAAAGCATCGCTGACCTTACCAGATGCCGTCGCTTTGATTGTCGGTATTGTCATTGGGGCAGGGATTTTTCAAACTCCTGCCCTGGTTGCAGCTCAAGCAGGTAGCAATATTGCTGTACTGCTTTTCTGGATAATGGGTGGTGCTGTGTCTCTGGTGGGAGCAGTGTGCTATGCAGAGTTAGCGACAACCTATCCTGATGTTGGCGGTGTTTACTATTACTTAAAGCGTGCTTTTGGGCGAGGAATCGCCTTTTTATTTGCCTGGGCGCGGATGACAGTAATTCAAACTGGTTCTATAACTCTGTTGGCATTTGTATTTGGTGATTATGCTTCTCAGATATGGCGATTAGGTACATTTTCACCTTCTGTTTATGCAGCGATCGCGATCGCGCTATTAACTACTCTCAATATCATTGGTCTGCAACAGGGTAAATGGACACAAAACTTACTAACACTAGCGAAAGTCTTGGGTTTATTGCTAGTGGTGATATTGGGACTGACGGCAGTTTCTAATTCTACTGCTCCTGCCCCTGTAGAATCTGCATCATCAGGAACTTGGGGATTAGCAATGGTATTTGTACTGCTGTCTTACGGCGGCTGGAATGAAGCAGCATACATCTCAGCAGAAATCCAAAACAGACAACGTAATATGCTGCGATCGCTACTTTGGAGCATTGGCATTATTACTGGCATTTATTTGTTAATCAATCTGGCTTACCTACGCGGATTGGGATTAACCAATATGGCCAACTCCGAAGCCGTAGCCGCAGACTTAATGCGATCGCTTTGGGGTGAACCAGGAGCTTGGTTTATTAGCTTGCTGATTGCCATTTCTACTTTGGGAGCAATGAATGCCACAATTTTTACCGGAGCGCGTACCATTTATGCCTTAGGGCAAGATTTTTCTTTATTTAGTTTTATGGGACGCTGGCAGCAACGCCCTAGTACTCCTACCCATGCTCTGATGCTGCAAGGAGCGATCGCCCTAGCGCTTGTTTTCTTAGGTACGATTACCCGCAAAGGCTTTGAAACGATGGTAGACTACACCGCCCCCGTTTTTTGGTTTTTCTTTTTACTTTCGGGCATATCGCTACTAGTACTGCGAAAACGTGACCCCCACATCCTCCGCCCATTTCGTGTACCTTTTTATCCCATCACTCCGTTATTATTCTGTGCAGTTTGCGGCTACTTGCTTTACTCCAGCTTGGTTTATACAGGCGTGGGGGCTGTTGTAGGCGTTCTAGTTGTGGCAGCAGGTATACCCTTGCTGTTCTGGAATCGTTACCGCTCAAGGAAGAGGTGAGGAGTAGGGGAGACAGGGGAAGCAGGGGAGGCAGGGGAGGCAGGGGAGGCAGGGGAGGCAGAGGAGGCAGGGGGAGCAAGAATAATAACAACTGACAACACTTCGACTACGCTCAGTGCATCGCTGACAACTGACCACTGACCACTAACAACTAACAAAGGACAAAAATCATGAGTTTCAAAAAAGTTCTGTTTGTATTAGTTACTGGAGTTAGTATTACCAGCTTAGGGATTGCTGGCTGCACAACGCAACAACGCGACTTGGAAGCAGAGGTACAACCACCTACCTTAACTGGTCAGACTGAAACTGCTCAGACCCAAACATCAACTCCTACAACTCAACCCCAAGAACGCCCCGGTGATGTTCCTTATGTACCTACGCCACAGCCTGTAGTGGATGCGATGTTAGAGGTGGCAAAAGTGGGCAAAAATGATGTACTTTACGACCTTGGTAGTGGTGATGGTCGTATTGTCAATACAGCTGCACAAAAGTATGGTACGCGGGGTGTTGGTATAGATATAGATCCAGAACGTGTTCAAGAAGCTAATGCTAATGCTCAAAAGGCAGGCGTAACTGATCGTGTGCAGTTTGTCCAGCAAGATTTGTTTAATACCGACTTTAGCGAAGCTACAGTAGTTACACTCTACTTGCTGCCTGAGATCAACCTCAAACTCCGCCCCAAATTATTGCGCGAACTCAAGCCCGGTACTCGAATTGTCTCTCACTCTTTCGATATGGGTGATTGGAAACCAGAAAAGACTCTAACAGTAGATGGCAGACAAGTTTATTATTGGGTAGTTCCTGAAAAAGTTCCAGCTAATTTGCAATAAAGACTGGCAGCTAATATTTCATTGCATTAATTTTGATTGGTTCGTAGTAAGCACTCAGTGCTTAAAACTCAAAACTAAAGTCTTGACTACGAACTTAATTATCCCCTTAGGAAAAGACCGTACTGTTTCCCGTGCTCGAAAACTCCATCCCGCAAGTGGGGTGGAGTTTTTCATAGATGGTGCTGTACTACAAGTTCATTAACCATTAAACTCCAGTTATATAAAGTAACTAAAAAAGATCAATCGTCATGTCAGTACTTCGTATCCTTCATTTAGTTGGGTCTGCCGACAATGATTTTTACTGTAATTTGTCACGCCTTTATGCCCAAGACTGTCTGGCAGCAATGGCAGATCAATCACATTATGACTCTCAAATTGCATACATTACACCTGATGGTCAGTGGCGATTTCCTCGCTCTCTCAATCAAGAAGATATCGATGCCACAAAACCAATTCCTCTATTTGATGCTATACAGTTTATAACAGCACAAAACATTGACATAATGCTACCACAAATGTTTTGTATTTCTGGAATGACTCACTACCGCGCCTTATTCGACCTGCTGAATATCCCTTACATAGGCAATACTCCAGATATTATGGCAATAACAGCCCAAAAAGCTAAAGCCAAAGCAGTTGTCGAAGCAGCAGGGGTGAAAGTGCCGCGTGGAGAACTGCTTTACCAAGGAGACATTCCGACAATTATACCTCCAGCGATCGTCAAACCTGCAAATTCCGATAACTCTTTAGGTGTGGTCTTAGTTAAAGAGGCTGCTGAATATGACGCTGCCTTGAAGCAAGCATTTGAATATGCAGATGAAGTGATTGTAGAAGCATTCATTGAACTCGGTCGAGAAGTTAGATGCGGCATTATTGTCAAAGACGGGGAGTTAATGGGTTTACCGCTTGAAGAGTATCTACTAGAACCCCAGGAAAAACCTATCCGCAGCCATGTTGATAAACTCCAACAAACAAACGATGGTAACTTGTCGTTTGCCGCTAAAGATAATGTCAAGTCTTGGATTGTCAACCCTAATGATCCGATGACCCAAAAAGTTCAGCAAGTGGCTAAGAAGTGTCATCAAGTTTTAGGCTGTCGTCACTACAGTTTATTTGACTTCCGCATTGATCCAGAGGGACAACCTTGGTTTTTAGAAGCAGGATTGTATTGTTCTTTTGCCCCCAAAAGTGTGATTTCTAGTATGGCGAAAGCAGTGGGAATTTCTTTAAATGAGTTGTTAGTGACAGCGATCAATGAAACATTGGGGAGTGAGAAAAAGATATTGCAGAGTTGATAGTCAATTTGGGTGATCCTCAAGTCACGCTTTACGCTTTACGCTTTGCGATCGCGTAGCGTCTTCCTTTGGAAAAAGACCGCACTTTTTTCCTGCCCCTCTGCGGTCTTAATGATAAGTCTTTTACAATGCAAAATTCAAAATTCGCAAAGAAAGAGTAGAAATAATTTTGAATTAATTATCTTTTGAGTCAAAGCCCACGCCACAATATGCAGATTTGGCGGTCTTCAATTAGTGGCGAGTTCAAGCTCCCACTAGTTGTCTTTAATTTTTAATTGGAGCGAAGCGACTTGACTAGTGTGAAAAATAATAAAAATGCTCTAGAAGCAGAAGCCTGGAAACTTCTAGAAAAATCCATAATTTACTACTGCGGAAAACCTATTGGTACTGTAGCTGCCCAAGATCCACAGTTAGATACACTCAACTATAATCAGTGTTTTATCCGTGATTTTGTTCCTTCTGCTTTAGTATTTCTCATAGATGGCAGAACAGAGATTGTTCGTAACTTTTTAGTAGAAATCCTCAAATTACAAAGCCATGAAGAGCAGATAGACTGCTTTAAACCTGGATTAGGTTTAATGCCTGCTAGTTTCAAGGTGCAATCCAATGGAAGTGAGGAATTTTTAGCCGCTGATTTTGGTGAAGAAGCGATCGCCCGCGTTCCTCCTATTGATTCTTGTATGTGGTGGATTATCTTGTTGCGTGCCTATCAAAAGGTCACAGGTGATGTGGAACTGGCACGTCAGCCCGAATTTCAAGCAGGAATTAAGCGGATTCTAGACCTTTGTTTGGTACATCGGTTTGCTATGTACCCTACTATGTTAGTTACCGATGGCGCGTTTATGATTGACCGTCGTATGGGAGTCTACGAACATCCGTTAGAAATTCAGGTGTTGTTTTATGCCACTTTAAGAACAGCTCGTGAATTGCTTTTGCCTAATGAAGATAGCTATCTCAGCACTATCAACGGACGATTAGGAGCTTTGGAGTATCATGTCCGCAACTATTATTGGTTAGATTTGCAACGATTAAACGAAATTTATCGCTATAAAGATGATGAGTTTGGCAAAGAAGTTGCTAACAAGTTTAATATCTATCCACAATCAATTCCCCAGTGGTTAATTCAGTGGTTGCCCGAAACTGGAGGTTATTTGGCAGGAAATCTGGGGCCAGGACGAATAGATTTTCGCTTTTTTGCTTTAGGAAATCTCATGGCAATTTTAGTTTCTTTAGCTGATGAAGCTGAATCACAAAGCATCATGAATTTATTTGAGCATCGTTGGCAAGACTTAATTGGTTGTATGCCTGTTAAAATTTGCTATCCTGCTGTCTCAGGTTTAGAGTGGCAAATAATTACCGGATGTGATTCTAAAAACACGCCTTGGTCTTATCACAATGGCGGTAACTGGCCTGTTTTGTTGTGGTTATTCACTGCTGCGGCACAGAAAATAGGTCGTTTAGAACTTGCCAAAGAAGCGATCGCCGTTGCTGAAAAACGTTTACTTACAGATCAATTTCCTGAATACTACGATGGTGATCATGGTCGTCTAATTGGCAGAGAAGCCCGGATTTATCAAACTTGGAGTATTACCGGATTACTAGCAGCAAAACAGTTTTTAGCTAATCCCGATTATTTACAATTAATTAGTTTTAACGCAATTAATGACGATTTAGGTTGTAAACTGTAAAAAACGCTATATCTGTGTGAAATTAGGGCAATATTGGCAGAACAACTGCAATCAACTATACTATATTAATGCTACTAAAAATTACGTATTTTTACTGAATACTAAGCATTATTTTTAGCGTAGCATTGCCAAACTTTTTAAGGTTGCACTACTTTCATGACGGACAACAATGACGATAACGTCGTTAGTTATCAAAAAAATAAAAACTTTCCTTTTAGTTTAGCTTTAGTATCTCTCATTGGTTTTTCTCTTCTTAATTTAGAATATACCGAGCCGATAGTTCCTGTTTTAGGTTTTCATGGAGTTGTTAATCCTAAAAAATCTGATTCTCAATTGCAGTTAGGAGTAATGCATTACCCCCAAAAAGATTTAGAAAAACTTTTAGTTAATTTAATTAATGATAATTATTGGTTTTTGACATCTGAAGATTTATATGTTTTTTTCTTAACTAAATCTCAAAAAATCCCCAATGAACATCGTAATCAAAAACCCATCATGATTTCCTTTGATGATGGTTATAGAACAGTACATACAAACTTACTACCCCTTTTGTCTAAACTCGAAAATAAATATGGCAAGAAAATCAAAGTTGTTTTATTTATCAATCCAGGAACTTTAGCTAGAAAAGGAAATCAAGATTTTACCCACTTAGGCTGTCAGGAATTGAGAGAAGGATTGAAAAAAGGATTTTATGATATTCAATCTCATGGATTAAATCATCAAGATCTGACAACACTCAACCGTCGAGAATTAATTAACGAATTGGTACAATCTAGAACTGAATTAAGGAAATGCACACAAGACTTAGATCCAGAGCAAAAAGTAGCATCTCATTTTGCTTACCCTTATGGAGCTTATAATAAACAGGTAGAATCTTATGTATCTAAATATTATTTATCAAGTTATTTGTATAATGATGAAATAGTCACATATACCTGTTTTAAAAACTATTATGAAATTCCTCGATTAATGGTTAACAGACAAAAATCAGCTAAACAATTACTAGAGATAGCTAGAGGGATTTTTTCCAAACAGCATAAAGAAAAGAATAAACAAATATGCCAACAGTAAAATATAGAAAGGCATTTAATGCATTGAATAGAGGAGAGTTGAAATTTCATTTACTCCCTATTATGGATTGAAACATTTTCCTTTATTTGCTGAAATACAATTTTTATGAAGAAACATCTAAATGATAATTTTGATAAAGAGCTTTAATTTTATTTTGGATAAGTGCCTGTACATTGGCTGGCGAGACAATTACACAATCTGGTGCATATTGCATCACTTCTCGAATAAACCAAAAGGTACTAGAAACACGTCTGACAACTCGCTTCATCTTTTGTGTATCTGGTAGCCATTCATTGATTTTATCTTCTGGCTTGGCTTGGTAAGCAAAGCCTAAATTACCCAATAGATGCATTTCTACGTCTATCTGTGCTAACCCTGTGCGCCACTTACCAGCAACAGGTATAACAGCAGCATCTTGTATCCTATCTAAACGTAAACTCCAATTGTGCTGTAATTCTTCCACATCAAAGTTACCCTCAGTTTCCTCACACCAACAATCTAAATATTGACGCTTTTCGTGGGATATAACTTTGGCATAACGAACAGTAAAATTCCAGACGTGATGTCTTGCATCTTGATAGCTGAGTTGAAACGGTTGATGGCGTAAAATGTAACGATCTATTTCTAAACGCCACTGCGGCGGTAAGTTTCCTAGAAAACTTTCGATGTCGGTTCGCAGAGGTATCGGTAGTTCGCTACGTTCTAGTAATAATTGTGCTATTGTTTGTGCTTGTTCACTTTGCCCATTGTCAGTTAATAAACGCATTGCACGGTCAAGCGCACGAACACGTTCTTCTGACCAGTCGTTATTTTTACCAATAATTAACTGATGACGGGCGATCGCTTCTATTAATTTGGAGATATTCGGGCGATCGCCCCACATCATACCAAACTCCAGCGCCAAGCTTTCTAATTCAGCTTTATCCTGTTCTGATATCGACAGTGTAATAGATTGACCTTTTCGACTCATCAAAAATGTCCGTATACTTTATAAGTGTAATCTCTTGTCAACTTCTATTCTGCGTGCCAATATAGTTTTTAACAACCAGTTACGGACACTATTTAAGTGTATGTCCGAAAGTTACAAAATTACTCTTAAACCCGTTTATTCACAAACCGTCCCCACACCTGACGGAGTGCAGTTACCAAAAGATTGGTCATTATCTTGGCATCAAGCAGCAACATTAGAAGCATTGCGTGACCCTAATATTGATGTAGTTTTTAACACCGCCATGACAGGCGATGGTAAAAGCTTGGCTGCATATTTAGAAGTGCTTCAGGGTGAATTTTCTGCTATTGGGCTTTACCCAACCAACGAACTGGCGCGTGACCAAGAAACACAAGTTCAAGGTTATATTGCAGAATTTCAACCTAGAGATAAACCCCGTGTAGTGCGATTAAGTGGTGCTGATTTAGAAATTTATGCCGAAAATGAAGGATTGAAAAAAAGTGCTGCGATCGCAACTCTCACTAACCAAAGAGAAGCATTATTAACCAACCCAGATATATTTCACTACCTACATCGAGGTGCTTATATAATTCGTGGCGATAGTCCAGATAAACTATGGGGCAGAATTGATAAAGATTTTGACTTATTTATCTTTGATGAATTTCACGTTTTCGCTGCTCCACAAATTGTTAGTGTTATTAACACAATGTTGTTAATTCGCTGTACAAACCGCCGCAAAAAATTTCTGTTTCTCTCAGCTACACCAGATACAAATTTAATTAGGCGATTAGAAAAAGCAGGATTTCGTTGTCAAGAAATTGATCCTCTCAAACAAAATAAATATCAATTTCCCGATACACCAGAACAAGGGCAGCAACTACAAGCACAGGGCTGGCGGCATGTAGCACGGACAATTAAGTTGAATTTTATTCCTTTGGAACCATCGTTCAAGGCTTCGGAAACCTGGCTAAAAGAAAATAGTGATTTGATTTTAGCTCAGTTTCAGCAGTATCCAGGAAGTAAAGGTGCAATCATCCTTAACTCAATTGCAGCAGTTAAACGCCTAACTAAATTTTTCCGGGAAATCCTACACCTTTACAGATTGAAAGTTGGAGAGAATACAGGGCTATCGGGAAAAGAAGAAAAAGAACGAAGTCTTGCTGCTGACTTAGTTATTGGTACTAGCACAATTGATATTGGGGTTGATTTCAAAATTAATTTTCTAATTTTTGAATCATCCGATGCAGGTAACTTTATCCAACGTTTAGGACGCTTAGGAAGGCATGACGAGTATGAGAAAGATGGTCAAAAAATCAAGTTTGATAATTTTACAGCTTTTTCTCTAGTTCCTAACTTTTTGGTTGAGCGATTGTTTAAAGGGGATATTCCACCGTTAGAAGTAAATAGTATTTGCGATCGCCCCTCTTTTCACAATACAATTACCGAGAATTATCGACAAATCAACGATTTCCGTGGTTATTATCGTCGTTGGGGGGCTGTGCAGTCATTTCGGCTATTGTATCAGTTGAGCGATCGCACAATTCAACAACAGTATGCCCAAAGCCGAGAAAAGTTTCAACAAGCTTGTGAGGATGTCTTTGAAACTAGTTTGAAATCTTTAAGTGGACGCATCTCAGGATGGGCAAAAGACTGGCAAGCAATTTCAGGTAAATCTGGGAATCCCATTGCTGAAGATGCTTATAGTTTTCGTGGTTCTAGCCCTCTGCAATGTGGTTTGTATGATTTAACGGAAAAAAATGAGGTAGACAGGTTTAAAACCTACGATTTACCGGGTATTTTAGGCAACTTAGAAATTGAAATATGGACAGAAGCGGCATTTATACGGACACTCAAAGAAACCGCAGAACGCACCGGACAACCCATAGCTAAAGGTAGATTTGCTCACTGTCTAGCGTTTATGAAGTTGCGTGACTACCGCGAGGAACGGCTGAACTGGAAGTTTACCTACTCTGGCGACTTGCAACCAATAGCCGATGCTTGGAAAGTTCAGGTTTTAACTGGTGTGGAAATTTGGCAACCAGAAAACCCGTGGATTGCAGGAATTAACAAAAGTTTGAAAAAAAAGGGTTTGGTATGTTACGTGATTCGCCGTCCAGTTGCCGAGGTGCGGATGAGGCTAAGGCTACCGATGCATTTTCAGATTTACCCAATTAGCGATCAGTATAGCTTTCATGATGCTAGTACAAGCTGTGCGATCGCTTTTGGTCACTCTGCGCTGCTGCTGGATACGCTTGCTTACACGTTTAAAAGCAAAGGAGATGAGATATGGATTGCTTGTTTCAATCCCTAAGTAGTAAATAAAGATTTGTTGAAAAAATTTGACAATCAGGATGAGCAAATCGATGAGTGTAAAGATTTAATCCTGAATCGTATTAGGTATCAGGATAGTGAAATTGAAAAGCTACAGGGTCTAGTGAATAGATACTGCCTACCAGATTAGGATGCTCTTTGCAGTGTACATCCGACTTGTAATCGGAAGGTCAATGATTGATATTTTTGTCTACAAGACTCAGTTGCTGCTTCGAGCGTAAACACAATAAAACAATCTACTGTCATCACGTAGGTAAACTATAAACGAACAACAACTATTGCAAAGAATCACAGTCAACCCCAAAATCTTTGGCGGTAAACCAATTATTCGAGGTCGCCGCCTAGCGGTTGAACATATTTTAGGGATGCTTGCAGCAGGAGATACTATCGAAACCTTGCTAGAAGGTTATCTCTGGTTAGAAAGGGAAGATGTGCAAGCCTGTTTAATCTATGCGCGTCGGCTAGTTAGTCATGAACGAGTTGAACCTTTTCGTTATGAGTAACCCCATTTCAAACGATTACAGACATTTGCTCATGGAAATAAAACAGCGTATTCGTTCAGCCCAGTACGAAGCACTAAAAGCAGTTAATCGGGAGATGATTAACCTCTACTGGGATATCGGACAAATGATTTATACCCGACAGCAGGAAGCAGGCTGGGGTAAATCGGTAGTGGAACAGTTAGCAAAAGACTTACAAGCAGAGTTTCCAGGAATTAGCGGATTTTCTGCTGCTAATCTTTGGCGGATGAGGCTTTTTTATGAATCATACGTCAACAATGAAAAACTCGCACCATTGGTGCGAGAAATTGGATGGAGTCACAATCTGGTCATTGTAGAAAAGTGCAAAGATGACTTAAAACGAGAGTTTTATATCAGAATGACTCGTAAATTTGGTTGGACAAAAAATGTTTTAATTCATCAAATTGAAAATCAAACATACGAAAAAACTCTGTTGAATCAAACTAACTTTAACCAAACTGTTTCAGCAGAGATTCATAACCAATTAAAATTGGCTGTCAAAGATGAATATACTTTTGATTTCTTAGAACTAGCAGATGAACACAGCGAACGACAGCTAGAACAGGCGATTTTGGCAAGAGTTGAACCATTCTTGCAAGAGATGGGTGGGCGGTTTACTTTTGTTGGTAGTCAGTATCGCTTAGAAGTTGGCGATGAAGAATTTTTTATTGACCTGTTGCTGTATCATCGCCAATTAAAATGTCTAGTTGCGATTGAGTTAGAGACTGGAGAGTTCCTACCTGAATATGTGGGGAAAATGCAATTTTATCTAGTAGCTTTAGATGATTTATCTCGATTCCCAGACGAAAATTTTTCAATTGGAATTATTCTTTGCAAATCCAAAGATAAAACTATTGTTGAGTATGCACTTAGAGAATCGAATAAACTAATTAGTATAGCAACTTATAAACTATTTTCTACACTACCTCAAGAACTAAAAAATCAGCTTCCGGCTCCAGAGCAAGTTGCTAAACTACTAGAAGGAGTGGAATAAAAATTGCAAACTAGATAACGGTTAATAGGAATACTGATATGACAACACCAACAATTACAAAACTCAGAGAATTTGCTCAACAACTTCCTGAAAAAATACCTTATTTAAAAATGTTAGTTTTATTTGGTTCTAGAGCTACTGGTGATATTCACGCTAAAAGTGACTGGGATTTTGCAGTTTTGTGTGATCAAGAACAACGTGAGGCTTATGTAAAAGATAACGCTTTTTTGTTGTTTGAGTTACCTATGGTGCTTGGGAAAGTATTCAAAATAAATTCTGATCAAATCGACATTGTAGAGCTTAATCAATGTTCTGAACTAATATCACATTTTGTGGCTCGTGATGGCAAGGTTTTGTATGAGGATAATCCAGAAGAATTTGAAAAATTTAAACAAAAAATGCTATTGAGCAATTCAGAGCTTAAAAAAATCGAACATCTTAAACGGCGAAATATTGAAAAGTTTCTCCAAAGATAGGGTGTATGACGAAAATAGATACTGTAATTGTCACAACTAGGTTAGATTTTATCGCTCGTTATCTTGACAATCTCAAAAGATTTGAGCAAGTTAATTTAGATGATTATCTGGTTGACTTTGATACTCAACTAATTACTGAGAGGCTTTTACAATTAATGGCTCAAGCAGCGATAGATATCAATGATCACATATTATCAAAGCTAAATCCAGGGAAGTCAGAAACTAACTTTGATTCTTTTATCAGCCTTGGTAAATACGGTGTAATTACTCCTGCATTAGCCAGACAAATAGCACCATCATCAGGATTAAGAAATCGGCTTGTTCATGAATATGACGAAATAGATCCGCAGCAAGTTTTTAACTCTATCAGTTTTGCATTACGACTATATCCGCTTTATGTGCGCTAAGTTAACTCTTATTTAATTTCCTTAAGTCAAGAAGATGGCTAAAAAAATTAAAACTTCAGAGAAGCATCAACAATTATCACTGTTAGAAACAGAAAATGCTGCAAATTCCGAAGTAGCAGATGATGATTGGTTATCAGGTGATTTTGGCTTTGATAGTGATGGTAGTCGCACTATCGAAACTGAAGGTGAATTACTCACACTCAAGCTACTACGCGAAGCAATACAGGCTCAAAAGCCTGATGATAAAGTGATGACAGATTTTGCCGAGTATGTTTTACCCAATCTGTTACGCATAGCAATTGGTATAACTGCAAAAGGTGGTAAATTTTTTGATGAAATTGACCAAAAACGAGAAGCGGAGGGTAAAACTAAAGTTAGACGAGATAATGCGGCAGATCAATCACTGAATACACATTTACTCAATGGATTATTCCCTGCAAACTTAATTGAGAGACGTTTACAGCAACTCGATACAACTGTGCGGCGAGTAGTTAAAGAACGCGAACGACGTTTAGTAATTTCTGGGTTTATTTTACATGACTTTGAAAAGTTTCCTGATGTGCCGAATGATTGCCGCAAGTTACCGTTAGCAGAACATCGTCAAATTATTGCGGAAAAAGTTCGTCAGTTAGGATTAGATAAGTTTATTAATCCTGATGATTTAGAAGATTATAAACAGTATATAGATGATTTGTTGTGCATGGCTTATAATGCACAAAGTCGCTGGGATACTAACTGGAATTTTTCGGAATTTGGTTTAAATCCAGTATTGCGCGATCGCACCTTGCGTAGCCTATCTGGTTTAACTTTGTTGGCTGATTCTCTTGCCTCAATTGTTAAACATCCCCAAGACGCAGAACACTCCAAACTAAAAGAAGTTCTCCACTTTTTAAGTGATGGACAATTAAAACTTACTTATCATAGCATTGCTGAAAATAGAGGTGTTTTAACTAATGTAATTAATAATGCTTTGATGGAAGCGCACACTAGCTTTAATACTGAGGATGAAACCTACTATGAAATACTGCTTTATTTACCTACAGGAGTAATTTACTTAGCTAAAAAAGATGCTCCAATAATTAGTCGAGAAGGATTAAGCGATCGCGTTATCAATACCATCAAAAAACTCTGTGCTAGCCAACTAAAACTCCGAAAAGTTGGCTTCAGTCGGGGAAATATTGGGATGAAATATGCTGATTATTACAATCTATTCCTCGATATCAAAGGTTTAATGCAGTTTACCGTCGATGCAGTACCAAGCAAAGTCAAAACTAGCAAAGCAGCAGATAAAGGTAATAATTTAGCTCAATTTCAGCGTAAAGGTGTTTTAGATAAGAATATCGAGATTGATTTTGCAGAAGATATTCGCATCGATCATTTGGCTGAGTTAGGAGCTTTAATCACCGGGAAGTTTTGGAAAGAGTATCTTGACAGAGTTAAAGCTGTAATTAAAAAAAATAAAGAACTGCCCCAAATTCCAAATATCAATCTGACAGAGATAGCTGTTAAGTTTTTGGGTTTATCTGAATATAAATCTAAAATTACCGCACTTCAGCAACTAAAAGATACGGGAGGCATTGCTTATGACTGGTATTATATTGCAGCACAATACCTGAAACATAATCCAGGACAAGAAGAAGTACGGGAAATTTCTCAAAATCTTGTTAATCATTGGATAGAAATTATTGAACCAATCATTAATCAATACACTCTGCCTGATGAATGGAAAGATTTAAGAGATTGGTGCGATCGCGTCATCATGCTTCCGACTGAAACACAACAAAAATTAGCTACCGATCAAGCCGAAATCTTTTTTAAAGAGTTAGCAAACTACAATGCTGCGAAGAAAGCCAGTCGCGGACGACAACTCATTTGCTCAATTTCCCACTCTGCATACACCGTGACAGAACAAATGGAGTCAGCTGTTCTATTTACTCCCCAGGTTTACACTAACAAACAGCATTTAGGAGGCTCAAATGCTAAACGCAATATCTCAAGCATTGCAGCGATTGAGATGATGTTGCGACAGATTTTGATGAATCAAACCCAAGCAGTAGGGAAAAAATTTGAAGATGGTAAATATCGCTATCTATATTTTTATCCGACTTATTATTTCACACCAGAAACTAACAAGTTTTTGCAAAAAGCTTACAGTGGTATCGCTCAAACTCGCTTTGATACCAGCGTTCGTAATCATTTTATCAGTAAGGATTTACAAGCTAATTTGGAGCGAAACAATTACCAAAGTGTAGATAGTTTCTTAATTGATGAAAATCTCCAGCGCGACAAAGACCGCACTTTTAAGCTTTCTTATCCTGAAGACCAGCCTTTAACATTTTATTTCATGGCGCTGCCACCAGGGCGGGACAGTACAGATACCGAATCTTGGGTAATGCCTAGTTGGTTAGCGTTTGCCTTCCCGATGATTTTAGATGTTAAAACTGTGGTTTCAGAGTCACCGATTCCACCCTTTAATGATGGGGCAGAATTTGAGGAAAGCGTTTTCCTTGATAGTGCGCCTCATGCTTTCCGGGCTTTAGTGAGACGCGATCGCTTCCGTCTTGACTACATTCTCGAAGGCTGGAATGAAAACAGCATCCAATATGCAGCCCCTTTAAATGTCCTTACTGCTGCTTATGCTATTCACCTTGATGTGAATGCTAGACAAGGTAAGACTGGTTACGATGCCAATTGGGGAAGATTTACAGAACTGGCAAAAGATTTTGAAACCAGTCCTTTGTACGTTTTTTCTTACCTCAATCGCTGGGTGCGTAACCAGGGAACGGAAACAGCGCGAATTGAAAAAATCCGGCTTTATGCCTATTATTTTTATCCTTGTTTTGACCCCTATGTGAAATATGACAACAAGATGGAGCAATTAATTGTGGGAGAAGCATCAAGTTTGAATCACCCTAAGAAACTAACAGATTTATATCGCAGATTTTACCGAGCTAATAAGCGTTATAATCCTAAAACTAATGCTGTGTTAAAACCGATTGATATTGCGGCTGAAACTATACTCAAAGCTGAATCATGTATGTTTCAGGGAGATACTTTAGTTGCGGCTGTTGCAGCAGAAGTTTTTAAACTTATGGATCGCGTTCATGCTTCTACTGCTGAAGGACGCTGGATCATGAGCAAACGTGAGGAAGAACGCCAAGCTGTTCTAGATTTTGCCAAGTATTTTGTAGAGGATGTTTTTGAGGGATGTTTTAAAGGCGATCGCGCTCGTTTAGCTGGTCGTCAACTCAACTTAATTCGAGATACCTGCGAGTTTCTTTACCGTTTAGAAGACGACAAAGAAAATGCAGCTAGAGATGAACAATCTACCGAATCTGTTGATGATAAAAATCAATCAGTATTTTCTTGATTAAATAATTAGTAAATAATTCTTTGGAGATAAATCATGGCAATTTTAAAAACTGTAGAATCAAAATTCTTTCAAGCTGAAATTCCTTATAAACCAATGGGTAAATATGCTCACTTTTTGACTATTCGCATCACTGAATCTTATCCACTATTCCAGACAGATGGAGAACTAAATAAAGCACGAGTAAGAGCCGGAGTTAAAGACAAAACTACAATTAGTCGTTTGTCAATGTTCAAGCGTAAGCAGTCTACTCCAGAGCGTTTAGTTGGCCGGGAATTGTTGCGTAACTATGGATTAATGACTGCTCAAGAATGCGAATATAATGTGAATTTCGCAATGGATAATCCTGATTGCATTATTTATGGTTTTGCTATTGGTGATTCTGGTTCTGAAAAATCTAAAGTTGTAGTAGATACTGCATTTTCAATTACAGCATTTGATGAATCACATGAAACCTTCACTCTTAATGCTCC
This sequence comes from Halotia branconii CENA392, assembly GCF_029953635.1. Taxonomy (NCBI): domain Bacteria; kingdom Bacillati; phylum Cyanobacteriota; class Cyanophyceae; order Nostocales; family Nodulariaceae; genus Halotia; species Halotia branconii. The sequence goes on along the minus strand of NZ_CP124543.1, from coordinate 3,346,520 downwards.
TTTTGAAAATGGCACAATGGCCTCTAAAGGTGAAAATGGTTCTAAAGCTGGTGAAGTCACTAGTCGCATTAATCAACAAGACCACATTAAACCGCAAGTTTTTTTCCCTAGTATTGTTACACTTAAAGACCCCACTGAAGCTAGTTTCCTTTATGTTTTTAATAATATCTTGCGAACTCGTCACTATGGAGCGCAAACCACCCGCACAGGTCGTGTTAGAAATGAGTTAATTGGTGTTGTATTTGCAGATGGAGAAATTACTAGTAATCTGCATTGGACTCAAGCAATATACGACCAGATGAAGGCTAGCAATACTTTAAATCAACCAGATCCTCTGGATGAAGATGATGTAATTACTGCTGCTAAAAGTGCTATTGAGACATTAATGGTTGATGAGTTTATTGTTCATACAGATTTAATTGGTGATGCTTTTACATCCCTAATTAATGAAGTTAAAACTCTCACAGGTAGTGAGAAAGGAATCAAAGAAATTTTGCAAAAAGCTGATGCAGAAGCTAAAACGTATGCCAACAAACATATTAGTAAGAAGAAAACTGCTGCTAAAGCGGGGAAAGAGTAATGGTATTTATTTATCGTTGTCAGTTAGAGTTACACGACAGTCTCTATTTTGCAACTCGTGAAATCGGCAGATTGTATGAAACAGAGCCAATAATTCACAATTACGCTCTCTGTTACGCGCTGGGATTAGTTGATAGCGAAATCTATTCTACTACTGTTGCTGAAGAATATTCCTATCGCTACTTTTGCCCCGAACAAGTGCCAAAATATGAGGAGCATTTAACACCGCTAAATCAACAAGGGATTTATGTGACTCCAGCAGTTGCAATTAGCCATTACGCTATTCTCAACACTTGGAAGTATGCTAACAACAACTACCATGTGGAAATGGAGAAAACGCAAAAAAATATTCCGAGTTTTGGTAGGGCAAAAGAAATTGCACCGGAAAGTAAATTTGAGTTTTTTACAATTTCTCAAAAGCCATTGCAGCTACTAAAATGGATTCGTCTAGGTAAATGGATGAGTAAAGCTGAACTCACAATTCAGGAAGTGACCAAAATTGAATTAAAAACAGGTAACTTCACTTTTTCTTACCCATTGAATCCTTTAGATGTGATGTTTACTCATCAAGTTGTTACCTATGATGTGATAAATATGCCTCCGGTGAGTCTGATTCAAAACGTTAGCATTTGTCAAGGACATTATTACGAATTTAATAATCCTAACAAAACTGAAAAATTGCGCTTACCTGCAAAAATGCAGTATCGATTCAAAGCTTAATATCAGGTGGTGGGCAATACCCACCCTACATTTACCATTTCAATTATTCATGCCTCACAGTCTTATCCTTAACCTTATTCCCCAATCTCCCATCTATCCTGAATTTTTAACTGGCAGACATCTTCACGCCCTCTTTCTTACCCTCATCAATTCCGTTGATTCCAATTTGGCAGACTATCTGCACTCCTCTAATGCAGATAAAGCCTTTACTCTCTCACCATTGCAAATACAACGACAACACAAGCAACATCACCAGACTTTGCAATTTAGTCATCAAAAACCTATTACAGCTGGTACTCCCTGCTGGTGGCGTATTTCCCTACTTGATGACACTTTATTTAGCAAATTAACTGGGCTGTGGTTGAATCTTAACCCTAAACACCCTTGGCATTTGGGTTCTGCAAACTTACACATTACTAGTATTCAAGGTACACCCCAATCGACGCAACCTTGGGCTAATGCTTGCACTTATAAACAATTGTATGAGCAAGCAAGCGATCGCGATCGCACCCTCAATTTCATCTTTGCTACGCCTATATCTTTCCGTCAAGGTGGATATGATAATGTTCTTCCTATCAAAGAATCTGTGTTTAATAGCCTTTTGAGTCGTTGGAATAAATATAGTGGAATTGAAATGTCTGCCATTTCCATTGAATCAATTTATCCCAGCGCTTTCAATATAAATACTGAAATTATCAGCAACTATGAAAGTAAATTTATAGGTTGCGTTGGAGGAATTAGCTATCGAATTTTAGGCAATGTTGAATCAATACATATCAAACAAATTAATGCTTTAGCTGACTTTGCATTATATGCAGGATTGGGGCGTAAAACAACAATGGGAATGGGAATGGTACGCCGTCTGTAAATTTATTATTGACATTTAAATTGAAACCTATGAATGAAAGTGATTACATTCCTATTGCAGCCTTAAATCAATATGCCTACTGTCCACATCGTTGCTGGCGAATGTTTTGTGCAGGAGAATTTATTGATAACCAGTACACTATTGAAGGTACAAGTTTACATGATCGTGTTCATACGCTTGGTGAAGGAAACCGTGACGAAACTTGGCAAATAAGGGCGATTTGGTTAAAGTCTGAGAAATACAAGCTCATAGGCAAATCAGATTTAATTGAATCAGAAAATGGTGAATTTTATCCAATAGAGTACAAGCGAGGACGTAAGGGCGAGTGGGATAATGATGAATTACAAGTCTGCGCTCAAGCATTATGTTTAGAAGAAATGACAGGTAGACCTATTAGTACTGGCTATATCTACTATGCATACTCTCACCAACGTCAACTAGTAGAGATTTCAGAACAATTGCGTCAAACCGCGATCAATACAATTGAAGCGGTACAAATTTTATTATTTACAGGTGCAATGCCTAAAGCTATCAAAACTAAACGGTGTGATGGGTGTAGTTTATATTCTCATTGTCTACCGCAAGCTGTAGAAAAAGTAGGACGTTATCAAGAAGCTAAGTAGTTAAAAATCATTACATAAGTTAATTAATTGTGGATGTAACTATGGGTACAGTATACGTTACTCAAGATGATGCTTTCGTTGGCAAAATTGACGAGCGACTTCATGTCAAATTCGATAAAAAGACAATTTTAGATGTTCCATTAATTAAAATAGATGGTGTTGTAATTTTAGGACGTGCAACCATTTCACCTGCTGCTATTTCTGAATTACTAGAACGGCATATACCTTTAACTTTTCTGACAAATAATGGTTGTTACTTAGGGACTTTGCAACCAGAAGTGACTAAGAATATCTTTGTGCGTAAGGCTCAATGGCAAGCAATAGGTGAATCAGCCCAAGCCATTCATCTAGTACAAGGTTTTGTCCGTGGAAAGCTGAAAAACTACCGTAATTTTCTCATCCGTCGCCAACGTGAAAATTCAAACTTAGATTTATCTGTGAATGTAACACGTTTAGAACAAGCGATCGCACCAATCGAGACTACTAAAAATATTAATTCATTGCGAGGATTGGAAGGTGCTGGAAGCGCTGCTTATTTTGCTTGTTTTAACCAATTAATTCGGACTACAGAATTTAGTTTTAATAACCGTGTTCGCCGTCCTCCAACAGATCCAGTTAATTCTTTACTTAGCTTTGGCTATTCATTATTACGGCATGATATTCAAGGTGCAGTCAACATTGCAGGATTTGATCCATATTTAGGATACTTACATTGTGAACGTTATGGTAGACCGTCATTGGCATTAGATTTAATGGAAGAATTTCGTCCTTTAATAGTAGATGCAGTAGTATTGTCTACATTAAATAAGCAACTGTTGACACCAATAGATTTTCTGACAGAACCTTTGAGTGGAGCAGTTTCTTTAACCCCAGAAGGGCGAAAAAGATTTTTGCAGCAATACGCACAAAAGAAACAATCTGAATTTAAACATCCTGTATTAGGACGTAAATGTAGTTACCAAGAAGCATTTGAACTACAGGCTCGATTATTAGCGAAATACTTAATGGGTGAAACAGAAAAATATCCCCCATTGGTTTTGAAGTAGAAACTAGAGAAGAAAATAGCAATGAATGTGATTGTGTCCTACGATATTTCAGAAGATAAACGCCGTACCAAAATCCATAAAATTCTCAAGTCTTATGGACAGTGGGTACAGTATAGTGTGTTTGAATGTTATCTAACTGATACTCAGTATGCTAAATTGCGATCGCGCTTGAATAAGTTAATCAAGCCTGAAAGCGATAGTATCCTCTTTTACTTCTTATGTGCCTGTTGTGTAGGTAAAGTTGAACGTATTGGCGGAGAAAAAATTCGTGATGACACTATTTTTTTTGCTGAATGCGCGGATGGTTAGCTGTTTAAAAAGAGATTGGTGAAAAAGTGCTTCAAATCTTCCTGGTGCAAGAGTTTTAGAAAAAATAGTTGTTCAAGTACCCGCGCACCTTACACAGACTCTATTTTAGCCATTTTGCTCCAATTTAATGCCGATTTCCCATGCTATGATTTGCTCATTCGCGCCACAGAACCTTGAAAACCTAATACACGCTAGCTTTTAGGTAGCCGCCGTTGAAATTTCATTAACTCCCTATTAGGGATTGAAACATATTTATATCCATCCTTCTCTAAAGCCCCGGCAGGTTGAAATTTCATTAACTCCCTATTAGGGATTGAAACAGTTTCTAAGAGTATAATATTGCATGAAAGAAGAGTTGAAATTTCATTAACTCCCTATTAGGGATTGAAACAAAAGAAGTTCTTGATCTTCAATTAACAAATGACGAAGTTGAAATTTCATTAACTCCCTATTAGGGATTGAAACCCTAGCAGTCAGTTTCTAAGAGTATAATATTGCAGTTGAAATTTCATTAACTCCCTATTAGGGATTGAAACAATCGCACTAGTTTGGGAACCTGCATTAAATTCGTGTTGAAATTTCATTAACTCCCTATTAGGGATTGAAACAAGCTGTTTGTGCCAATGGCGGTAGCTGTGGAAGGTTGAAATTTCATTAACTCCCTATTAGGGATTGAAACCAAAAACGGAACATATACTAGAAACACTTGTTTAGTTGAAATTTCATTAACTCCCTATTAGGGATTGAAACATTTAATACAAGTATTCCCTCACAATCACCTTTGTTGAAATTTCATTAACTCCCTATTAGGGATTGAAACATTTTTTGGCATAGAAGAAAGTAAAAATTGTGTGTTGAAATTTCATTAACTCCCTATTAGGGATTGAAACTGATAGTTTTAAATCTTGTATGCCTAACTTTTTATGTTGAAATTTCATTAACTCCCTATTAGGGATTGAAACTTTATCATTATTAAATTCCAGTTTAATAATTCCGGTTGAAATTTCATTAACTCCCTATTAGGGATTGAAACCAAGTTGCTCAATATCAAACCTCATTTCTCGATTGATGTTGAAATTTCATTAACTCCCTATTAGGGATTGAAACGATAAGGTTTACGCTGTTTATGATGAGTTCTATCAGTTGAAATTTCATTAACTCCCTATTAGGGATTGAAACAACAATGAAACTATTCTTAAAATTAAGCTACCTTGTTGAAATTTCATTAACTCCCTATTAGGGATTGAAACCTTGGATAATTCCCTTGTGGCAATGTCTACTTTATGTTGAAATTTCATTAACTCCCTATTAGGGATTGAAACACAAAATCCTTATCAGGCTTAAAATTTGCGCTTTCTGTTGAAATTTCATTAACTCCCTATTAGGGATTGAAACGAGATGTAACCAATCAGCGATGCGGGACATCTTGGTTGAAATTTCATTAACTCCCTATTAGGGATTGAAACTTTACGCAGCGAAATACCAGCATTGATTTTAGGGTATTGAAATTTCATTAACTCCCTATTAGGGATTGAAACGAATTATTAATTCTGAGTTACTAACAGAAATTGTTGAAATTCAATTAACTTCCTATAGCAGTCCTAAATTATTCGTGAACAACAAGATCCCCGACTTCTCAAAGAAGTCGGGGATCTGAGCCTATCAAAATCAAATAGGATTGCTATATTAGGGATTGAAACTTTGACGTTTCCCTTTCTATCCAGAGAAACATATTTTTAAGTACCCGTACCCAATCAATGAGTTTCTTTAGTATTCATAGATAATCAATTAATTTTAGATAAATTAATTATGGCTTGGGGAGTTTTTTTATTAATTTTTATTATCATTATCTCAGCTTTGACAATTATCTATGTTACTTTGAAATCTTCTTTAGTTTTTATTAGAAAATAAGGTGCATTTCCCCTATCCTACACACGTCCCATTTTCCACAAATAACTAGAAATTAAATTTGTCGTAATATGAGCGATAATTGGCACTAATAAATTACCACTAAGCAAGGCACTGTATCCTAAAATTAACCCAATAATAGATGCCCAAATCACATAAGGCCATTGTTGAGAACCGCTGAAATGTAAAACGCCAAAGCAAACACTAGAAACAATTACAGCTAGATGATCTAAGCCTAAGGCTGGAAGCATCACACCTCGAAATAATAATTCTTCGCTTAACCCCGGTAGCAACCCTAACCAAATTAAATCAGGCAAAGCTAAGGGTCTTAGTACTAATTCTAAGTAATAATCTGCACTTTTACGATAGGGAGAGCAAAGGCGGTAAGCTAAACCACTCAAAGCAGTGATGAATAAACCTAATCCCAGTCCTAAAAGTAAATCTTTTTCATCCCAATGCAACTTAAATAGATAAACATTACCAAAGTTTAACCACACCTTGGCGACTATCCATAGAAGGACTGAAGTCACTCCCATAGCTACCAAGACTTGGATACGTGACAAGTATGGAGTTTCTGGTTCGTGTTTTTGTTGTTTAACCACGGGTATTTAGGGAGTAAGAATACAAGGAAAACTACTGACCAGTCTTAATTAAAATTTAAAGATTAAAAATCGTAATGTCTTTAATTTTTAATTTTACATTTTTAATTTTTAATTGATCTGACTATTGGCTGCAAAGAGGATATTTGAGGACAAAGCGCAGATGGATTGATTCCCGCTTTATGTGCTACCAATATACCCACTGCTTCTAAATATGAGTTTACCTGAATGGATTTGATCCCCAAGGGTTGAGGAGGAACTTGAATTAAAGTTTTATTTTCTTCTACTGTAATAATTTGGCATTGGCTTTGGCTTAAAGCAAGTAAGGCACTGCTACCACAAGCATAAGCAGGTGCGATCGCAGCATCTATTTGATCTGCCCAGATATCTTGGTGTTTTTTCTCTACAATAAATTGTGGGGCGCGACTCAAGCCAACAAGGACACTCGGTAAAAAAGTATAGCCTAATTCTTCGGCGGCAGCACGGGGAGATAAATTGGGATCTGGTGGTACATCCGCTAAAGCAGGAGAATGGGCGCAAGGAATTTGAAAAGTCCGCACGATTAAATGGCTGACGACTGCTTCTGCACCCGCTAAGGGGTCTACACCTTTGCCGTGGCGATAGTTTTGTACTGCTTGTTCATCCATATTATCTGGGAAACGGGCAACAACTGCGATCGCTTCTGCTCCTGCTTTTTTAATTAATACTTCAGCTGCCCTTAATAAACTATCAGGGTTGCCAATGGTTCCCCAACTTACTCCCGATGGCGCAGTTCGTAATTCTACATTTAATGGCGCATCAGTAATTATATAATCTGTAAGGGTTAAGCCAAGAGTTGCTCTGGCTGCATCTGCTGCTTGTAAATGTCGTAGCCGCAAATCTGGCTCAATGCCTTGATCTAAAAGCAAACCGATTTTATTAGTACGTACTGGGCGTAAACCCCAACATCCCGCTGCAAATTTGTCAAGCCCATAACCTTCAACATAGAAAGCATTGTCAATGTTCCAGTATAAACTCGCACCATTGAGAACGTTGGGGTGAGTAATCAGGCGATCGCAAACTTGGGCTAAAACTTTGGCAACAGGTAAAGCATCTCCTGCATAACCCCCAATCGCCGCCCCAATGCCAGTAGGTATAATTAAAATAGCAGTGTAGGGACGTTGATTCATAAACTGCGCTCCAATTATCAATAACGTCCACAAGCTCGAAGTATAGCACTACAAGACCTACACGAGCAGGTCTAATTACATGCATTTTTACATAAGGTACACTCTAACCCCTAGTTTTTAGAGACTGTTTTCAAACCCTTATAGTAGTAGCGCGACAAGCTTAATTTGCTGGGTTGATTGAATCTGTAAAATCTCTAAATCATTAAATTTTAGCGATCACTTTACCCAACATTTACGTTGCTTTGTTGGGTTTCCTTACGTCAACCCAACCTACAATTCTCCCCAATCTACAGTTCGAGTTTGAAAACACTCCCTAGCCCCTAGCTCCTAGTCCCTAGCTCCTAGCCCCTGATCTAAATCTCAACTTTAGTTACAACCGCTTCTACTGTAGCTTTTTGCTGTTCTTTATCCACAGAAGTAATTGCCCAACGTAAGGGTTCACCTTGTTTTTTTAACTCTGTTTCAATAGCTTTTTGCAGTTCTGTAGGAGTTTCTTGTAAGTCAATCTCTGCGGCAATAAAATGAGTAGTCATTGTTGTAAACCCTATTGATTTGTAGTTTCTAGAATAGCTTAATCAAGGATGAAGTCAAAAAATTAACGCTGCGCGTGTCAGTGGTCAATTGTTAATTGTTAGTTGTTTTTTGTAATTTAGTTTAATACCCTATCCCTTTATGGGTGGTTTTCACAAATCTTTGCCACTGACTACTAACAAAACTTCATCCCTTCATGGATGGAGTTTTTATTGATCTTTCCCAAATTGTAATTGATAAACTACTTCTTCTTTTTCTGTTTCAATTTTCAAATCAGAACGGGGATAAGCGATACAAAGTAATACGTAACCTTGTTTTTGCAAATCTAGACTAACACCCATGCCATCAGTTTGATCTACAGTTCCTTCGATAATTTGACCAGCGCAAGTTGTACAAACACCTGCATGACAAGAACTGGGCAAATCTAACCCAGCTGTATCGGCTACCGATAATATAGTTTCATTTTCAGGAACTTGTAAAGTATGAACTTTGCCTTGGTGGTTAATTTCGACGGTGAAAGTTTGAGTCATATTCAAAAACAGTTGATGCAACGGACAAATGTATTATTTTATCTGATAATGTAGACGGATCACATAATTGGATTTTGTTACCAAAAATTTTTCTATTAACCAAACTGTGGCTTATGTGATGTTAAAAGAGTGTTTTTAACATTATATGAAGAATCTTTGTTGACTGCATTTTGCCACCTCAGTCTTTGTTCACCCGATTGGGTGAATGCGATCGCCACATCCAGAACTACTCTGAAAGAAGGCATGGTTTTTATTTAGTTAGCAATTATGCTCACAGAACGAAAGCTGTCAAAATGGCTGTGGTTGCCTTGAATCTCACACTGGTTGCTTGTGTCTCAAAGGGTCAAAGAGTGGATGAAACCGTAAACTCCCTGGATAAACCAGATTTTCCATCAGAGACTATGACTATGTTGGAAAAAATCGCTGCTAATTTACCAGGGATGATTTTCCAATTTGTGCAACAGCAAGATGGTTGCTGGAAAGTTTTATATATTAGTTCTGGCTGTCAAGCACTTTATGAATTAGAACCAGAAGCTATACAAACAGACTTTCAAATACTATGTGAACTAATTCATCCCCAAGATTTGACGGTTTTTACAGAGTCGATTGAAGTTGCAACAGCTACTTTGATACCTTGGAGTTGGGAAGGTCGCATCATCACACCTAGCGGTAAACTCAAGTGGCTTCAAGGTTCTGCCCAATTGCAACGGCAAGCTAACGGTGATATTCTCTGGGATGGTTTGGTCATAGATATTACAAACCGCAAACAAACTGAGGAGCAATTACGAGCCAGCGAAGCGCGATATCAAGCAATTTTGACTGCTATTCCTGATTTAATGTTTCGCATTAGCCGCGATGGCGAATATCTAGATTTGAAAGGCGAAGCAGCAAACCTTTATTCTATCAAAGAAGAGATCATTGGTAGAAATATGTGGGATATTTTACCAAATGATGTCGCTGCCATTGGTCAAGAAGCGATCGCCAAAACTTTAGATTCTCAAACTTTGCAGACTTGTGAATATCATTTGCCAACACCATCAGGAATCCGAGATTATGAAGCTAGGTTGGTAGTCAGTGGTCAAAATGAAGTTTTAGCCATTGTTCGAGACATTACACAACGTAAACAAGCAGAAGTCACTCTGCGAAATCTGGCTCAAAAATTTTCTAAAGCTTTTAATTGCAGTCCAGATCCGATTACTATTAGCACACTCGAAACCGGACGCTTTATAGAAGTTAACGATAGTTTTGTTAGACTTTCAGGTTACGAGCGAGATGAGGTGATTGGCCGTAAAGTTTTTGAGTTAGATATTTGGATAAACCCAAGTGATCGCACCGAGTTATTACAACAATTGCAGACAAATAAAGTCGTTCGCAACTGGGAGTGTGAATTTCGCCAAAAGTCGGGAGAGATAATTACAGCATTGCTTTCAGCCGAAATCATTGACTTGGATGATATTCCTTGCATTTTAGCAGTTCACCATGACATTACCGAACGCAAGCAAGTAGAAGCACAGTTACACCTTTCAGCACAGCGCGATCGCTTGTTGACAGAAACTTTAGTCAGAATTAGATCTTCACTAAATTTAGAGCAAATTCTCCAAACGACTGTAACGGAAGTTAGGCAATTTTTGCAAGCAGATCGAGTTTTTATTGGTCTACATCATATTCATACAGCAGCTAAAGCGATCGCAGAATCAGTTAATCCAGAGTATCCTTCAGTCTTAGATTGGAAAACTGAGGATAAAACTTATCTGCAAGAGTTAAAAAAACTACTGACAACTAACCGGGTGCGTGTCGTTGAAGATGTTAGCCAAGTCACAGTACCTACCAAATTACAAGCACATTATCAACAATTCCACACAAAAGCTACCTTAGCTGTACCGATTATGTTGGGTGACGAATTATTAGGTGCTTTGGTTGCTCATCAATGTTCTAACCCTCGACATTGGCAATCTATAGAAATTGACTTGGTACAGCAGATGTCTGAGCAACTAGCGATCGCCATTCAGCAAGTACGACTCTACGAAGAATTAGCTCAACTCAACACTAATCTAGAATACCAAGTAGAAGAACGTACTGCTCAGTTGCAGCAGAAAATGCAAGAATTGGCAGAAATGCAACGAGTGAAAGATGTGGTTCTACATACAGTTGCTCACGATTTACGAACTTCAGTTGTGGGTAATTTGATGGTATTACAAAATTTGCTGAAAAATCAGGGATTGGCTCCAGAATCCGCTTCATGTCTGATTCCAGTATCTCGGTCTATTCTTGAGCGCATGATTCAAGGTAACGATCGCCAGTTAACAATGATTGACTCACTGCTAGAAATTCATTGTTGTAAAAATCAAGGAGTTGTCCTCAATCGGGAAATGCTCAGGTTTAGCACAGTGCTAGGCACAGTAATCCCAGAATTACAGCCAATGCTGCACCAAAACCAAGCGACTCTGAAAAACTTAGTTCCTCAAGATTTACCGTTAGTAATTGCAGATAAAACTCGGTTACAGCGGGTTTTAAAAAATTTGTTAACTTACAGCTTGCAACATAATCCACCAGGATTAAACTTTACCGTCAAAGCCGCAGTTACAAACAAAATGGTTCGCGTTCAGATGCAAAACGACGGCGTAGCGATGAACAAGTTAGAAAGCGATCGCCTGTTCGATTTATACGTTCCCGAACCCCAAGCCTCTTGTTCTACAGATATTGGCTTAAAAATGTATCTTTGTCGGCAAATTATTCAAGCGCATGGTGGTGAAATAGGTGTCATTAGTAATACCAGACGCGGGTTAACCTTCTGGTTCACATTGCCTTTAGCAACTTCATGATCACAGAATAGAGCAGAGGAAGCAGGTTGACAGGTGTCGTGTCATATTATGTCCTCGTAATTAAGTAAGTCGGTGAAATAAAATCAAACTATGTAACGAAAAGTAAATAAGGCTCAAACTCTTTCTCTCCCTGCACCCTGCGCCCTGCCCCCCTGCCTCTTGTTCGCTACCCAAGATCTGTTAACTTCTTCTTCGCAAATTGGCGCACTTGCTCATCTGGATCATTTTCTGCTTTATCGCGCAATAGTGGTAAAGTCTGGGAATGATGGGGATATTGCTCAATAATTGCCTCAATAGCTACCTGTCGAGGATTTTCTTGAAAATTGTACTCACGCTGAAAGGGATCATTGACGGCACAGTTGTAGAACACTTCAAACATGCCGGGATTATCTTTGAATCCCCGCGCTAATTCTTGCATTGCTGCTTGTCGCACAGCGGAATTTTTATCAACGATCGCCCGTTTTTTCAGGATGGGCAGTGTATCAGGATCATGTTTGAACCCGCGCGCCAATTCTTGTAATGCTGCTTGTCGCACATCAGAATATTTATCAGATGTGGCATGTTTCTTAAGAATAGGAAGAATTTCAGGGTCATATTTGAACCCGCGCGCCAATTCCTGTAATGCTGCCCGGCGTACATACTCATTATCATCAGCAGTGGCGCGTTGTTTGAGAATGGGGAGAATGTCAGGGTCATCTTTAAAGTTTCTCGCCAATTCTTGCACGGCTGAGCGACGCACATCAGAATATCTATCGACGATCGCCCGTTGTTTGAGAATAGGGAGAATTTCAGGGTCATCTTTAAAGTTTCTCGCTAATTCTTGCACTGCTGAGCGACGCACATGTTGATCATCATCTGCGATCGCCCGTTCTTTTAGCCAAGATAAAGTATTAGGATCATCTTTAAAGTTTCTCGCCAATTCTTGCACTGCTACTTGTCGGACATCAGAATATTGATCTGCGATCGCACTTTGTTTGAGAATCAAGAAAGTATCTGAGTGATCTTTAAATACCCGCGCTAATTCTTGCACTGCTGCTTGTCGCACATACTCATTTTCATCAACAGTCACACGTTGTTGCACAATAGCCAGGGTATCACAGTCATCTTTAAACCCCCGTGCTAATTCTTGCACTGCTGCTTGTCGCACAGTCCAATCATTATCAGTGGTGGCGCATGTTTGCAGCCAGGGAAGGATATTTGGATCGTGTTTGAATCCCCGTGCTAATTCTTGCACTGCTACTTGTCGCACAGCTCCCGAACTATCAGTAATAACACGTTGTTTTAGCCAAAAAAGAGTATCAATATTATCTTTAAATCCGCGCGCTAATTCTTGCACTGCTGCTTGTCTTACATACTCATTATCATCAGTAATAGCACGTTGTTTTAACCAGGGAAGAGTATCAAAATCATCTTTAAACCCCCGTGCTAATTCTTGCACTGCTGCTTGTCGCACAGTCCAATTATCATTAGTAGTAGCAAGTTGTTTCAGCCAAGGCAAGGTATTAGGATCATCTTTAAACCCCTTAGCTACCTCTTGCAAAGCGGTACTTCGCACATATTCATGATCATTAGCAATAGCAAGTTGTTTGAGCCAAGGTAGAGTATCAGGATCATCTTTCCAAGTTGTAGCAACAGCTGCAACAGCTTTAGTACGAATTTCCTGCACTACCTTAGTGTCTTCTTCATCTAAATAAGGTTGATAATAGTAATCAAGATCATATTTTGTTAAATCTTGCAGTTGATGCAGTAATTTATTTGCCATCGTCGCAATTAATAAACGATTTCTCACTTCTGCAAGACATTTAGCTGCTAAAAACAGGTTAATGAACTTTTCTGATTCGCCATTTTGAGCCATTAAGTAATCTAGAGTTTCACACACAAACCTTGGCTCAATCATGCCTGTAATCAAACGCAAAACTTCATGCCAAGTTTCATCTTGCCAATGTTTACCAAAAACTTCAAAATTAAGTTCTTTAATTGATAGTGTTTGCGTTTCTTTAAATTGCCACACAAACTCCCAGGCACAAAAATATTCTAGAAAAGTTCGATGAACAAAAGCATAATAATCTGCACCTAAAAAACACAACATAAAGTTACGAGTTCGCAATTGATTAATCATGACTCTGGCAACTTTTGTCGGATGGTCAAATTCTATATTTTTGAGATAACGACTTAAAATTTTTTCTAGTTCATTTACACTGATTAAATTACCAGCCAAACCTTTGGCGCTAGTTTGCATCCGATAAGCAACTTGACGTAGCATTGCTTGCTTATCTTTATAATCGATAGTTTTGGGATCTAGTCGATAATCTTCAACTAAAGCGCGTTCCACATCCCATTGATGCAGTAGCACCCGTGATGCTTGTTCGTAAAGCGTTGCTCTATCTCTGGGCAGTTCTTGGTTACGATTAAGAATCGCCATCATTGTTAATAATAGCGGATTCCCAGCTAATTCTGTAATAGCTTTTGATGTGTCAATTGCTCTTTGTAATCGCTCTTGTTTACGTAGTCTATCTATTTCATCATTAAAAGTTAATTCATGCCAGCGATTGATAAAGTCTTGAATTTGTTCTGGTTCTAATTCTTGCAACATGAAGTGACGAAACTCGGCATCTCGTAAACGTTGCGGTTTATAGCCAATCACACGCGAGGTAACAATTACTCGCACCTGAGGATATTCATTTGTGAAGCGGTGAATATCTGTAATTACATCTTCTCGTTTACCTAAGTCAAATACTTCATCTAAACCATCAAACATTACTAAAGCATTACCAGCTTTAAGATGCTCATCAAGTTGATTTTGATTGAGATGATGGATTGTACCACTACATTTATGAAAAAAATCGAGAAAATTATAGCATTCATTATTTTCCCGCCGTCGCATATAAGTACGTAGTTCAATCAAAAGAGGAATCGGTTGAGAAGTTACATTTATTAACGGTGTTTCTGCCCAGTTTAACGTTAAAAATTGCAATAATGTCGACTTTCCTGAACCAGGGTCTCCTAAAATCACTAAATATTTATATGTTTGTTGGTCATTGATAATATCCAATACTGAAAAAAACGGCTGCTCAAAATAAATTCTTTTGTAGCCTTCTAATTCTTCTAAGATAATTTCTGATTCTAATTGGTTACTTTCTCGTAAGCGTCTTAGATGTTCTTTGGGAAGTTCGTGAACTTGGGGTAAAACTTGGTGAACTTCCCGGACATTAGGAGCAATAAACATGCGCCATAATTTCAATTCATTGTAGGCGTAACCAGTAGTATCTAAACTATCTAATTTCAGGTTGCCATATCGTTCGCGTAGTCCTTCTTGATATCCTGGTAAATCAAAACCTGTGGGAATACCAGCGATTTGTTGTAGCATATCCTTTGCTGCTTCTAAATGTTGTGAATCTAAAATAGAACGTAATTTATCTGATTCTCTAATAATTGCTTTAACTTTTTTGAGATACCGCTTCGTCAGTCTTTCCCAATCAAATTCTTGGGGGAGAGTTGGCAAATTCATTTCATACCAAGTATTCGCTAAAACTTGAGAATCTATTAACTGACAGTCTGGTTGAAAAGGATATCCTAAAATTTCTAGTAGAGATTTATGATAAACAAATTTTTTTAAAGGTTGAACATATTGTTTAAGTTCTGCTTCTTCTAAATCTGCATCTTCTAACTCTTGCTGCATCAGCTGCAAAAATTCTTTGAGAGCTTTGCCAGCAGCAATTTCAATATCTTCTTTTTTGAGTTGCTGTAAAATATTTTTGGGAATACATTTTAATAAATCTTTAGCCCAATCTTTAGCCGCATCTTTTGCTAAGTCTTCAAAAATCGGCTTAAAAACAAAACCGACGGTCTGAGTTACTCCCCAAATAGCTAACCAATCTATAATCATACTCATACCGTTTTACTTTAAAGTTGATACATTTGGGGAAGCAGGGGAGGCAGGGGTAGCAGGGGTAGCAGGGGTAGCAGGGGTAGCAGGGGTAGCAGAGGAGGCAGGGGAGGCAGGGGAGGCAGGGGAAGTAAGAAAAGTAATTTGTATCAGTAATTTCGTGAAATTGTATCAAAGTCTGCTCTGTCTTAGACTTCGAGTATATACATCAGCTGCAAAAATTGCTCTGGATTTCAGGATATTTGAAGAAATATGGCAACTAGGGAACTCCGAAAAATAAATTCTTCAATTTATTCCCCCTGCTCCCTGCTCCCCTGCTCCCCTGCTTCCACAACGATGGAATATTTTTTTAGTTAAAAATTCCTTAACCGTCTTGTGATGGGAAAAAGAGTACAGGATACCAGCTTTGACGCAATACTTCAGCTGCAAAACTAGAAATTAACCATTCTTGAAGCTTACCTATTGTTCCTGAAGACAGCGCGATCGCGCTAATATCAGCCATGAAAGCTGTCTCTAAAATCTCAGTGACAGAGTTTCCCTCCCGGACTTCTATCTCTACCTGTAAATTTGTACTTTCCAAATCGGCTTGAATTTGAGATAGGGTTTCGTGAGCTTGCTGTGGTAGAACTTTTCTGGGTATTCCTTTACGACCAGTATTTTCTAAAACCCAGCAAAGTTGACAATGTTGTAGAAACTTCCCAGACTGTTGCTGTGCTAAATGTTTTATCTGTTGCACCAGATAATTTGCCGCTTCACTATCATTATATGGAATTAGCAAAGAGCGAAAAAGGTGTTGACAACGTAATGTTAATTCCTCACAAGTATAAGCAGAAATTAACTGAGGGCGCACTACTAACAGAGGGATTTTTGTTTGGCGCGATAAATCAGCCATTGTACTACCCACCAGTTTTTCCGTAAGTAAACTACGACTTTGAGAACCTAATATAATTAATCCAGACTGATAAGCTTTTGCTACCTTCAAAATTGTCTCAACTGGCTTTCCCGATTGAACTTCTATGTTGACTTCTAAATCATTAAAACCTTCACCAACAGCCTCTGATAATCGGATTTGAGCTTGTTCTACTTTTTCACTATCGACTCGTGGAATAATGCCTTTTTCCCATAATGGAACAACGTGCAGGAACACAATGTGCTTGATCCCTGCAAGCCTAAGACTGGAAACAAAATGCGAAAGACGATGCAACCCGTCAGAAAAGTCTGTACAAATTAATACTCGTTCAAACATAAATAATTAATAAAATAGATTTATAAATATTTTACTTTAACTAAGAATGAGGAAACTTTCGCACTTGATATTCCGCTGATTTCACCAACTCACAAGTTTCTCCCAGTGCTTGAGCAAATCTGCTTTCAATCGCGGCTAAATCTTCTATAGGTATGGCTTTCCACTGTTCCCGTGTCGCCCAGCGCATAATGAGAATAATTTCTGTAGAGTCGTTGGGATTAATCCAAACTTCTTTACCCAGAAACCCAGGATACTCAGCCAGTGCTGTTGTCCAAATTTCTGCATCTTGCTGGATATATCTTTCCCGCATATTTGGGGTTACTTTAAACTTAAGCAGTTCTATAACCACACTTTTTACCTGTGTTTGCTAATTTGCCAAAATAGAGATGTAGGCTAAAATAACCACTCTTCCAGCATAGCTTGAGCAAGAGGCGGGTGGTTTAAAACAATGGAGAGGAAGGGAGTATGGACAGCAACAATTGGTTGCAACAGCTAATGATGGTTGGTATTGGCACAACTTCTCTGGTAGCAGAAAAACTCAAGCAAGTTGGTGACGACTTGGTTAAAGACGGTAAGCTAAATCCTGAACAGGCCAGAGCAGTAATGGATGATGTTGTACAGCAATTAAAATCGGAGCAGGGAAACTGGGATGCCCAAATGCAACGGCAAATGCGAAATATGATGCAGGATTTGGGGGTAGCTCGTCAATCTGAAGTTGATGAACTGCGGGGTAGAATTGACCGTTTAGAACGTCAAGTGCGCGATTTAGAAAATAAGCTTTGGCGTTAAGATGTTGTTTGTGATTTAAACTGATTGTGTTCTATCGGTAATCTAAAATAATTGCCAGATTACCTAAGTAGGGAGAACTCATTTTGAAAGCAATTTTACTCAGCGTGGGTTTCATGCTGATATGTGTTGTAGTTTTGGTGTTAGCACAAGTTGGCAGTAAACAGGACTCTGCGATCGCTGCTAGCTTGAGCCAAACCACACCAGCATCCACGAGTGTCATTGAAAACAATACTTTGATTGCGAGCAAGCCTATGTCTGATGATAAAGCCGTAACTACCCCCTCTGGATTGAAATACGTTGAATTAGAAAAGGGGAGTGGGGCAACTCCTCAAACCGGAAATACAGTTGTAGTACACTACACCGGCACTTTAGAAGATGGTACTAAGTTTGATAGTTCACGCGATCGCGGCCAACCTTTCAGCTTTAAACTCGGCGTTGGACAAGTAATCAAAGGCTGGGATGAAGGACTTAGCACTATGAAAGTAGGCGATCGTCGTCAGTTAATCATTCCGCCAGAATTAGGTTATGGTTCCCGTGGTGCTGGTGGTGTGATTCCACCCAATGCCACACTGCTATTTGATGTCGAATTACTAGATATTAAGTAGGGGCTAGGGGCTAGGGACTAGGGAATAGAGAATAATGCCCTATGCCCTATGCCCTATGCCCCATGCCCAATTTCAATAATTACCTTGTCTAGCTAAATTTTTAAACTTGGTAAACTGTGGGTCGAATAAAAGTTTAACAGTACCTGTTGGCCCATTACGGTGTTTAGCTATTATCACTTCTGCAATGCCGCGATCGGGAGTATCTGGAGAGTAATACTCATCACGGTATAACATGATGACTAAATCCGCATCCTGCTCAATCGAACCCGATTCCCTCAAATCTGACAACATCGGACGCTTATTAGTGCGTGCTTCCACCCCTCGACTCAACTGAGATAAAGCAATCACTGGTACAGATAATTCTCGCGCTAAACCTTTCAGTTGACGAGTAATTTTTGATAATTCTTGAACTCGATTATCGCCTGCTCCTTCCATCAATTGCAGATAATCTATGACAATCAAACCCAATGTTCCTTGTTCTGCTTGCAGTCTTCTTGCCTGAGAACGCATTTGTGTGACTGTAATATTGGGTGTATCGTCAATAAATATTGGCATTTCTGAAAGTATACTAATAGCACGGCTTAACGGTTCCCATTGTGTTTGACTGAGCCGTCCACTCCGCAGATAACCACTTTCAATTTGCGCTTCGCTAGCTAATAGACGTTGTGTTAATTGCTCTTTAGACATTTCTAAGCTGAAAAGAGCAATTGGTAATTTATAAGCAGCGGCAATATTATGAGCAAGGTTTAAACAAAATGCTGTTTTTCCCATTGATGGCCTGCCAGCGACAATAATTAAATCAGAACGCTGAAAGCCGCTAGTCATGGCATCTAAATCATAAAATCCGCAGGGAATACCAGGTAAGGCAATACCTTGATTACGATCTTCAATATCCTGAAAATTATTAATCAGGGTATCAGAAATATGTACCAAGCCAGATTGAGGACGTTCTTGAGTTACACCAAAAACTGTTTGTTCTGCTTGATCAAGAACCTTTGGTAACTCACTCTCAGTCTCGTAACCAAGATGCACAATTTCATTACCAGCTTTAATTAACTGCCGCCGGAAGTATTTATCCATTACCAACCCGGCTAAAGCATCGATATTAACAGCTGAGACTGTGCGATCTACTAAAGTTGCTAATTTATTTCTGCCACCAATGCGGGATAGAATATCGTTGTCAGCCAGCCAACTTGTCACTGAAAGCAAGTCTGTAGGTTTACCTTGAGCGTGTAGCCTAATAGCAGCTTGATAAATATCTTTATGAGCGCTAATATAAAACGCTTCTGGAACTAAGCGATCGCTGACTCGACCAATTGCTTCTGGATCTAGTAAAATTCCCCCTAAAATCGCTTCTTCTGCCTCGATATTTTGGGGTGGTAGGCGTTGCCCGGAGGGGTTGCCAAAGGCATCGCTACCATCACCTTGAAAACTCAGTACTTCAGCCATAAGCGATTTTGGATTATTGATCCGGGTTCATATTACCCTTATAATCCAAAATCACTACAAAAGGCCGTCAAAAATAGGCACAGATACAAGAACTTGAACCCAGCTATCAACATCAAGAACCTTGGAGTAAGCTGTTAAACATTTAATTTGCACATTGAGGCCGCAGGGGGGCAGGGAGCAGGGGGCAAGGGAGAGGGTTTGCAGCTTTTATTACCATTAACATGATGCAATTTAAATGACGATTAGCTTACACGATTTTAAAGCTTAGTCCATAACAGTAAACAGTAAAAACTGGTAACTGATTTAATTTACACCTTACTGCTGACAACTCTTTGATTAAGAACGATTAAACTGGGAAAATAATCAAAGTTAGCTGTATTTAACTAGCTCTTTTTCACAATGGTTTCTACCTTTCCCAACGCCTCTGCTGTAGATTTATCTCGTGTTCGGCTGGCAATCCGTTCATTACAACCACAATTAATAGAATGGCGGCGACGATTGCATCAAAAACCAGAATTGGGTTTTAAAGAAAAACTTACCGCTGAATTTATCTCACAAAAGTTACAAGCATGGGGAATTGAGCATCAAACTGGCATTGCCCAAACTGGTATAATTGCCATTATCAAAGGTAATAAAGGAAACAGTGAGAAAGTCTTGGCAATTCGGGCAGATATGGATGCTTTGCCAATTCAAGAACTTAATGAAGTGCCTTATTGTTCACAGCATGATGGCGTGATGCACGCTTGCGGACATGACGGACATACAGCGATCGCTTTAGGTACAGCTTACTATTTACAACAGCACCGTGAAGATTTTGCTGGCATTATCAAAATTATCTTTCAGCCTGCGGAGGAAGGACCTGGAGGCGCAAAACCGATGATTGCAGCCGGGGTACTGAAAAAACCTGATGTGGATACAATTATTGGTTTGCACTTATGGAATAATTTGCCTTTGGGAACAGTGGGTGTTCGCAGTGGGGCTTTGATGGCAGCTGTGGAGTTATTTGACTGCAAAATTTTAGGCAAAGGTGGACATGGCGCAATACCCCATCAAACTGTAGATTCTGTTGTAGTTGCAGCGCAGATTGTCAACGCTTTACAAACCATTGTGGCGCGTAATGTTAACCCCATTGATTCAGCTGTGGTGACTGTAGGCGCACTTCATGCAGGTACAGTCCACAATGTGATTGCTGATACAGCCGAGATGAAAGGCACTATCCGATATTTTAATCCTGCTTACAAAGGCTTTTTCCAAAAACGTATCGAACAAGTGATTGCAGGAATTTGTCAAAGTCATGGTGCAAATTATGACTTTAAATACCAAGAACTTTATCCACCTGTAATTAATGATGTTAATGTAGCAGAGTTGGTGCGATCGCAAGTCGAACAAGTCATAGAAACACCTGTGGGTATTGTCCCAGAGTGCCAAACTATGGGCGGTGAAGATATGTCATTCTTTTTAGAAGAAGTTCCCGGTTGCTATTTCTTTTTAGGTTCTGCCAACCCTGAGAAAGACTTGGCTTACCCCCATCATCACCCTCGATTTGATTTTGATGAAACCGCCTTAGCAATGGGTGTGGAAATATTTGTGAGATGCGTAGAAAAGTTTTTGAATTGAATATAGAGATTAGGTTTAAATAATCTATTAAATCTACGCAACCCTATAATTGAAACTCTATTATAAATCTGGGCGTGAGAGTAGAAGACAGGTTAATCCCTTATCCTGTCTGCTTAACATATTCCACAATAAGTTAGCATCAAATCTCCCGTAGTATAAGCCCGATCCTGCTAAACCGCCCACGACTACACGGGAAGGGAGATGTCCAACTGGGGCATTTTGGGAAAAGTCTAAGTCTGAGTATCCTAGCCAAGCACCTTTGTTACGCCATCCTACCCGATCACCCAAAAGACACTCTGTCTTGTAATCGACTTTGCCGCCGCACTCCAACCAAATACGTTTTTGCACGCTAAAGCCAAATCGTTTATTACTGTGTCTTACCCAAGCTTGGTTAATAATACGTAAATCAGTAAAAAGAAGGTTATTAATATGTTCAACATCAAGCCAGCCTTGTTCTTCTCTATCAGCTAATTGCAGTATCAGTCTAATAGTTTCCTCATCTGCTTGTTGCCATTTTTTATCTTTGAGTAAGTTTTCTAGTTTATAGTAGATTCTATTTTCATTGGAATTTCGTTCCATAGCTACAGAAGAAAACCAAAGACGGGGTGGTGTTGCAGATGGTTTTAATTCAGGAGAAGGCTGTGTAGTAAAAATATTTTTTATATGTAATTGTATTTGTAAAATTTTATCTTTAAAAGTTTGAGTAACAGTTTGCGACTTATTAACTGAATCGAAATCGGGTGTTAATTTTAATAAATTTAGCCATTCTTGCATAGTTTGGGGTCGGTCTTTTGCCTCTAGTGCCATCCCTTGCAAAATTGCATTATTGACAACATCACTCAGGCTATAAACTAGCTGCTTCGGTGGGATTAATTTCTCGTCATTATATTTACGTTCAAATGAATTAGTAGGGCATTTGCCAGTGACAGTATAATACAAAGATGCAGCCAAACAATATACATCAACTGTTGGGTGACGAACACTTTTATGTAAAAATTCATAAGGGGCAAATGCCTTGTTTCCGAAAGACCTGGAAAAGCTACTTGGCAAAGACATATCCGCAGCAGAAATACCAAAATCTATCAGCACTGCTTTGCCAAATGTAGGATCTTCGTAATTTAAACCGATCATGATATTGAGAGGAGTCCCATCAAGATGTAAAATCTTCTTTTGATGAATCTTTTGCAAGGCTAAACCAATTTGGGATATATACTTTAAAGCTTCTATTTCTTTTAATGCTCCGTTGCGTCTTACTAAATTCCATAAACTACCACCGTGAATATATTCCATCACTAAACAATAGCTACGATTTTCTTCAAAAAACTCGAATCTTTGCACAATATGTGGGTTGTTGACACAACATTTTTTTATTATTTGATCTTCTTTTTTGAAACGTTTAATATATTCAACATAGTTTGGATCTTTTTGGACATTAATATTAGGAGTTTTGATGACTACTTGGCGATTTAGCTTAGTATCCCATGCCCGATAGGTATCTGCAAAACCGCCACTACCTAAATGTTCTTCTATCTTATATTTGCTTTTGTATATTAACTTTCCTGGTTGCCAGAGCATATATTCAAATTTATTAATAGCTAATGTTGGTATTAATTCGACAATTTACAGCAGTTTGCAACAAGCGTGAGGTACAAAGCCTAAGACTCAAAAATCAAATTTTTCTTCTACCTCTTGCCTCAAAAGCAGTGACTTTGTACTTCATACAAACGAAAACTGCTGTATATATGGGAAGTAAACAACTTGGTTCTATCGTTATTGCTTCGTCACGCGATGTACGACTTTTTCTCAATTCTTGTGGGGTGGACAGCGTTCGACTGAGCGCTCACGCTGAAGTTTTGTCCGTCCTTTCTGGGCAGGCTTTCCGGCCTACCCTACAACAAATCAAGGTTTAACAAGATTAAGTTGCACACAGCGCTTCGTCATAAATCTTTAGAAAAGTAAGCTATGTAGAAGAAGCTTGAGGGTAAAATCCATAGAACTGAGTTAATTTTTATTGTGACACGTCTTTTATAGATACAGCAGCTATAAGGTCATTTACGGTTGATTGAGCAAAATCTGCTTGTGTAGACTTTTTATACTTCAGAACAGTTATTATTTACTTACTTGGTGGCATAGTTGGAGAAGGCAGTATTTTTGGTGTTTGAGGTTTATCTGGAAACAAACCTTTTAACAAATCTGTACCGTCTTTGATTCCTGATATCAAGGCTGCAAATATTGCCAAGATACCCATCATCTCTAATATCCACGCCCATACAGGTTGTTGTGTCCAAGGGGCGGGAAGAGAAAAGTTAGATGTTTTTAAGCCTAATTCCTTTAGCCATTCGTTAACTGTCTGGGGGCGCTCTTCTGGTTTGAGTTTCATTGCGTGGAGAATAGCTTGATTGACGCGATCGCTTATCCTATCATTCCATTTTTTAGGTTCAGTTAAATCCCGATTGTTATGTTGAAGGTCAATAGCACTTTCTGGCTGTTGTCCTGTTAATAAAAAATACAAAGTTGCAGCAAGCGAATAAACATCAGTCGAACGTCCACGTGACGTTTGTGGTGTAGCAGAATTTGAATACAGTTCAATTGGTGTAAAATTGTCAATCCAATTACCGCGACTTGACACTGGATTACCAACGAATTTTCGTGCTAAGTCAAAGTTGATCAAAACAACTTGATACGTACCCGCCCGCAGAATGATATTTTCTGGTTTTACATCTCGATGTAAAAATTCTTGTTGATGCACCGCAATCAGTGCTTTGCCAATTTGCTGGATGTAGTTTAGCGCTTCTTTTTCTGGGAGAAATCTTCGCACTTGGACAATCTTAGCTAAATTATCTCCTGGAATATACTCCATAACCATGCATTTTAAATCACCTTCCTCAAATGTGTCATTAGTAACTGAGACAATATTAGGGTGTTTGCATTTTTCTAGTTTGCGGGCTTCATCTGCAAAACCTGATTTTAAGCGATCGCGTTCTTCCTGACTAAGTTGGTTAAGCGAATTAGGATCTAATGTTTTAATTACAACATCCTTATCCTTATCGCCCCGATCTTTAGCCAGATAAGTAATAGCGAAGCGTTCTTGTCCTAACTCTTCTTTAATCTCATACCGATCCCGGTGTAACTTTTGTCCAATTGCCCAAATCATCGGTTCATCACCTCAAAGATTTAGATTCATTTTTACATAGTCATTTATAGAACTCCTATTTGATTTTTGAAATACACATAAGGTAGGCTTTGCCAAAGTCATTTTTTAACGAACCGCCATCGCGTAGCGTCTTGTTAAAGAAAAACGCTAAGGACATAAAGAAAGAGATAAATAATTTTATGGTGGAAAAAAGTAAATTGTAATACATTTTTATGACAATTTACGAATTATGAATTACTTTCCGGTTATAAACTATAATTCACAGCAATTAAAGAGGCGCGATCGCTTTTGGAAAAACTACTAAAAATATCTAAAATTATTGATACTTGTACCGAACGTATTGGTCGATTAACTAGTTGGTTGGTATTAGTAATGGTCACACTCGGTGTGTGGAATGTTGTCGGGCGATATCTGGGACGAATCAGTGGTAACAACTTCACTTCCAACGCTTACTTAGAAGCTCAATGGTATATTTTTGATTTAGTTTTTTTATTGGGTGCAGCTTACACCCTCAAGCATAACGAACACGTCCGCGTCGATATTTTTTATAGTAATTGGCAGCGCCAGCAAAAGGCGCTTGCAGACTTACTAGGAACAGTATTTTTTCTTATTCCCTTTTGTATCTTAGTAATATTTTTTTCTTGGGATACCATCTTAGCTTCATGGCAAATCCGGGAAGCATCGCCCGATCCTGGTGGCTTGCCCCGCTACCCGATTAAAGCGATGATTATTGTCGCCTTTGTTCTCTTGATTTTCCAAGGAATTTCCCAGACGATTAAAAACTTGGCAATTCTCCAAGGCAGACTTGAACCCCAGGAGGAAAATCATGACGCTGGCTTATGAATGGCTGGGGCCGGTGATGTTTGCAGGTGCATTGGTGCTGCTGTCGTTGGGATATCCGGTGGCTTTTTCGCTGGGTGGGGTGGCGATCGCATTTGGCATACTGGGAATTAGCTTAGGTGTATTCGACCCGATATTTCTCACCGCCATGCCACAGCGAATTTTTGGCATTATGGCAAACTACACTTTACTGGCTATCCCTTATTTCATCTTCATGGGGGCAATGCTAGAGAAATCTGGCATCGCTGAGAGACTTTTAGAAACTATGGGGATTTTGTTAGGACGCTTGCGTGGCGGACTGGCTTTAGCTGTGGTGCTAGTTGGGGCAATGCTAGCAGCAACTACTGGGGTGGTGGCCGCTACAGTGGTAGCAATGGGTTTGATTTCTCTACCGATTATGCTGCGCTATGGCTACAACAAACAGTTAGCTACTGGTGTGATTGCGGCATCGGGAACCCTAGGACAAATTATCCCGCCAAGTGTGGTTTTAGTGGTACTGGGCGATCAATTGGGTATATCGGTGGGCGATTTATTTCTCGGTTCGGTAATTCCTGGTTTGATGATGACTGGCGCGTTTGCTTTACATGTGTTGATTGTGGCTTTTTTGAAACCTGATGCCGCACCAGCTTTACCTGTCGAGGTACGAGATATTGGTGGCAAAGCTTTAGGAAAGCGAGTGGTTCTGGTAATGATGCCACCTTTGATATTAATTTTATTAGTACTGGGAAGTATATTTTTTGGCATTGCTACACCAACGGAAGCGGGTGCGGTCGGTTGCGGAGGGGCGATCGCTCTTACTGCTGCTAGCCGTAAACTTACTTTAGAATCTCTGCGTCAAGTTTGCGATACGACTTTGCGAATCACCAGCATGGTGATTTTTATACTGTTCGGTTCCACAGCTTTTAGTTTAGTCTTTCGAGGATTGAATGGCGATCGCTTTATGTTAGATGTTCTCTCTAATCTCCCTGGCGGTCAAGTTGGGTTTTTGTTTGTCAGCATGGCGGTGGTATTCATCCTCGGCTTTTTTATTGACTTTTTCGAGATTGCTTTTATTGTCGTACCGTTATTTGTGCCAGTTGCCCAGCAGTTAGGTATCGATTTGGTATGGTACGGTGTGGTGTTGGGAGCAAATTTACAAACTTCTTTTCTTACGCCTCCGTTTGGGTTTGCCTTGTTTTATCTGCGCGGTGTTACGCCGCCAGAAGTCACAACAGGAGATATTTATCGCGGTGCGATACCGTTTATTTTGCTGCAACTGTTAGTGGTGGTGTTAATTATTGTCTTTCCAGGTATTGTTAGTTTTTTGCCTTCTCTGGGAAGTTGAGGGAGTTTTAAGAATGGGATTTGTGGTGTTGCGTAATTGTAGGATGATTTATCTCACGCAGAGGAGGCAGCGCGTTGCGGGGGTTCCCCCCGTTGTAGCGACTGCCGTCCCGCAGAGACGCAGAGAGGATGAGGAGTTTTATTCGCTACTTTGTTGTCACAAAATTGGCGTAACTCAGTTCGTTGATGCGGTTCCAAGTGAAAATTTGCTGGCGAAAGGGTTTCCACTGTTCGTAAACTTGTTTAAAAGTTGTGTCTTTGCTGGCGTTTTCTTCAAATAATTCAAAGGAGAGTTTTTGTGCTGCTTGCAGAATATCTGGGCTGTAAGGAACTAATTTAGTACCACCTGCTAGTAATCGCGTTAGTGCTTGCCCGTTTAAGGTATCGTATTCGTTGAGCATGTTCATGTTCGCTTCTACTGTCGCTGTCTTTAAAATTTCTTGGTATTCTTTGGGCAAACGCTTCCAGGCGTTGAGGTTGACTAATACATCTAAAGTTGGCCCTGGTTCCCACCAACCGGGGTAATAGTAAAATTTGGCGGCTTTATGTAAACCGAGTTTTTCGTCATCATAAGGGCCTACCCACTCGGCTGCATCAATGGCACCTCTATCCAGTGCTAAGTAAACTTCGCCTCCTGGTAATACTTGCACGTTGACTCCCAAACGGGACATGACTTCTCCGCCCAATCCGGGAATCCGCATTTTCAAGCCTTTGAGGTCGGAAAGAGATTTGATTTCTTGTTTGAACCATCCCCCCATTTGTGCGCCAGTGCTGCCAGCAGGAAAATTAATGACGTTGAAGTTAGTATAAATTTTGTGTATTGCTTCTAGTCCACCACCTTGATAAAGCCAAGCATACTGTTGTTGGGCGTTTAAACCGAAGGGTACAGCAGTGGCGAAAGCTAAAGCCGGACTTTTGCCGATGTAATAGTAACTGGATGTATGACCGCATTCCACAGTCCCGGCTTGCACGGCATCTAGAACTTGCAATCCTGGTACTATCTCCCCAGCCGCAAAGGGAGTAATCTGGAAACGTCCGTCGGTCATTTCGGCTACACGCTTGGCAACGGTTTCTGCACCAATAAAAGTACCTAAAGATTTAGGCCAGCTGGTTGCCATTCGCCAACGAATATTCGGCAGTCTTGTTTGTACGGTTGGGGATTTACTAGTTTGGTTACAGGAAGCTAGTGTAACAGCAGTTGCCGTGGCGATCGCAGCAGTATTAAAAACCTCTCGGCGTTTCATATTATTAGGAGAAATTTAGGCTGATAAAGAATATTTATCAGGTTTTTGGCGATTTTTTATTTTTATAGTCATTTTCATGTCCTAGGAACGTACATCTGTGTACCTTCACCAAAGATTGTGATTGTGAGTTAAATAGATGAAATTTTGACGTTTTTATGTCTAGGGGTATCTATAGTCGGTAGTTGCTTTTGCTAGCGTGGTCTTATGGGAGTTTATCACCTGCCTAGCAACTAGCTAAGCAAAGAGAGGTTTAGTATGGCTCATTTAAATCTTCGTCGCCCCGAAAATATCGAAGGCAATTTTTATGTAGATACCACTTGTATTGACTGTGATACCTGTCGCTGGATGACTCCTGAAGTGTTTTCTCGTGCTGGTGAACAGTCGGCAGTACATCATCAGCCAACAGACGAGGCGGCAAGATTAGCAGCACTCCAAGCTCTATTAGCTTGTCCTACTAGTTCTATTGGTACAGTTGAAAAGCCACAAGATATCAAAGTTGCTCAACAAAGTTTTCCGATTTTAATAGATGAAAATGTTTACCACTGTGGCTACCATTCTGAAAAATCTTACGGCGCTGCTAGCTATGTAATTCAAATTCCTGAAGGAAATGTTTTAGTTGATTCCCCCAAGTTTACGCCACCTTTGGTTAAGCGTCTAGAAGAAATGGGCGGGATTCGATATATGTATCTCACTCACAGAGATGATGTGGCAGATCATCAAAAGTTTGCTGAACATTTTCACTGTCAGCGCATCCTCCACGCTGATGATATTTCTGCGAGTACTCAAAATGTAGAAATACAACTGACTAATTTGCAAGTATTTGTCCTGAGTCCAGATTTGTTAATTATTCCAGTTCCCGGTCACAGTAAAGGACACACAGTTTTACTATACAAAAATAAGTTTCTGTTTACTGGCGATCATCTAGCTTGGTCAAAAAACTTGCATCAACTGGCTGCATTCCCTGATTTTTGTTGGTACTCCTGGACAGAACAG
Organism: Halotia branconii CENA392; assembly: GCF_029953635.1. Taxonomy (NCBI): domain Bacteria; kingdom Bacillati; phylum Cyanobacteriota; class Cyanophyceae; order Nostocales; family Nodulariaceae; genus Halotia; species Halotia branconii. The sequence continues at coordinate 3,317,670 of NZ_CP124543.1, read as the reverse complement.
ATTAAATCAATGCGTAAATTGGCTGATTACTCGTTTGAATGGGTACTACCGGGTCATGGACGGAGGTTTCATGCTAGTGCTGATGTTGTACATCAACAGATGCACAAATGTATTGAGTGGATGGAACAGATTCGTAATTCGTAATTAAGCTGATTTTATGATGTTTGCTGGTAAATCCGTTTGGGTAAGTGCTAGTGCCTGTACACGCAATAATAGTGTTACCCAAAAATTACTTGTATTCAGGACTTACGCACGTTCTACCAATTCTTGGCGTTCTTGGTGTCTTGGCGGTAGCCTCCGGCAAGCCGCTTTGAGTCTACGATAAATTAAGCTTTTTAGCCGTTTTTACGTAAGTCCTGATATTAATTAACACTTACAATATTAATATAGTAATCCGGTTTGATTCGGTGAATTTATTTGTGTAGGTAGGGAATAGGAAACAGGAAACAGGGAACAGTTAAGAAGGGATAGATATGTACTGAATCGTGTTCAAAAATCAAATAGGAGTCCTATAGGAACTGCTGGAAATATTGAACGTGAAAATATAACTAGTTTGAGGACAATAATAAGTAATGCAAACAAATTGGCGAATCGGATCTTTATTTGGTATACCGCTGTTTTTAGATCCTCTGTGGTTTGTAATCTTAGGATTGGCAATTCTTAATTTTGGTGTAGCTTATCAAGAATGGGGGAATATTACAGCCTGGAGTGCTGGGATAGTAATGGCGCTGCTATTATTTGGTTCTGTATTATTACACGAATTAGGTCATAGTTTGGCAGCGCGATCGCAGGGCATTAAAGTTAACTCAATTACCCTATTTTTGTTTGGCGGTATTGCTGCGATAGAAGAAGAATCTAAAACTCCAGGCAAAGCATTTCAAGTAGCGATCGCAGGGCCTTTAGTAAGTATTGGTCTATTTTTCTTACTGAGTCTGGCGACTATTATCATTCCTGATATTAATCCTATCAGTGTGATGGTTGGAGATTTAGCCAGAATCAACTTGATTTTAGCGCTATTTAACTTAATTCCCGGCTTACCTTTAGATGGGGGGCAAGTGCTAAAAGCAGCACTATGGCAAGTCACAGGCAATCGTTTCCAAGCGGTACACTGGGCAGCAAGGGCGGGGCAAATTTTAGGTTACAGTGCGATCGCTTTAGGATTTGCTGTAGATTTCTTCACTAGGGAATTAGTGCTAGGTTTGTGGATTGCGTTGTTAGGTTGGTTTGGCGTTCGTAATGCTAACAGCTATGATCGCGTAACTACTTTACAAGAAACCTTAATGAAAGTGATAGCCGCAGATGCGATGACTCGTGAGTTTCGCGTCGTCGATGCTGATCAAACTTTGCGTTCTTTTGCCGATTCTTATTTATTAGACACCACCGCCCCAGAGGTTTATTTTGCTGCTTCTGATGGGCGTTATCGGGGTATGGTTGCTATTGATGATTTGCGTTTAGTAGAGAGAAGTGAATGGGAAACTCAAACTCTACAAAGTATTGTGCATCCTCTAACAGAAATACCAACTGTGATTGAATCAACTTCTTTAGCTGAGGTAATCAATCAGTTAGAAAATCAGCAGTTACCCCGCATCACTGTACTTTCACCTGCTGGGGCTGTTGCTGGTGTAATTGATCGTGGCGATATTGTGCAAAGTTTAGCACAAAAGCTAAACTTACGAATCACTGATGAAGAAATTAAGCGCATCAAAGAAGAAGGTAGCTATCCACCAGGGTTACAACTAGGGGGAATTGCGAAGTCTACTACAAATTAATTCTGTTCAGAATTTTGAACCGCCAATATACACTGATAATTTTTCTAGACTTAGTGTAGTAGCGCAGCAAGCTGAAAATGTTGGGTTCATCAGATTGAAAAACCAACATTCAATCATGATTGATGATTGATGACTCAACCCAAAAACTTATACTAGACGCACTAGTAGGTTGGGTTGACGTAAGGAAACCCAACATTTGCATTGTTTTATTGGGTTGCGCTGTGTTTAAACGCCACTTTCTGCAACGGGCAAAACCCCTGGACAGAAGCAGCTTTCCAACCTACTTTTCGAGTTTGAAAACACTAAAGAAATAATACACGCTACTTAGTCAGTGCTTTCTCTTTCTAATTCAGGTATTTCAGGTGTAGTATCTTTGACTCGACGAATAGGCAAATTAGCAATCAAAGCGGTTGTTCTTTGATTGCTTTCTAAAGAAAATTCTAAGCCAGTCGTCTCAATTTCCACGTAGCGGCAGACTATTTCTAAAATTTCTTGCCGCATTTTTTCTAAGGTCTGAGGTTCTAAGGCAGCGCGATCATGGGCTATCACCAATTGTAGGCGACGTTTAACTTGAGTGCGACTGTCGTCAGGACTGCGAGAAAAAAGTCGTTCTAGAAGTTCAATCATTAGCAATTAAGTCTGGGGCGGAGACTGGAAAATAAGTTAAACAATCTTTGTCCATAACAACTTTCGCAAACGCGCGAAAATGTTTTCTGGGGATGAGTCAAAATCCAAAAATTCAACCGTTTCTCCTTCCAATCTACGAGCAATGTTATCAAAAGCTAAAGCGGCCAAAGAGGGAGTTTCTCCTAATACCAAGGGTTCACCGCGATTAGTAGAGACAATAACACGCTCATCGTCAGGGATTACCCCAATTAAGGGGATTGCGAGAAGTTCTTGAACATCTTGCACAGACATCATATCATTTGCCCGCACCATTGCGGGTCTGATACGGTTAATTATTAAATGAACACGTTTTATACCTTGGGCTTCTAGTAAACCAACTACTCGGTCAGCGTCACGCACAGCAGAAATTTCAGGAGTGGTAACAATTAAGGCTTCTTTAGCTGGGGCGGTAGCATTTTTAAAGCCATTTTCAATACCAGCAGGGCTATCAACGATTACATACTGATATTTTTGGGCTAGCGCATTCACCAATAATCTCATCTGTTCGGGCGTGATTGCATCTTTAGAGCGATTTTGCGCTGCTGGCAAGAGTACAAGGTTGGGTTGCCGTTTATCTTTCACTAAAGCTTGTTCTAAACGGCACTCTCTAGACAGAACTTCTACCGCAGTATAGACGATACGGTTTTCTAGTCCGAGCAGCAAATCCAAATTTCTCAGCCCAAAATCCGCATCAACTAAGGCAATTTGTCGCCCTATTTTGGCTAAAGCCATGCCCAGATTAGCTGAAACTGTAGTTTTACCCACGCCTCCTTTGCCGGAGGTAATCACAATAATGCGAGTCATAATAATAAATGCGCTCGATTAGGTTCAGGAAATATAGAACAGTAAATTGAAGTCTGTAAATTGAAGTATAAAGTATGAAGTATCGTATCAAATATAAAGAAATATCTGAACTCTTTGACGACACTAAGGCGTGAATATTTGTTTTATTTCATCCTTTATTTTTCATCTTCTAAATAAACACTCATATAGCTTGATTTATCCTGGTTAATTGATTTCTAGAAAAATCAATAGCTTTAGCGATGCGGATTCCCTGGGGCGTTATATGTGCCACCTCAGGAGAAAGTTGCATCGGTGATTTTTCTGGTGCTCTAGCTACGGTATCTGCGATCCGCAATTGGGTTGGTTCCATTTGCACAGCCATAATTAGACACTCACGATTGCCTCCAGCACCAGCATGAGCAATTCCGCGTAGACGACCCCATACTAGAATATCTCCTTCTGCAACTACGATGCCACCTGGATTTAAATCTCCCAAGATAATTACTGTACCTGCATGACGGATTTCTGTCCCAGATCGGACTGTGGTTTCTAGATAGAGAGTTTCTGCTTGGGGTTGGGGAACTGCTTGTAATTGAGAACTGAGAGACGTTTCCGGCTGTAATTGTTCTACAGAATAACCAGATGTTACAGCTGCGATCGCAGTTTGACGACGACTAGTAGCAACGCATTTAAGTTGGAGTTGCACTTCACTAAAGGCCTCAGCGAAGTCTTGCAGTTGTCTACTATCTAATAGGCGGTCTTGTGCGATCAGATGCACTATTGTATTGGGTATACGCAGGCGATCGCTTGCTTTTAAACGCAACTTCAATTGTTGCCAAATATCAGACCAAGTCACTTCTGAGGCAGGTACTTGAAGTTCTGTAGGCAAAATTACTAATAATCGCTCCGCTTCAGTTTTCAACTGGACTTGGATATTATTTTTTTCCTTCTTCTCAAGAATGACTGAAGTTGGGGAGTTAAAATCCCAAATTCCCGGATTTGGCTCTGTATCCGCAGAAACAGTATCTATATCTGGAGTTGCAGAATTAGATTCTGCATCATCAGATATAGAATTTGCCTTCAAATAACGGATGACAGACTTAAGCTCTGCATCCGGAATAATAGAATCTGCATCAGAAACGGTAGAGTTGACCTCCACATCCGAAAGATGAGAGATAGACTCTGCATCAGGAAGTGTAGAATTTGACTTGAGATAAGGAATCGCAGAATCAGAAGTCATGCAGCACCAACCAAAAGACGAGGGATACACCGAGTAGTTATTAATATTAGATTAGTTGCATCATGCAAAAACAACCTCACTTAGTATATTTAGTTAATCTTTTGTAAACTATCACCAAAGCATCAGTGTCGCCAACGTTACCAGGAAATAGCACAACTGGCAAATCAGGAAACTGGGGATGGTCTGAGTTTGTAATCACCATTGAACAACCAGGTAAAATTTGCCCAAGTAACCGAGCTGATGTCAGATCAAGACCAGTACTTAAAACATCGTTGGAAGTAATACCACCCTTACTAATCAGAAATCCGATATCAGATGGTAAACCTTGCACAATATCCATTAACAAACTTGAAACCTTAACTCCAAAATCCAATCTGGTCTTGATGTCCTTGAAAGTCAGCTCCTGACGACTGGTATAAATCACTGGTGTTTTACCAGCGTTATGTATTGCCTTAGTACTTTCCAATATATCGCTTAGTAGCTTCGCAGATTGATTTGTCTCATTAACTAATTCAGCCACATTAACTTCAATTCCTACAGTTTCTTCTACTTGTAACAGTGCTTCTAACTGTTGAGTTGTCTTTTTAACGTGGGAACCAACAATCACTGCACCAGGTTTACCTTGGCGCACATAAGCTGCCATATCTTCTGCGGCAATCGGTTGGGGAGGTAAAGCCGCTAAAGCCGTTAAGATACTGGCAGCACTACGAAACAAAAAGCGTTTACCTTGACTGGCTGCTGCTAGCACGTCTAATGCAAAGGAATTTAGATCCGCTTGAGTTTCACCATCCACAACAGCACACTGATTATCAGTTAGTTTCAATAAACGTTCTAGACTACCACAACGAATATCAGCAAGTAAAAATCTAGTGACAGATTCTGCTTGAATCCGCCCTTTAGTTTTTTCTTCTACATACTGGGGTAAGTAGCTGTGATGGTAGCCAAAGACTGAATCTTTAGCAAATTCCGTTTCATGAACTGGAGTCGGTACATTGTTGATGAGCAAATAATGTACACTGTCGCGAGTAATGCGTCCACCTTCAAAAAATGCCGGGACAAGAAAATGAGCATCAAATGACCCTAATTCTTGAGCGATCGCATCAGTTTCAATGGGATAATGACCCCGTAAAGTAGAATCAGAACGGCTGACAATCAGAAAATCGCTGATTTCTTCAGCAGCTAATGCCAATTTCAAATTCTGACAAACTTCCTTAGTTACAGATGCAGCCGACTCTGGAGGCATAGCTCTGGTATTAGTCAGCACAAAGAAAATCGGTGAGTCATCCCGTAACCCAGTGCGTAAAGTCTCTACATCCCAGTGCATGAGTAGTAAGCAACTGTGGACTGTTTGAGAACCTGTAGGATCATCATCCAGAACAATTATTTTTGGTTTATTAGTCATTTAACTTAATAGATAGCCCTGTCAAGATACAATATAGAGCCTTCTTTGTACGGGCAGTCCGTACAAGTCGGGAAACCCCGAAGTTGCTCCACTTGGTGAGGAAGTTCAAGTCTTGGACGGCACTTCCGCGGCTGCCGGGAAACCCTTTCAGCAGTCGCTAATGGGGGAAACCACGCCAGTTCCTTCAACGGGGGGAACCCCCGCAACGGACTGGCTCCCCAAGACCGCGCTGCTTCACCAACGGAGTGCCTCCGCTTCCCGTCGAGTTGAAACTTCCGTTCTCCGAAGGAGTTCTCGAAGAGTACCCAAAGGGGCAAAGCCCAAGACCCACAAGGGGTGCGGCAGTCACTCATGGGGGAAACCCCCAAGACCGCGCGCGCTGCCTTACCGCACTTCTCTTCGCCCACACGGCAGCCCTTGTCTTAGTGCTTTTGTGGTTAAAATTAATCTTTTTGCAATTTTCTGATTTCTGCTTGCACATCAAGGGCAATTTGCAGCGATTGATTGAGAAGTTGAGCATATTCGCCCGCCTGATTACTAACTTGTAAAGCTTGCAAATTGGCTAAATTATTCACGAATAACTCTTGGTTATTAGCAATTAGCTTTTTATTGTCTCGCAAAATTCGCTCACTTTTCAAAGCTAGGACTAAATTTTCTCTAATCAACTGTAAAGCAGCAATGACTTGATCGCGATCGCTGATACTGCTTTGAGAGTGGCCAGAGGTTGCCAGTTGGTCATTAATATCTATAGCTTGGACGACTTCATGATATTTATCGACTTCATCTAAAAGTATTGTCAGTGCTTGAGGACAAGTCAAACGCCGCCATATAAGCCGCCCAACTACTACAGCAATAGGGACTAAAATTAATAAAATTATTCCTAATTTAATGGAAGAGCCAATTATTGGCAAAATTATAAAGGCATAAATAAAGCCAACAATAATAGGAGTTAGCGCCAACGCTACCAACATTTCATTAATTAAAAATCCTAATCGCTTCTCACGGTTTCCCATAATAGAAGGTCGAAAAACGTCATCTGGATCAAACCCAGTCAAACGTCTTAGTTCCCCCTTGCTAATTTCCAAACCTATTAAATCCGGCTGCACTGCTGGATACTCCTACCGAAGCGCGAGTTGCGTATTTATTTTAATCGCGTTTGACGTAAAAATCATAACTATACCAATTTAGTTGTCGGGAGAGGAATAGAGAATAGGGAACACAGAAGTAAGTTACAGTATCCTAACTAAATATATTTATCTTGACTGTGCGATCGCAGATCATTTATTTTAGCTAAGTAAATTTTGAGCCTCATTTGCCAATTTTCACGGCTTAACAAGCAAATTTTAGTCAAGATGCAGGAGCAGCGATCACATATATCCTATTTCACCCAATTAATCACTTGATCTGTTGAGGTTACACTATTAATTAAAGACTTAGATATTGTTTTCTAAATGGATTTTGGGCAACATCTCTATATAGAATCTTTATCTAATTAATCATAATGTTAAGAAATCTTCATTCCTTGGTGTATAAATCTATCACAAACTCTATAGAGTTTGATATGATGCTAGTTGATTATTGATTGTGTAGAGAATAACTACTGAAGTATAGTCCATCTAAAACCTTAAATAGAATGGCTTGCAAACACAGACAAGTTCTTCTCTACCAGATTAAAGATTAACATCTTGCAATTGAGGTAAATCATGAATAAAAAATGGGCTGTTAAACGATTAACCGTAAATCTGACATTAGAAGAAAGAAATAAACTGGAAGAGTACTGTGCAATTACAGGAAGAGCAGCAACCGATGTAATTCGGGAGTTACTCCGTTCACTTCCAGTTGAGAAAGAGACTGTGGGATCTGGACGTTAAAATGAGTTTTTGGCGTTTCGCCACTCTATTTTATTAGAATCCATCCAATCGAATATCCTTCCAGATTTCCGAAGGCTGCCATCCTGAGTTCCCTACAGATTGAACCTCAGGATTGTCACGTGTGGGAATATATTTGAGTTCTTGACTCTCTGGCTCTAGTTCTGGCTGTTTCTCAAAAATTGGTTCTAAAAGCTCTGGAGTGTCCGCCGGAAGAGTTTGTTCTTCTGCTTCCTCCATTAACTTTATTTTTTTTAACAAAAGCCTTTCCGATTTTTTGATTAGTTGCATATCTATACTAAAGGTTTGAAAACTGAACATTGAAAAATGAGAACCTGAACATTGATTCTGAGAGAGACTAATAAGTCTTTCAAGAATCTTCCGAAAGATCCGCAAACAGCTTTTATGGGGTTCAGTGTTGAAAAAATTACCTAAGAAAAACTAGGATACAGCAATTTTAGGGAAAATACGAGTGATCTGCTAATAAATTTTTACCTAACGAACTCGTAGTTGTTTTGGGCATGGGGCATGGAGACGAAGTTTCTTACCGCTTTCAATAAAAATGGGTATGGTTTATTGACCATACCCGTTGAAGTTATTTGATGTAACTATTGTCAGGTAACTTAGAACATGAACTGAAAACAAAAGCTTTCTATTTTCAAGCCTATTCCTTGTTCCCTGATTAGATCTGTGGTGCGTACTGAGGCTTTTCAGGTACTTCAGTGTATTCAGCCACAATCTGGCGGAACTCTTCGCCGTCAATAGTTTCTTTCTCTATCAGCAAGTCCACTAAGCGATCAGTGACAGTGCGATGGTCACGCATAATTTTCTTAGCGTTTGCATAACAATCTTCCACGATTACCCGGACTTGGGCATCAATCCGAGAGGCGATCGCTTCTGAATATTCAGATCGGGTTGTCCAGTCACGACCTAAGAATACTTCTCCTTGTTGGCTTTCTAGCGACAGCGGCCCTAAGTCAGACATCCCAAACCGAGTCACCATCTGCCGTGCCATTCCTGATAGCTGCTGTAAGTCTCCACCAGCACCAGTTGTGACTTCCGCAGCACCAAAGATCACTTCTTCAGCGGCGCGACCACCCAAAGCACCTGTAATTCTAGCTTTGAGTTGAGAACGGGAAATTAAGCCTTGTTCTTCATCGGGAGTAAACCAAGTCAAACCCTGCGCCTGTCCGCGGGGAATCAGGGTAACTTTTTGTACTTGGTCATGGTCTTTTAACAAAGTCCCAACCAAAGCGTGTCCAATTTCGTGGTAGGCAATTAAGCGCTTGCTCTTACTATCTACCAAAGGAGTACCTTCCATCCCCGCAACTACACGATCTACAGCATCATCAATTTCGCGCAGGGTGATTGCTTCTTTGCGTCTTCTGGCGGTGAGAATCGCCGCTTCATTGAGTAAATTGGCTAAGTCAGCACCAGTAAAACCAGGAGTGCGACGAGCGATCGCATCTAAGGATACGCTAGAATCTAGTTTTTTATTGCGTGCGTGGACGCTTAAGATTTCTAAACGTCCTTTAATATCGGGTGCATCGACACTTACTTGTCGATCAAAACGTCCGGGACGTAATAAAGCTGAATCTAATACGTCGGGACGGTTAGTAGCAGCAATAATAATAATGCCTGTATTGCCTTCAAAGCCGTCCATTTCTGTAAGCAACTGGTTGAGGGTTTGCTCTCTTTCATCGTTACCGCCACCGATACCAGCACCCCTTTGTCGTCCTACCGCGTCTATTTCATCGATAAAGATGATACAGGGAGCATTATCTTTGGCTTTCTTAAACAAGTCGCGGACACGGGATGCACCCACACCAACGAACATTTCCACAAATTCTGAGCCGGAAATGCTGAAGAATGGGACACCTGCTTCCCCAGCGATCGCTTTTGCGAGTAAAGTTTTACCAGTTCCTGGAGGTCCTATTAACAGCACTCCTTTGGGAATGCGCGCACCTACAGCAGTAAATCTTTCTGGCTGTTTTAAGAAGGTGACGACTTCTTGCAGTTCTTCTTTAGCTTCTTCGATACCTGCTACGTCATCAAATTTGACTCCGGTTTTGGCTTCCATTTGAAAGCGGGCTTTGGATTTGCCAAAGTTCATCGCTTGACCTGGGCCACCGGGCATATTGCTGGAGCGACGGAACAAAAAGAACAGTCCAGTTATCAATAAAATTGGGAAAATTAAATTGCCTAACAGTCCCCAAATAGCGCCATCATTTCGCATGGGATGGGCATCAAAACTAATTCCTTTTTCCTTGAGCTTAGTAATTAACTCAGGAGAATTAATCGGCAGATCCACCCGCCACCGCTGGACGCGATTTTCAATATCTTGATCATTAGCTTCGATAATTGCTGTCCTGCCGCCTTCATAAAGATCTACACTAGTGACGCGATCGGCATCCAAGTATTCTAAAAAGCGACCATAAGTCATACGAGTATTGGCTGCATTTTTACCCATTTCCGCAGGAGCGCCAGCAAATGCTCCTTGCCAAAAGAAAAAGCCAATTACCAAAGCTGGCAATGTCCACAGTAATAGGACTCTCCAGGAGAATTTCATTTTAATTTGCCTCTAGATACCATTACAATTAACTATCTCTAGTAACCACTGGTGTTATTAACTTTTGGTTTGCAACTGCCTTGATTAGGCTAGCCATTCTCCAACGCTGTTTTACCAGATTTTAGATGTGCAACGGATGTTTATAAATCCATTTTGTTGAATCTGAGTCTGATCGTGCATCGCCATAAAGGCATTATGGTAAATCTATGATGCCGACAAGAATCTTAATTAAAGTTAACTTAATTTTAATACACCTTGGATAAACAAGCAGAGAATTTAGTCGCGATCGCCAATGAAAAGATAAAACCAATTCGCAATTCGCAATGACGCTCGCGGACTCGCTAACGCTGCGCTAACGCAATTAAACTAAGCCACCCACAAGACAGTTAACAGTTCACCCTTACTGGGCGGGCTAATTTCTTCATCACTGTTCCCTGTTCCCTGTTCCCTGTTCCCTATTCCCTGTTCCCTATTCCCTGTTCCCGCCCCAAAGGGGCATTAGAATAAACTCGACCTTTCCAAGCACCGCCGCGACCTTGCCAATGGCGGATAGCTGAATCTAAAGTCATTAGAGTATAAAGAAAAGCGATCGCAGGTAAACTCAAGGCTAACCAAAAAGAACATTTATAAAAGCGGATAGTTGGTAAATATGCCCAAGTCATGAGCAACCATGTTAATAAACCTGTAAGGGCGATCGCCCAATTGCCGATTAATGCACCTAAAATTAAAGCTAGAGGTGGAACTAAATAAATCACAGTCATTCCGATCAAAGTTCCCAATAGCAGCAAGGGTGAATAATTCAGTTGCGTATAGGCTGTACGAGCCACCATATCCCAAATCGTGGCTAGAGAAGGATAAGGACGTAAGCTGCAAGTTAAAGTACTCAATCCGAGCCAGATACGGCCTTGACCCTGAGTTTTTTTAACCGCCTTTGCCAAAGCGCAATCATCGATTAAAGTTTGTCGGATGACTTGAATACCACCAATTTGTTCTAAGGCTGTGGCGCGAATTAAAATGCAGCCTCCGGCCGCAGCCGCAGTTTTATTTTTGGGGTTATTCACCCAGCGAAAGGGATAGAGTTTTTGGAAGAAAAATACAAAAGCTGGAATCAAAAATTTTTCCCAAGAGCCTTCACACCGGAGTTTTACCATTACAGAAACTAGGTCTAAATCTTCTTGTTCAGCTTTAGCGATTAATCGGCGAAGATTACCAACATCATGTTTGATATCTGCATCGGTAAGTAAAAAATAGTCTGGTGATAATGTTTTAGCTTGCTGAATGCCTTGCTCGATAGCCCAGAGTTTACCTGACCAATTAGTTGGTAAAGATTCGCCAAAAATAATATGTAACTGCTGGGGTTTATTGAGGGCGTGGGCAACTCCTTCGGCAAAATTGGCTGTACCGTCTGTACTGCGATCGTCTACTAGAAACACATTGACAATACCAGGGTAATCTTGAAGTAGCAGCGATCGCATGGTAGTTGGTATTAAATCAGCTTCGTTACGGGCAGGAATCACTACACAAACTGTAGGTAAAGATTGTAGTTGAGTTTCTGCTATCTCTAATTGCTGGTCTGTTCGCCAAAACTGTCCCCACAAACATAGTAATCCCAACCAAATTATCAAGGATAAAAGTGTTAACCCTAATATAATTGTACCCATGACCACAGAAAACATGAAAGATAGAAACTTTGATATTTTATACCTAGTGTTTGCCGCAGAATCTATCTTAAATATTGTCAGAAAATTATTGCTACATCTGTTGAATTAGTGATGAAGCTTCGGTGAACGTCAGCGTCTTGACTGAGGCTTCGCCGAACGTTCAATTGTGTTCAGATATAAGACTCTTATTTGATTTTTGAAAAAACTCAGTACATTCTTATTTTTTCTTTCCTGCGATGCACTGAGCGTACTTGTGCTGAGTTTAGCCTGAGCGTTGGTTGCTGAGTTTAGCCTGAGCGCAGCCGAAGGGCGCAGTCGAAGCAAGCCGAAGGGCGAAGCCTCTCGCACAGAAGCAAGCTATAAAGCCTACGGCATAGCTACGCTTAGCGCGCAGTGTGTTTGACAGGAAAAGGGCGCAGTCGAAGTAACCGAAGTGTTCCTTGCCTCTACAAGTGATTCACCAAATCAAACCAGATTACTATAAATTAGATTTTTGTGAGCAAAAAATGTGTATTTATAATCAATCGGATATTAACATAATTGTTTATTTATACATTAAACCTTGATGATAACTATGTTAATCAATATACCACAAGCCTCAGTAACCTAAGTCTTATATACTAGGATTGACTGTGAAAAACTTAAAGTTTGTGTTAATTATGATACTCATAACTATCAAGTTTTAGACTGAATATTAGCCTATATATAGTTTTTAAGGTTTAGTAACAACTAGATCCAGTATTATCAGAAAACTGCATGTGGTGTCAGAATCAAGAGGGGAGTTAAGACATGGATTTACGTAGTGATGCATTGCAAATCCTCAAAGAAACTAGTCGAACTTTTTATATTCCCATTAGTATATTACCGTCAGGACTACAAGAAGCAGTCGCATCAGCATACTTGTGTATGCGTGCCATTGATGAAATTGAAGACCATCCAGAACTAGATAATCGCACCAAGGCAGAACTGTTACGAACAATTAGCTTGACATTACAGGCAGGAGTTGATGGTTTCGCTGTTGATGCTTTTTCCGTAGGCTTTAACGGTTATGAAAATATTTTAGAAGAAGTTACCGTGAGAGTTAGAGAATGGTCACTACTAGCACCTGAAACGATCGCACCACGAATTTGGGATGCTACAGCCGCAATGGCAGACCGCATGGCTTACTGGGCAGAAATAAACTGGAAAATTGATACAGAAGCTGACTTGGATCGTTACACTTTTGGGGTTGCAGGTGCTGTTGGTTTATTACTCTCTGATTTATGGACTTGGCATGATGGAACGCAAACAAACCGTACTCAGGCAATTGGGTTTGGTCGAGGACTACAAGCGGTTAATATTCTGCGTAACCACAATGAAGATATGGGGCGTGGAGTCAACTTTTTTCCGCAAGGTTGGAGTGCAGCAAATTTGCATGAATATGCAAATCGCAATCTTGCACTAGCAGATGCCTATACCAAATCTCTTTCCGCTGGGCCGGCCTTAGACTTTTGCCAAATTCCGTTAACCTTAGCTCGTGGTACTCTCGATGCTTTAGCTAATGGTAAAGAAAAACTCAGCCGCAACGAAGTGATTGCACTTATTCAGCAATTTGTCAGTATCAACATCAAAGCTAGTTAATTTAAAAGGACAGCAAACAAGATTTGTTTGTTTTTTTGTCACCGTGTTTCCAAGTTCTAAAAAGTGAGAGATATCAGTGAAGAAAACCTTATTCCTTAATCCTCCTTCCTTTGATGGATTTGACGGTGGTGCTGGTTCCCGATACCAAGCGAAGCGCGAAATAACTTCTTTTTGGTATCCTACGTGGTTAGCACAACCTGCTGCCCTTGTTCCAGGTAGCAAGCTTGTGGATGCACCACCACATAATCAGACCATAGAAGATGTCTTGAAAATCGCCAAAGATTACGAACTGGTAATTATGCACACCAGCACACCTTCATTGGCTAATGATGTCAAGTGTGCTGAAGCCATCAAAGCCCAAAATCCAGATGTACAAGTAGGCTTTGTAGGAGCGCATGTAGCTGTTTTACCAGAAAAGACCCTAAAAAATCATCCAGTCATTGACTTCGTATGTCGTAATGAATTTGACTATACCTGTAAGGAGCTAGCCGAAGGTAAATCTTGGTCAGAAATTGCAGGTCTAAGCTACCGTGACCATAACTGTGATATTCGCCATAATGAAGAGCGTCCATTAATTCATGACTGGGATGCTATGCCTAGTGTCTTGCCAGTTTATGGACGTGACTTAGATATTAAAAAATATTTCATTGGCTATTTGCTGCATCCTTATATTTCCTTTTATACTGGGCGGGGCTGTCCAGCGAAATGTACCTTTTGTCTTTGGCCACAGACCATTGGTGGTCATCTTTATCGCCATAAAAGCCCCGAAGCCGTGGGGCGGGAGATGGAAGAAGCCAAAGTTATCTTTGGTGACAAAGTACGGGAATATATGTTCGATGATGATACTTTTACCATTGATAAACATCGAGCGATCGCAATTAGCGAACACATGAAACGGCTAAAGCTCACTTGGAGTTGTAACGCCCGTGCTAACTTAGATTACGATACCCTCAAACAACTGCGTGACAACGGACTACGGTTATTACTCGTTGGTTTTGAGTCTGGAAATCAAGATATTCTCAATGGAATAAAAAAAGGCATCAAGCTAGAAGTGGCGCGGGAGTTTATGAAAAACTGCCACAAACTTGGGATTACAGTCCACGGTACTTTCATTATTGGTTTGCCGATTGAAACCAAAGAAACCGTAGAACAGACTATCCGCTTCGCTTGCGAACTTAGCCCCCATACAATTCAAGTCTCCATTGCTGCCCCTTATCCAGGTACAGAACTGTATGAACAAGCCAAAACTAACGGCTGGTTTACCAATCAATCTTTAGTTGCTAACTCTGGCATTCAAACCTCAACACTGCAATATTCTACTCTTTCTAGTGCCGAGATTGAAGATGCTGTTGAGCAAATGTACCGCAAATTTTACTTTCGTCCTCAAGCAATCATCCCCATTGTGCGAGAGATGCTAACAGACCGACAAATGATGGTACGCCGCTTGCGTGAAGGTGGGGAGTTCTTCTCTTATCTCAAAGAACGCCGTACCCAAGCTGCTGCACACGCTCAATCTAATTAAAGGCAGGAGAATAAAAAGCAGAGGGGCAGGGAGCAGGGAGAAAAGGAGAAATTTTTAAGCAGAATGAATAAGTGCGAAGTAGTTTCAAACTCACCCTTGCACCCCGCACCCTGTCCCAATTCCTCTTCTTTATCCCCCTTGCACCCCGCACCCCGAAGTTGCTCCACTTGGGGAGACCCCAAGACCGCACTTCTCTTCTGCCCCAATTCCTCTTTACCATGCCCCATACTCATCGTTTCGCTATTATCAATGGTGATGATTTCGGCTTTTCTCAAAGCGTTAATCAAGGAATTATTCAAGCCCATAAACAAGGTGTACTGACTAGTACCAGCCTGATGGTAACAGGCGACGCAGCAAAAGAGGCGATCGCTCTTGCACGTAATCATCCCAATTTGGCAGTTGGTCTACACCTTGTTTTGGTATGCGGTCGAGCTGTTTTGCCACCCCCCCAGATTCCTCACTTAGTGGATTCTATGGGTAATTTCTCCAACAGCCCCCTTCAAGCTGGATTACACTATCAATTTCATCGCGCCGCCCGTGAAGAATTGCGGCAAGAAATCCGCGCCCAGTTATCAAAATTTTGCGACTCTGGGCTACCTCTTTCTCACGTAGATGGACATTTACACCTCCATGTTCATCCTGTCATCTTGGGTATTTTAGTTGAGTTAGCACAAGAATTTGATATCCATGTAATTCGTCTGCCCTCTGAAGAGTTGTTAATGAACCTGAAGCTTGACCGCCAGGGATTATTAACTAAGTTAGTCTGGTCAGCGGTGTTTGGTAGATTACGGCGTTACGGTGAAGATTTACTGACATCTCAAGGTATTAGTTTTGCCAATAAAGTTTATGGGTTGTTGCAAACTGGCAAAATCACAGAGGAATACTTAATTGGTCTTATACCCCAGATTCAGACAGACTTAGTGGAAATTTATTCTCATCCAGCAGTTGTTAACACTGGAGAACCGCTAAATGAGTTGTCACGAGCAGGTGCAACAGAACTCGCGGCCTTGTTAAGCGAACAAGTGCGTGAGGTATTGATTGCCAATAATTTTGAACTAACTAACTTTGTAAATATAAGATCCTCAACTTATTTAAAAAGTCGGGGATCTTAGTCTCTCAATTTAATAGTAACTATAGCTTTTATTGTATTGGTAATTCAATGATAAATTCTACACCTTCATAAAATTTTGAATAATATGTTAGCTTGCCATGATGATTAGTAACTACAATTTGGTAAACAATAGATAAACCTAAACCTGTGCCTTTACCAATAGGTTTAGTAGTGTAAAAAGCATCAAATATTTTTGTCTCGTCTGCTTCATTGAGACCTAAACCGTTGTCTGCAATTTTAATAATTACATGATCTCCAATTGCCTCAGTTTTGATTTTAATTACACCAGGATGTTGATAACTTTCGCTGAAGGCTAGTTTTTTTTGTTTTTCTTCAATTGCATCAATTGCATTACAAATCAAATTCATAAAGACTTGATTTAGCTCACCAGGATAGCACTCGACAGGAGGCAAATTACCATATTCCTTGACAATTTCAATTGCTGGGCAATAAGCATTTGGCTTGAGTCGATGTCCAAGAATGAGTAGCGTACTTTCTAAACCTTCATGAAGGTTCGCCAGTTTCTTACCAGCTTCTCTGTGTCGTGAGAAATTATTCAAAGATGAAACAATTTCTGTAACGCGATCTGTACCAAGCTTCATAGATTGCATAATTCTGGATAAATCACTTAGCAGATAGTTCAAATCAGTGACTTTTATCGCGTTTTGAATTTCAGTCGGTGGATTGGGGAGATGTTTTTGATAAAGGTTGATTAAATTTACTATATCCTGCACATAGTTTTTCACAAAAGTTAGGTTGCCAGCAATAAAATTAAGTGGATTATTAACTTCATGAGCAATCCCAGCAGCCAGCTGACCCAAGGTTGCCACTTTTTCTGCTTGAATTAATTGTGTCTGAGTCATTTGAAGTTCTGCATTTTTGGCAATCAAGTTTTTTGTTAAATTTCTCAGTTGCAGGTGATGCTCAATCCGCACCAATACTTCTTCATACTGAAAAGGTTTAGTAATGTAATCTACGGCTCCCAAACGCAATCCTTTAACTTTATCGGTAGTCTCGGAGAGGGCAGTCATAAAAATAATCGGAATATCCTGAACACGCGGATCGCTTTTCAAACGTTGACAGGTTTCAAACCCATCTATCCCTGGCATCATCACATCCAGCAAAATCAAATCTGGCAAATGATCGTTATCTAATCTCAGCAGAGCTTTTTCACCGCTGCGAGCTGCCCAAACCTCAAAGCTAGACTCATCCAAAAAGCTTGATAAAACTTGTAAGTTAGCAGGATTATCGTCTACTACCAAGATAATTTCTCTAGCGCGATCGCTAGTGATGATATTATTTCGGTCTAGTATGCTGGCTGTCATACGGCTTCAACCTCATATTGAGTTAAGAAACTGAGGATTAAATCTTCATCAAACTGTCTTGCCAGTTGTCGCAGTTGGTTAGCAAAAGGAGCAAAGGTCGTGTCCGCTTCTTCTAGTTGATCTGACCATTTAAGAATGGCATTGAAGTTACCTTTACTGGCTAAGGTAACTAGTTCTCGCAACACTTCGGGGGTAGGAGGAATTAATTTATCTGATTGGTGATTACTTACTGTGGTTGAGACACTGGTTTTTTGCTGTTCAACCTGAGACTGCTGGTAAATCCAGACTAGATCCAAATGGTGTTCTAATTGGTGCAGTAATTCATTAGCCTGTACAGGTTTAGCCAAAAAGTCATCACCTCCTGCTTCCAAACTGCGATATTGATCGGATTCAAACACACTTGCCGAAGAAACGATGATTTTGACATCTTGAATATCTGGGGTTTGACGCAGGTGTTTGATTAATTGAAACCCATCCATTTCAGGCATAATTAGATCTGTAATGACCAAATCGGGCTTGAGATTGATCGCCTTTTCTAATCCCTCTTGACCATTGATAGCTTCGGTGACATGAAAGCCCAGGGGTTGCAGGAGATTAGTAATGATTGTACGATTCTCCCAGCGATCATCTACCATGAGTATGTTGCGGGGGCTACCCTCAAAGCCAATAATTTGTCCCTGCGATCCAGTTATTGCCGACTGCACCCATTCACTTGCTTCTGGCATATCTATCTCAAACCAGAACTTACTTCCTTGAGCAATCTGGCTTTGAACATAGATATCACCACTACCCATCATCTGCACTAACTGCCGAGTAATAGCTAGACCCAAACCTGTGCCTTCGGTCTGGCGCTTTTTTTCTCCCACTTGTTCAAAGGGCAAAAAAATCTTGCTCAATTCTACTGGAGATATACCAACACCAGTATCTTCCACGGTATAGCGAATCCGGTGTTTCACTGTCTGCCCATGAATCAGAGGTAAAGCGATCGCCTCTATTTTAAAAATTACCTGACCTTTATCGGTAAACTTAATAGCATTACCCAATAAATTTAACAACACCTGACGTAATCTTTTCGCATCTATATGTACTCCCGTGGGTAACTCACCTATGACTTCATAAACAAACGCAATCCCCTTTTGTTCTGTGCGAATGCGGCAAATTTCCACTATTCCCTGGATAAAAGAGGGAAAATGAGTATCCAGAGGATGGGGTTCTAGTTTTTTCGCTTCGATTTTGGACAGATCCAAAATGTCGTTAATTAAGGTCAGCAGATGAGTACCACACTGTTCAATGATGCTGACATGATATTGTTCTCGCTCTGGTAAAGTTTGAGAACGCAGTAAAATTTGGGCGCAACCTAAAATGCCATTTAACGGTGTGCGTAGTTCATGGCTCATGTTGGCTAAAAATTCGCTCTTGGCATGGTTTGCTGTGTCAGCCGCTTGTTTAGATTTTTTCAGTTCATTCTGTTCAAATGCTTGCACACGCCACAGTACAGTAATCATCATGACTGTTAGTCCTGCCACAATTAAGGCAATTTGATCGAGGAATTGCAGTCGAGATTCAATATTTTGGCGGGGAATGATCAAAGCTACAGACCAATTAGCTTCTTTTAAAGGCATATATGCTATGTACTTTTTAGTACCATCAATTTCCCGCAACTCAATTCCCTGTCGTTTGTTAACCATCTCCTGGGCGATCGCATTCAAATTGCGATCGCCACTTTTGAGTAAGCTAGGTGCAGGCTTTTCTAAAGTTGACATTAGGGCTGAGTCAGGATGGACAATTGCTTGTCCTTGGGAATTGAGCGCGAACGCATAGCTGTTTTTGCCGTAATCTAGGGAGTTAATCACCTTGGCAATGTGATCGACTTTAACGCTACCGTGAAAAACCCCAATAGGTGAACCATTGGTGGACGAATTAGCATAAATTGGGGTAGCGATCGCAATTAAAGGAATGCCTGTAGAACGACTGATGAAGGGATCGGAAATATTACTCTTTCCTGTCAATGCTTTTTGAAAGTAGTCTCGATCCAAAATATTTTTATTTGACCGACCAACTTTAGTATTGGAAAATGAACCATCTAGAGTAGCTATTTGAAAAAAGAAAAATTCATTTATCCTCTGAACTTCCTTTTTTAAATAGGGTTCTGCCACAGACCAATTTAAAGAACGCACAGTGGAAGTGTTGGCAAGAGTTTCCACCTCTACTTTACGGACATATAACCACTGCTCAATTTCATCGACACCTCTTTTAACCTCTAAGAATGCACTTTTTTTCAAGTCTTCTAGGGTCAAGTTACGAGCAGCTTGATAGCTAAAATAAGCAGAAATACTAACAACTAAAGTAGTGCCACCGAGAATAAAACGAATTACTAAGTTGCGTAAGGAATACTTTTCTTTAGTAAACTTTAATAATCGTGAGTTAAATTTTATTAAAGGCTTCATACCTTAAATAATCCAGTCAATAACAAAAATTAGAAAACTACAGCAGATTTCAAGTTAGTGGAGTACATATTTAGGTCTTAAAAGGTCTAAGATCTAAATCCTGTTTTGCTTCTGTAGATGCCCTCTGGGCAACTTCCAGTAAGGTATTCTAACTCCTGAATTTTACTGTATATTTTAGATTGCCCAAAAAATTCTCAATGATCACAACTTCAGAAATAAATAGTTGTTCTAGTGCAAGAAGACAGTCCTCATGAAACAAGTTTCACTGCAAACATGAAATGTTTGTGGGGTCAAACTATAGTAATCTGGTTTGATTTAGTGAATCACTCGTAGAGGTAGGGAACACTTCGACAAGCTACTTCGGCTACGCTCAGTACAAGTCATACCGTTTCACTTTAAAATTGAAACAAATAGGCAGCAGGGGGCTGGGGGAAAGATTAAAGACCAATCATCTGTTTCAAATATTCCGTGAAATGGTATCAGTGCATCGCAGGGACCAGGGAAGAAAAAATAAGAATGTACTGAGTTTTTTTCAAAAATCAAATTAGCAGTCCTATATTTAATTAAGCATGTTTGGCGTTGCATTAATTCGAGATGTATAAATCGGCTTTTGAAACCATTGATAATTCGTTCCGAATTGGACGAAATCATTTCATGATTCAGCAATGCCGCAATATTGATTGTATGGTAAGTTTTGAACCCACACGGCACTAGTCCCTAGTCCAGTTATCAAAAGCAAATGAGCGATCGCCAGAGCTTTCTTAAGCTTTTCTTAAATTATTAATAACTAAAACCATAAAATAACTGAGTTTGGTAACAAACTCCCAAAAAAGAAGCAGATACTAAATAAATTAACTATAAAAAAAGTTTATTGTAATCATCAATTAGGCTTTGATTTTTCACACTATATCCAACCTTCATATCAAAACTCAATTCACATAAAATCTTTACTAAACCAAAATAAAATCTTTAAGTAAAAACACTGCTGTTTTTTATATTATTAACTACAAAAGATAAGGAGTATTTATGCATTTTTATCAGGCTGGAGCAATTATTGGTTTGACGACAGCAGCTTTTGTATCAATTGCGCCCATACAAGCAAATGCTGCAAACTATCAGATACAATCTGGTGTCACCAGCATTGCTGAAGACCACGAAGAAATTCTGAGAAGTCTGGGGCTAAACATAACAAACATGAATAATACAGCCACAACAATTCCTGACGATTTTGCATTTGGCTTTAATATCGCTCCAGACACAAACTTTACCTTCAGTGATGTAGGCGGTTTTTCTCAGCCTTCAGGTACAATCAAACATACTGGTACTATTACCTTCAATAATGAGTTGACTGTTGGTAACTTTTCTGTTGGTTTCGCTCCGACAAGGGCTATTAACAATGCTAGTGGTTTCTTTTTAGAAGATACGGTTTCTCTAAACACAGTTTTATTTGATTTAAGCGCTCCAGGCAGTTTAGACTTTGATGGCAAAAACTTAACCCTTGCTAATGTGCAACTACTATTCTCTCCAGAATTTGCTAGTATTATTGAGCGTCCTGATCTAATTGGTGAGTTTGCTGGAACTGCACAAATTAATGCTAAAGTTTCTGCTGTACCAGAACCTACTAACACGATAGCATTTGCAACAGCAGGGATGGTTCTATTGGCAATGAAGTATAAGAAAAAAATTCTTCGCTAAGAATATAAAATTACGAGAGATTTATTGATCTCTTGTAATTATTTACTGCTGTAATATTAGGCTTAATGATTTTAAGCTCAACAAAAATCAAAATCATGAGCATTATAGTTTTCGGCAGCATCAATATAGATTTAGTAGCCACAGCACCCCGATTGCCAGCCCCAGGAGAAACTTTACTGGGAGAAGATTTTTTTAAAATATCGGGAGGTAAAGGTGCAAATCAAGCTGTAGCATTAGCGCGACTGGGAGTTCCTACTCAGATGGTAGGCCGAGTCGGCGCACATAATTTTGGTGCAGAACTTATTCATGATTTACAGATTTCTGGTGTGCAGACTGACAATATTTTCATAGATGAAACCGTTAGTTCGGGAGTTGCCATCATCACTGTAGATTATGCTGGTGAAAATCAAATCGTTGTCATTCCTGGTGCAAATGGATGTATCAATCAGGAAGATATAGAGCGATTATCATACTTATTACCAACAGCGACAGCGCTACTTTTACAACTAGAAATTCCTATTATTGCTGTAATGGCAGCAGCCCAAGCTGCACGAAATACAAATATAACCATAATTCTTGACCCCGCACCCGCACCATCTGATTTACCAGATGAACTTTACCCTTTAATAGATATCATTACACCCAATGAAGTGGAAGCAGGCCAGTTAGTAGGTTTTGCTGTAGACAGTGAGGCAACAGCTACAAAAGCAGCAGCAGTTTTATTGCAACGAGGTGTGAAATGTGCGATCGTCAAACTGGGTGCAAAAGGTGTTGTTTGTGCCACTGCTGAAGAAACATTTTTTGTACCAGCCTTTTCAGTTCATGCAGTTGATACCGTTGCAGCCGGCGACGCTTTTAATGGCGGTTTAGCAGCAGCACTTTTTGCAGGACTTTCTTTACGCCAAGCAGTTATTTGGGGTGCAGCAGCAGGTGCTTTGGCTGCAACAAAACTAGGCGCACAAACTTCTTTGCCTAATAGATGGACTTTTGATGCCTTTCTCAAAGAAAGAGGAGTGGTAAGTGAGGATTAGAGGGAGAAAATAAGAATAACCTATGCCCCATGCCCCATGCCCCATGCTCCATGCCCATAATTACTTACCAATATCCTCATTCCACAATTCAGAATTTGTTTCAATAAACTCACTCATCATCTGTTCGCATTCATCAAGATTAAGATCAATTACTTCCACGCCGTGGGATACCATAAATTCTTTAGCACCAGGAAAAGTTCTCGATTCTCCGGCAATGACTTTTTTAATGCCAAATTGCACTACTGCCCCAGCGCACAAATAACATGGCATTAAAGTTGAATAGAGTGTTGTACCTTTGTAGCTACCAACTCTACCAGCATTGCGGAGACAATCAATTTCGGCATGGGTAACAGGATCACTATCTTGCACACGTTTGTTGTGTCCTCTGCCGAGAACTTTGCCATCCTTGACAAGAACAGAACCAATGGGTATTCCCCCTTCTTCTTTACCTTGTCTTGCTTCTTGAATTGCAGCCTGCATAAATTCATCCATCTTTTAATTTTCCTTGTGATGTCAAAACAACTCGTATTAATGGATCATGATGGTGGTGTAGATGATTATCTAGCAACTATGCTGCTGTTGACGATGGATCATATAGAACTTTTAGGTGTCGTCGTTACTCCAGCCGATTGCTATATCCAGCCTGCTGTCAGTGCTACACGTAAAATCATCGATTTGATGGGATTTTCTCATATCCCGGTTGCCGAAAGTACTGTACGCGGTATTAATCCTTTTCCGCCTCTCTATCGCCGCGATTCATTTATTGTGGATCATCTACCAATTCTCAATCAAAGTGAAGTTATTAACACGCCTCTGGTTGCAGAAACAGGGCAGGATTTCATGATTCGGGTTTTACGTGAAACATCGTCACCAGTTACACTAATGGTAACTGGGCCGTTGACGACAGTAGCAGTAGCCCTAGACAAAGCACCAGATATTGAAGCGAAGATTGATCAGATTGTCTGGATGGGAGGAGCGTTAAATGTTTCTGGTAATGTAGAAAAAAGTTTAGAAGCCGGACAAGATGGTTCCGCCGAATGGAATGTTTATTGGGATGCAGTTTCAGCGGCACGGGTATGGCAAACCCAAATTAAAATTATTATGTGTCCTTTAGATTTAACTAATAATGTGCCAGTTACATCGGAATTGGTGCAAAAGATGGCAAAACAACGTCATTATCCTGTCTCTGATTTAGCAGGACAATGTTACGCCTTGGTTATTCCCCAGGATTATTATTTCTGGGATGTATTGGCGACGGCTTATTTAGGACACCCAGACTTTTATCAACTACAAGAATGGGAAACGGAAATTATTACTACTGGTATTAGTCAGGGACGGACTAAAATTGTGCCTAATGGTCGAAAGATTTACGCGATGGATAAAGTAGATCAAGCGGCTTTTTATGATTACATCTTACAACAATGGGCGCGCTGAAATGCCTTTGAATCTTCTATAAATCCTTAGATGAAATGTTCTCTTTTATTGAACGGTGAAAGAGGCGACAAGGCCAAAAGAAAGCTCCACAGATACTGACTGAGGCGATGGTGGCGACAACTTGCCAGCTAGAGTTAGATGGAGTAGGAGAGTCTGAGGGTTGCTCTTGTGTGCCTTTAGTTAGCTCTGGTGCTGAATGAGATAGCTGACTAGCTGTAGTCACCCCTTCAATCGTCGCTCCAATAAGGTAAGCTACCAGGGCAATTACTAGCCAGTGATTCATTATATTTGGTTCTACTCTGAAAGGATTTTTGGCACTGAGCAATCTTGTGGCAACTGTCATTAAGGATGATTGCTTTGCCCAAAGGATAGTCGTCCTTCGGCGGTGTCACGAATTAAGGGCAGTTTAGATTCGATATAATTGTTGAGGTTACAATCTGCTTGGGCATCAAACCCGTCTTTGCCTTCTAATTTCTGGAGTAGCAACTGTACTAAGGCAGCATCGTCAAATTGAAGCAAGGTACTGACTTGGGTCGATTCTATGACAGCCCATATTTGTTTCATCATTTTGGTAGTGATCATAAGTTTTTTAGATTCTTAAGCTTTTCTTTATATTTGCACAAATAATCCAATCGTGCCGGATTCGTATGTAAGGATTTGTCAAGATGCAGCTGTAAGCCAGACAAAGAAGTAATTTTTGACAAAAACTATTTTGAATAAATTAAGCGATCGCCTAAACCTTGAGTTCATCTTATAAAATCACGTTATTCCCTACTCAAGCATTTATTGGGAATTAGCAAATACTACATTATGAGTCAAACAATTGTACTGATTCACACGAAATAATAAGGCTAATGAATGCCAAGATCAAAAAAAGAACGCTTTAAGGGTATTTAAATTTTTATGCCAGAAATACACGAATCCATTGCTCAACACTACCATGAGCGTACTAAATACAACCCTGAAACCCTTGCTTCTAAAAATCAAAAATTAGATTGGGCTAAGCAGCCAGTACCGTTTAAAGAGTACAAAATTGGCTCTACTCTTGATCTTAAACCTTATCTGCAAGAAATCCCAGAAGCATTTGCGAATAAACCAGATGCTCAATGGTGGCAAAGACTATCACGACTTCTATTTCGCAGTTATGGACTAACAGCAAGAATGCCTTCTATGGGTAGTACGGTGTATTTACGAGCTGCCCCTAGTGCAGGTGGATTGTATCCTGCTGAAGTATATATAGTTTCTCGTGGCACGCCGTCATTACCACCTGGATTATATAACTACCAGTGCCGGACTCATTCACTGATGCATTATTGGGAAAGTGATGTTTGGCAAGCTTTACAAGAAGCTTGTTTTTGGCATCCTAGCCTCGAAAGTACCCAATTAGCGATTATTGTGACTGGGGTTTTTTATCGTTCAGCTTGGCGTTATGAAGATAGGGCTTACCGCCGGATCTTTTTAGATACGGGACATCTTTTGGGCAACATTGAGTTAGCTGCTGCTATTACTGACTATCGCCCGCATTTGATTAGTGGTTTTATAGATGAAGCTGTCAATGATTTATTGTATATCGATCCGCAACAAGAAGGAGCGATCGCAGTTCTACCCTTGGCAGACTTATTAGATATCAAACAAAATTTGCCAATAGGATGTACCGCTTTACCCTCTGCGACTGAAACTAGTTACCCGCAAATTCCTGATGGCGAATTGCTGAAATATTTTCATCGGCATACCCAAATTCAACCGGGTATAACTGGCAAACTGAATTTACCAATGGTGAAACAAGAAAAGTCTCTAGAAGACAAATATAATTTTCCTTTTTGTCTGAAAATTCCTACTTCTACAACACCTATTTTCTGGGGAGAAAATCTGTTAGATTTGGAAATCACCATGCACAAGCGACGCTCTACCCGTGCCTATAGCGGTGATGATTTAACCTTCGATGAACTCAAAGCCTTACTTGACTTTACCTATCAACCGAAAAATTATATCGACCAAAGTTTAGATAGTTCTCCAGACTACTGCGATCTCAATTTAATTGAAACATTTATTGCCGTCTGTGGAGTTAAAGGACTAGAAACAGGTTGTTATTATTACGCACCCAAAGCTCAAGAATTACGGCAAATTCGGTTTAAAAACTTCCGCAGACAGTTACACTTTCTTTGCTTAGGACAAGATTTAGGGCGTGATGCAGGAGCTGTACTTTTTCATACAGCCGATCTTAAATCTGCCATTTCCCAGTATGGCGATCGCGTTTACCGTTATTTACATCTAGATGCCGGGCATTTGGGACAACGCCTAAATTTAGCTGCAATTAGCCTTAATTTAGGTGTTAGCGGTATTGGTGGCTTCTTTGATGATCAAGTAAATGAAGTTTTGGGTATTCCTGCTGATGAAGCTGTTCTATATATTACTACGTTGGGTAGACCAAGATAATATAAACCGCAAAAGCACAGCGAAAAGTTGTCATAGCGTTAGCAAAGCGGGGCGCTTTTAGCAATCCTGTCTTAACAACAAAGTGGAATATCAGTAATCGAGAGATGAAAAAACCTTACTTTGTGGCAACCCCTATAATATGAGGGCTAACAATCGGGAATGGTGCATCAAAATGTTCATAATTTACGCTGGCAAATCCCGCTTTTTCCAATGCTAACCAAGTTTCTCGATCAGGATGACAGCCATCGCCTAGAACCTGCCAAATTGGGCGAACTGTAGTTTGGATTTTTCGCAATAAAGTACCACGAGGTGAGGCAACGTGTTCAATAAACAAGAAGCGTCCACCAGGTTTGAGAACTCTTAAAATTGCCTGTAGTGTATCGTCTAACTGAGGTACAGAACATAACACTAATGTACTAACCACAGCATCTATACTGTTATCTTCAGCATCTATCCATTCCGCAGTCCCACTACAAAGAGCAATATTAAAACCCAGTTTTTTAGCTTCTTGTTGCAGATAGGAATGCATATATGGGTTTGGCTCAATTCCTATCCAGTCAATATCTTTTGGATAGTAGGATAGGTTGGGACCAGTTCCTGGGCCAATTTCTAACACTTTACCGTGGAGATCGGCAAAAAGTGCGCGCTTGCGATCGCTTACCGCCTGTTCATAGGTACTACTACCTTGAGCCATCATCCAAGCAAATAGACGTTTACCAAAGCCACCGCAAGCTTGATTTACTGCCATTGTTTGCATCTCTAATATTTTAGTCTTGTTTGTTAATCTTCAGATTACAAATTGACGCACAGACTATACATCAGCCAGTTGGTTCACCTAACTGGGTGATTTTAGAGAATGTTGAGAAAGCATCTTGATTAATTAGGCATGAAGATTTGCTTGTTCTTGTAGCCAGGGATCTACAGGCTGTCCATCTTTGCGATTCAATTCAATTTCTATTACCATCACTTCTTTGGAACCAGGAGGAGCAGGTTTTTGATGAAAAATAATGTCATAATCTGACGGATCATGATTGCGTTCTTTCAACCATTCCTGCACTTTGGTAGTAGCAAAGAATGATTGCCCCTGTTCAAACATTCGGGTAATTTGCATTTGTAGCGTGTAAGGATTGATGCGACCCATTTTTTACCACCTGTGTAAACTAATTTGTACTGTGAAAAATATCTGACTTGTCTAACTTCAATAATAGATAGTCTGATATTGATTTAACTGTAGATCAAATATCTCGGGTGCATCCCAGTTTTTATTTTCCAATGAGATAATAACTGTCATTGCGAGGAGGAACGACGAAGCAATCGCATCGACTCGCTCTTAGTTGGAGGATTTTGCGATTGCTTCGCTTCGCTCGCAATGACATTCAAAAAAGTGGGATGCTCCCAATATCTCTGCCTTTGAATAGGCGATATCCGGTCGAACTCAGGTTAATTTACTCCTGCTAAACTTTTAACTAAAGGTAACTGAGTGTTAGCAACAAAGGCACGAGGAAAGGTTCAATGAATACTGTTGTACTTAATCTAGAACCGATCGCTCATT
Source organism: Halotia branconii CENA392 (assembly GCF_029953635.1). Lineage (NCBI taxonomy): Bacteria > Bacillati > Cyanobacteriota > Cyanophyceae > Nostocales > Nodulariaceae > Halotia > Halotia branconii. Next base: position 3,289,539 of record NZ_CP124543.1, on the reverse strand, counting down.
TAACTGATGAGCAATTCTATCAATTGTGTATTGCCAATAGCGATTTAAACCTAGAAATGAATGCAACGGGAGAATTAATAATTATGCCACCAGTAGGAGGAGAAAGCGGAAACCAAGAAGCAGATCTAATTACAGACTTGAATAATTGGAATCGTCAAGCTAAATTAGGCAAAGTTTTTAGTTCTTCAACTATCTTCATACTTCCAAATAATGCAAAACGTTCCCCTGATGCAGCTTGGGTAAAGTTGGAAAGATGGGAAGCTTTAACACCAGAACAGCGACAAAAGTTTCCGCCACTTGTACCCGATTTTGTAATTGAATTACGTTCTCAGACAGATCGCCTTGCACCTATTCAAGCGAAAATGAATGAATACATCCAAAATGGGCTACGTTTGGGTTGGCTAATTAATCCTCAAGATCACCAAGTGGAAATTTACCGACTTGCAAAAGCTGTAGAAGTTATGCAAATGCCAGCAATTATTTCTGGAGAAGATGTATTACCTGGATTTGAATTGCAAGTATAACCTATAACCCATTCCAAAAATACTGCACTGATGATGTAGCGCGATCGCTTGAACTTATTCCTCCTTCAACTTTTGCATAAATTCTTGATGTTCAGTGGTAGCTAAACCTGTCTGTAACACTGATAACACCGTTGCCATTTCTCCTAACAATAAGGCGGTTACTGCCAACCATAACCCCGGAAATACCTGAGAGCGAATAATTCCCTGCTCATCTGTTGATAGCGCAACATACTCATCCGCTTGCAGCCTAAACCAATCTAACTGATTATCTAATGTTCGCCAGACAATATATTCCTGCACTCCATTGCGTCGATAGGTGCGTTTCTTATCATGTAAATCGATTGCTGCACTGCTTGCTGCCACTTCTATCACTAATTCAGGTGCGCCTTCGATGTAATCATCTTCACTAATCAATGCCTGTCTACCCGGAATGAATAGTACTGCATCAGGCTGGGGTTCGTTATCTGGATCTAAACGCACTGTGGGTTCAATCCCCAAAATAACACCAGGCGTTGCCGTTTTATAATTCCACAACCATCCGATCAAGTCTCCATGTGGTTCGCCATGACTTTTAATTCTCAGTGGCGATGCCATAATATACACAACTCCTTCAACCAGTTCAGCTTTTCTTAAATGCGGCATTGCCTGATAGCGACGCTCAAATTCACATCGAGATAAGCGATCGCCATTTTCTAGAGGTAAGACCGAAATCATTTTTTTAGGAGTTGTAGCCATCATTTATCCTCTGGCGCACATACCTAATTATAAATATTTGTACCAACTTACTTAATTCCAAATTGCTGTTAATTCAGCTAGCTAGAAAATAGCGATATTGTTACTTGTTCTAAAACTTTGAGTGCCTTTAAAGAACCTTTAATTAATCTAGTAGCAGCCAGAGGTTGTTTAAGTAATTTAATTGCTAAGAGTAAAGGATTAAGAGAGCCATCAGAATTGATTGCTGATGTCAGGTCAGGAATATCATGGTGACAGTCGTCACTAACTACTCGCAACATTGCCACTGCTACCTGGGTATTCTTAAAAAACTCTAAAGCAGCAAATCCTTCCATATCAACAACATCAGCCTTTGATGTTTTACCAAGATGGCATTTTTGGGCAGCAGACCAAACTACGCGATCGCTTGTTAATGATTTGACTAGAGATACTTTATCTGGTAAAGCAGATTGCAACTGTGCAGTGAAAGTGCGATCGCACTCTTGTAGTTTCCCTTGATAAACACAATCCTGATACAGCACAATGTCACCAACACTGTGACGCTGGCTTAAGCTGCCACATATACCCATAACCAGCACTTGCGATTGTGGTTGGTTCCAGGAGTTTTTATCCTCTGGTAATTGTTGCAGGTATTGAGTTAAAGGTTTGATACCAACTGGTATCGGCATCACAGTTGGAGTAGTGCCAGAAACTCGGCTCAAGCCACGACACACAGCTTTGTACTCGGCTCCCTGCGGTACTAAAATCCTGTTAATGGGGAGGAAATCAGACATTGAATAATTCGTAATACTCGCCTTTGGCGAGAAGCAAGCTACGTAATTTGTAATTCGTAATTTAAGAGGGACAAAGCAACTACTAATTGTATTTTCTCCCCTGCTCCCTGCTCCCTTGCCTCTTCATCCCCTGCTCCCTGCCTTTTCACAGGCCATGCTGATTAAACCATGCTTTTAAACGTTGCCATCCATCTTTAGCTGCTTCCTCGCGGTAGGAGGGACGATAATCGGCAAAAAAGGCGTGGGATGCATTAGGGTAGACAATGATTTTAGATTTGCTATTGCTAGACTTGAGAGCCTCGCGCATCTGTTCTACTGTATCAAGAGGGATGCCTGTATCTTTACCTCCGTAGAGTCCGAGAATAGGGACTTTCAAATTAGCCGCAATATCTACAGGATGCTTGGGCGTTAATTCAGTGTCATCGCCCACCAATCGCCCATACCATGCAACGCCTGCATTCACCTTAGGATTATGTGCCGCATACAACCAAGTAATACGACCACCCCAGCAAAAACCCGTAATTCCCAATTTATTGGTATTACCCTTTGATGACTTCATAGCCCAATCTACTGTGGCATCGAGATCAGACATGACTTGGGTATCTGGAACTTTAGCTACTACGGGGCGAATTTCATCTATACTACTTAATTTCGAGACATCACCTTGACGCACAAATAATTCTGGAGCGATCGCCAAGTACCCCAACTTAGCAAAACGACGGCAAACATCCTGCATGTGTTCGTGTACACCAAATATTTCGTGAATTACTAAGATAGTCGGAAAATTTTTACCCTTAGCAGGCATTGCTCTATATGCTGGAATTTCGCCATCTTTAACGGGAATTTTCACTGCACCAGCTACCAGTCCCTTCTCATCAGTAGTAATAACTTGGGCAGAAATGGGTTGCACTGCCAGAGCAAAACCCGTCGCCAAAGTGGCAGTGGCGATAAATTGGCGGCGTGTTATTTCTTTCATCGTTTTTATACTGCAAGCTATCTAGTTGTTATTCTCTTAACTAGCATAAAGCTTACGAAGATATAATGAGTTATCGCAGAATGTGTGTTAGTTAGCCGCATCAAAAATCTGCTGTGCGGTTAAATTTAATTTGGGAAAAGTAGGTGATGAAATCGCTGTGTTGCCTTGAAACGATGTCATTTGATATTCATCATCAACCAGTTCACATACAAAAATTGTAGATTGTTTGGGATTGCCGATGAACTTTCTTGCACCTAACGCAGCATAATCGACAATCCAATATTCAGGAATACCCATTTCTTCATAATCTCTAAATTTATTGTAGTAATCATCTCGCCAGTTAGTTGAAACAACTTCAATAACTATGGGAACTGATGCTGCTTGGCTGACTATTGACTGTTTTTGAAAAAGCGGTTCCTTGTTGAGATTATCAAGATTTAGCAGCAACACATCAGGCAAATAAGTGGATTCGGCAGCAGGAGTTTTGACTAATGCGGTTTTGGGAATAGTGTAGGGAAGGTTCAAGCGATCAAACTCAACAGTTAGCTTTCGGGCTATAAAGCCTACAACTTTTTCATGCGCTCCGGTTGGGGGTGGCATTTCAAAAATTACTCCCTGATGCAATTCATAGCGTTTACCATCGTTGGGATACCATTCGCTAAATTCATTGAATGTGAGTAATTTGGGCAAGGATTGAGTCATAATCTTACCTCTACATCTGTTTTACAGAGTACTGTAAATCTTTGGCATACGTCTTTTTAGCATTAGGCGATCGCTCACGTCCGGTTTTGTAGATAACGTCGCTGAACCCCAGCGGTACGAATGTATTATGATTATTCAGGCTAAATATCTTATATGCTTTTTTAAGAAGACAACTTAGCAAATATAGGACTTACGCACAGGCAAGGGAAAATCTAACCGCAGAGGACGCTGAGAACACTGAGAAATAGGACTTTCAAAGAGTTATTGCGTAAGTCCTAAAAGAAATAGTATTCGCAAACTTCAGGTAATTATTGTAGCATGACAACTAATTGTGTTAATCGCACGATGATTTTCTAAGATGGTAAAGCTTAATAGCTCAAAATCCGCACGAGAACGCTTCAATATTTCCAAGTTGGCAATTGACTTTTCGTGGTTGACGGTAAGTTTTTGGATTGCTGTAACGGTAGCTGGAGTTTTGGCTTTCAGTTCCCTCAAATACGCTTTGTTTCCAGATATTACTTTTCCTGTGGTGGTGGTGAATGCTACAGCACCTTTAACTACTGCCCTGGATACAGAAGCCAAACTTACCCAACCTCTTGAGGAGCGCCTTCGCTCTTTGGAAGGACTAGAAAATATCCGTTCTTCCACTTATCCTAGTCAAACTGCCGTTAGTTTATCTTTTGCTGTTGGCACGAATTTAGAAACATCGACTCGCAGTGTCGAAACTGCACTGAAACAGTTGACCTTACCTGAGAAAGCAAATTACAAAATTATTCCCCTAAACTTGAACGAGTCAGCTGCAATTAGCTATGCCATTGAGAGTCCTAATCAGAGTTTAACAGCACTGAGTCAGCTAGCAAAAAACCAAATTGTGCCAGCGATCGCCAAATTGCCAGGAGTTCTCAAAGTCTCACTGTTAGGCGATCCTACTTTAAAATCAGCAAATACAAACGCAACTGCCCTGCCTGGAGGAGGGGCAACATTAGTGCGGTTTAATGGTCAAGAAGCTTTGGCATTTCAGGTAATTAAACGTGGTAGCGCCAACACTTTAGAAGTGGTGAGTCAAGTAGAAACAGCAGTCCAAAAGTTACGTACTAACCTCAAGGATGTCAAACTCACCTTAGCTGCTACCCAGGCAGAATATATCCGCCACGCCACCCAGTCAACAATAGATGCGCTGATGGAAGCCGTCTTGTTATCAATCGTGGTAATTTTTCCTTTTCTATGGAACTGGCGAGCAACTTTGATCTCTGCTTTGGCGATTCCTACGTCTTTGTTGGCAACGTTTATTGTCATGGCAATTTTTGGCTTTAACCTAGAAACGATTACGTTACTAGCTTTAGCCTTGGTAATTGGTAGTGTGATTGACGATGCGATCATTGATGTAGAAAACATCATGCGACACATTGAAGATGGAGAAAGTCCTCGTCAAGCCGCCTTTTCAGCTACAGCTGAAATTGGGTTAACAGTCATTGCTACCACTGCGACAGCAGTAGCGGTTTTTTTACCGATTGGTTTGATGGGTGGTGTAGTTGGGCAATTCTTTAAGCCTTTCGGGATCACGGTTTCCGCAGCGATGATTGCTTCAACTTTGGTTGCTCGAACTTTATCCCCAGTACTGGCTATTTACTGGTTGAAACCTGTCGCATCCAGTTCTGTAAGGCGAGAAGGGACTAAATGGACAGCTTTTACTCAAATTTACCGAAACTTACTGCACTGGTCTTTAAACCACCGCAAAATAGTGATTGGATTGGCCATACTTAGCTTTATCGCAGGTATGGCAATAGTTCCTTTGATTCCCAAAGGATTTATTCCTAAATTAGATCGGGGCGAGTTTAATATTACTTATACGGTTCCTTTGCCGAGTATACCTGGGGGGGTTGGGGTACAGCGAGAAAATCCCAACTCTCAACTGCCAACTTTCAATCCTCTAAATGATTCTTTGGAAGTTGCTAAAAAACTAGAAGCAGTAGTCAGAAAATCTCCAGCAGTGGCAACGGTGTTTACTACTGTTGGTTCGCGTGAGGGTGAGCCAAATAAAGGCACGTTATATGTCAAGCTCAAGGATGACCACAATATCTCAACTGCGGAACTACAAGATCAATTTCGCTCTACTTTGCCTGTTTTACCTGGAGTAACTACCAGTGTCGAAGATATTCAATTTGTGGATACCGGCGGTCAAAAACCACTCCAGATAGCCTTACGGGGTAATAATCTACAAGCACTCAATCAAGCTGCCAAAGCTATTAAAGAAAGAATTGAGAAAAGACCAGGATTTGCTGATGTTACAGTCACAGGTGAAGCCAATCAACAGGGTCAGGTTTTTCAGATTGAACGTCTTAACAATCAACGAGTAGCTTATGTCAGCGCTAACCTCGGCAAAGATTTATCCTTGGGTGATGCTACAGATCAAGTCGTTGCTGAAGCTGAGGCGGTGTTACCTGCAAATGTCTCTATTGATTTGGGAGCAGATTCTGCCCGTCAAAGCGAAGTATTTAGCAGCTTTGGTACTACCCTGATTTTATCGGCACTGTGCATCATCTTAGTACTAATTTTACTATTTAGAAGCTGGGTAGACCCAGTGGTAATTGGTGTCTCTCTTCCTTTGGCAATTGTCGGGGCGATGCTGGCATTACTCTTTACTAAAAGCGACTTTGGCATGATCTCATTGATCGGCTTTGTGTTTTTATTGGGATTAGCCAACAAAAATGCCATTTTATTAGTAGATTACATTAACCAGCTTCGTAAAACTGGTTTAAGTAAACAAGACGCAATTCTTCAAGCTGGGCCAGTACGTCTGCGACCAATTATGATGACCACTGCTTCCACGATTTTGGGAATGTTACCACTGGCTTTAGGCTTTGGTGCTGGTGCAGAATTGCGATCGCCTATGGCAATTGCGATCGCTGGTGGCTTGATAAGTTCAACTATCCTCAGCTTAATTGTTGTGCCAGTAGTCTACGCCATTTTAGATGATTGGTTTTCGTCACATAAAACTTAGACTCTGGCAGTGTCGGCACTATCCAGTCTACAGGCTAAGCTATTACGCCTTTAAATTACACAATTACTCGTGAGGTTTGTTGATTGCTGATTGTTAACGGTCAACAGTCAACAGTCCGTACAAAAAGATGTGCAATTTTAGATGCATAACAGCTTACCTGAATTTATTAGGACTTACGCACTAAGACGTAAAATTGTAATTGTTGCGTAAGTCCTCAAAAAATCTAAAAATTAACTACTTAACGTCAAGTAGAAGCTGCTACAGACTACGCAAAACACTTAAAAGGGAAAGCGGAAACAACTTCAGGCAAAGCAGAAGTTACTTCAGGTAAAGCGGAAACAACATCAAGGAAAGCAGAAGTCACTTCAGGTAAAGCGGAAACAACATCAAGGAAAGCAGAAGTTACTTCAGACAAAGCGGAAACAACATCAAGGAAAGCAGAAGTCACTTCAGGTAAAGCGGAAACAACATCAAGGAAAGCAGAAGTTACTTCAGACAAAGCGGAAACAACTTCAGAAAAAGCAGAAGTCACGCAGTTCTTCTAACGCTTGGGTTGCAGGAAGTCCTTCACCACGATCAGACTCCGCTAATCCCTGCCAAAGACTGATAATGGTTTCCAGGGTTTCAAGTTCAAGATCAGCAGATTGAATAGGATGCGCTTTGAGGAATTGCAAAAATTGCAGCACTGGCAGCAAGAGTTCATCAGACGTGTTTGCTAGTTCCTGGCATAAGAGTTCGCGTGTCGTCATGATGGCGATCGCCCTTTCTCAAAGTTGTTCTCAGTATAGCAATCGCACCTTTCCCCAAAACGCGATCGCTGATTGCATTAGGTCTTCTCCTATTTGAAATTGCCTATATTTATCAATGATGGCGCACATTTTACTGTGATGCGATCGCTCTTGAAGTTATGCGAAAATGCGATCGTATATTGCCTATATTTGTATCCCCAATTTCTTCAAGAAATCTCAAATTTATAGAACTTATGCAATACCGATATTGTCATTGCGACCGGAACGGAGTGTAGGGAAGCAATCCTAGCGTTAGGGTAGATTACTTCGCTATTGCTCGTAATGACGAAGTTACGTTATTTTTGTGTAAGTCCTGATTTAAAGGAACTAGGATTTAACTGATAACTGATAACTCATGGTGTATTTGTCAATTCTTGAATTAGTTGTTCAGGCGTAAGAATCCGGGGACTAGCTACAGGAAAATCTCCAGAATTGCGAGTAATAATTGCATCCAAACGATTAATTACCGCAGTGCTGTATTGAATAGCATCTTCAAAATCTTTAAAATTTACGTTTAACGCCATGTTGATTGTATGGCTGTCTACAGTAGCAATACGGCAGAAAGTGACTAACTGTTTTAAATAACTAGCAGCCCACTCTCGATTCCTTGAGCGACGGATAATATAGTACAAATTACTAACAATTGAAGCAGAAATATAACCTTCAATTGTTCTTTCCTCAACCATTACCAAAACTTGTTCGCTGGCTGCTAGGAAAGGTTCACGTTCAAGAGCATCATCAATAATGACATTAGTATCTAACAAGATTTTCACAGATTATGCTTCTTTTTTAGGGCTTCCCATCTGGCTGCATCTGCATCAAAATCAGGTGAAACAGGAGGAGCATTTTCAAATAAACCTGCAAATGCTTTTATTTTAGATTTCCGTTTTGGTTTGTCTGGTTGTGGTTTAGTAGAAGCTTCTGTGGAGATTTCCTGAGATGGAATTGGTTGCAAAATAATAACTTCCACTTCACCAGGGGCAATATTTAAAGGTTCGTTGATAATCAAATGGCCTAATTCATTAATTGTGGCGTTGACTTTATAAGCTTGCATAAAATTTTTCCTCACTTGTATATAAATATTTTATCAATTGCACTCTTGCCCCGGTCACTGAGCGTACTTGTGCTGAGTTTAGCCTGAGCGTAGCCGTAAAGCCTACGGCATAGAAGGAAGATATTCATCAGTAGCGATCGCCAGATCAACAGGTTCTACTTTTGCTTCTTCGTTATAGTAAAAGTAGTTGTAGATAACGTTACCTTCACCAACTACAGCACTTTTTACTTCATTTTCAAACTTTGAATTGTAATTGGAACTCTCTTCAGCCATCTAGATACTCCAGTGGCTTTAGCCAAATTTATTTTTTTGTGTGTTGCGATCGCACCAGCGCCTAAAGCAGCAATAATTGGAGAAATAGGGTCTATAGTTAATCTTTAATAATTTATAGCAGTGAAAATAGTTATTTTTAATGTTCAGACTATCACAGAAAGTATACAGGCTTAATTTATCATCACTACTTCCCAGTCCCCAATGCCAAATTCAAAACAGGAAATTCCAAATTGCTAAATCCACAATCTCAAAAGGTTTTTGTCACCGGGGGTACAGGTTTTATTGGCGCTCATTTGGTACGGTTGTTATTGCAACAGAGATACACAGTCAAAGCTCTGGTACGCCCTAGTAGTAACTTAGACAATTTACGTAGTCTGGATGTGGAAATTACCCAGGGCGACTTAAATGACCCCAATCTCTGGCAACAGATGGCAGGTTGCCAATACTTATTTCATGTTGCAGCTTATTATTCTCTGTGGCAAACAGACAAAGAACTACTCTATCGCCATAACGTGTTGGGTACGCGTAATGTGCTAGTAGCTGCCCAAAAAGCAGGAATTGAACGCACTGTATACACCAGCTCTGTGGCAGCTATCGGCGTAGGTTCATCTGGTAAAGTAGTAGATGAAACTCATCAAAGTTCCCTAGAAAAATTGGTTGGTGACTACAAAAAATCTAAGTATTTAGCTGAACAAGCAGCCATGCAAGCCGCCGCTACTGGTCAAGAAGTAGTTATTGTTAATCCCAGTAGCCCCATTGGCTCGTTAGATATTAAGCCTACCCCCACTGGTGATATAATTCTGCGGTTTTTGCGGCGACAAATGCCAGTATACTTAAATACTGGTCTAAATTTTATTGATGTACGAGATGTGGCTTGGGGACATTTACTAGCTTTGCAAAGGGGAAAATCAGGCGATCGCTATATTTTAGGTCATCAAAACCTCACTTTAAAGCAATTACTAGATCAACTTGCCCAAATTACAAATCTTGCAGCACCCCAACGGACTGTACCTGCTTGGTTGCCCCTCAATGTGGCATGGATTGATGAAAAAATTCTTGCACCACTGGGAAAAAGCCCCTCAGTGCCTTTGGATGGTGTGCGGATGGCGAAACAACTTATGTATTACGATGCTTCCAAGGCAGTACGAGAATTGGGTTTACCTCAGTCTCCGGTGCAAGCTGCGCTCAAGGATGCTGTGGATTGGTTTGTGAATCAAGGGTATGTGAATTAAAGGATGAAGTTAATCCTTTTTGACTAGGGTGTTTTTCTATACAAGACAGGAGCGATTGGAAAATGGCAGTTAATCTACAACAAGCTATGGATATCGGGAAGTATCTCGTTACCCAGCGTCTGTTAGGACGCAAACGCTTTCCCTTAGTCTTGATGCTAGAACCGCTTTTTAGATGTAATCTTGCTTGTAATGGTTGTGGTAAAATTCAGCATCCAAAAGAGATATTAAAGCAAAACCTCAGCCCAGAACAGTGCTTTGCCGCCGTGGAAGAGTGCGGCGCACCTGTTGTCTCAATTCCGGGCGGCGAACCCCTACTACATCCCCAAATTGCTCAGATTGTCCAGGGATTAGTTGAACGCAAGAAGTATGTTTACTTGTGTACCAATGGTTTGTTATTAGAAAAAAGCTTAGATAAATTTCAACCTTCGCCTTATTTAACTTTTAGTGTGCATCTCGATGGAATGCGAGATTGGCACGATAAATGTGTTGATCGCAAAGGTGTTTTTGATGTTGCTGTGCAGACCATTCGTGCTGCTAAAGCCAGAGGCTTTCGAGTAACTACTAACACTACTATATTTGAAGGTTGCGATCGCCAAGAAATGCAAGAGTTTTTTGACTTTATAGGCACACTGAATACCGATGGAATGATGATTTCTCCTGGTTACAGCTATGAATGGGCCCCAGACCAAGATCATTTTCTCCAACGCGAACAAACACGCGCCCTGTTCCGAGAAATTCTTTCTCCTTATAAAGCTGGCACAAAAAACTGGAACTTCAATCACAATCCTTTATTCCTAGATTTTCTCATTGGTGAAAAGGATTATGAATGTACACCTTGGGGTAGTCCTAGTTATAGTGTTCTCGGTTGGCAAAAACCTTGCTATCTGTTGAATGAAGGTTATTACAACACCTTTAAAGAGTTATTGGCGCAAACTGACTGGAGTCAATACGGTCGTGCCAGTGGTAATCCTAAATGTGCCGATTGCATGGTTCATTGCGGCTATGAACCAACAGCAGCAATGGATGCAATGCAACCGCAAAATATGGCGCGCGCCCTTGGTAGCGTGTTTGGTAAGAATTAGGAATTGGGAATTTAGTTTTCTTAAAAGAGACGTAGTAGTGGTACGTCGTTTTTTCATTTACCAGGGTAACTTACTGATTTTTTAATTTATGTGGGAATTTATCATGTTTCAACCCACTCTTTGGTTAATACTCTCAACAAAGCCTTTAAACCTAAAATAAATGGCGGTTCCATCATGATGTTACTAAAATCTTTATTTGCATTGGGCATTAATCCAGTCAATTCTTTGTGGATATTCTGCCATAGTCTTTGATTTGCTTCTGCCCCTTGCACAGGTTGGTATCCTGGTAAAGGGGTAAGTCCATCAATTTCTAATTCTCCTAAAGCAAGGTTAAACTCCTTATAAAACATCTTCAGATGCTCTAGGTTATCAATTTGAAAATACTCGATATTTTTTTCTAACTTAAATAATGAATCCCAGCTAATTTTGCTACCATTTACTTGACAATTTTCTCCAGCAATTAATATCTTTTTATCTTTTTCCATCAATTCTTGAAGTCTACTAGTATCTTCTACTAACCCGCAAGCAATTTCATCTTTTGGTCTTTTACTCAATCTTGTTATTTCTTCAGTATCAGGAAAACCAGAACCTTTACTTAACATTCGGCTGAGTAATAAATTTAGTTTTGAATTGCGGTTAAACTGACCTTCAATTGCTAGCCAATGTAATAATCTAGAGCCTCTTCCACCTACATAAACAGGAGTAATTTCTTTTCGTTGAAGTTTTCCTCGTATCTGGAGAGCTTTTAAAAGTATACCGATATAATAATACAACCCTGCTGTACCAATTGCTATTAGTCTTATAAGTCCTTGAAAATCTGCTTCTTCCTCTACAAATGCTCTTTTATTCTTCAGCCATTTTTCACTTTCCCAACGCATGAATACATTTAGTTTGGCATAAAAGTTCTCTTGCTCTAATCCTCGCCAGTCTGTTTGTTTAACTTCTAGTGTTTGTTCTAGGAACTGAGGATTTAATTTTAAAAAATTAGAAAACAAGTCTTGTTCTGAGAATTTTAATGAACATTGATGAATAATTTGATTATTTTCCCAAACAGAAATATCGGAGATATTTGAATTCAAGTCACCAATACAAATACAAGTGCTACAGATTAAATTATGGTCTTCTCGATCTGCAAAATATTGACCAAAAGCTAAACTTTCAGAGCGAAAATTACTTGAATCAGAAATAGTTGGGCAAATATGTTTAATTCCTGTTTTTCTTTGTAAATCCTGAATTAAATCTTGCCATATCTTTAGATATTTTCTCTTATCAAACAAGGAAATTTTAGATGGATATGAAAGACACCATTGAATCTCACCAACACCTCTTTTAGCTGCCATTGCAGTTATATGCAAAGATAGGTGCTGGAGAAATAGTTTAGCTAAAGTAAAATTACCTAAATTTACATTAGTTTCTATCCAGTCTTCTTCAAGCTTAAATTTACCTTTATCAGGGAAATAAAATCGAGCATCTAAAACTGGGCGAGAGTTCTCCAGACTGACATCTCTTTTTCCTCTAGTTGTCAGAATATTCTCTAATGGTAAAGGCTTTTCTGATGGAATAAAACTTTCTGGGATAAAGTATTCAAATAATACAGGTAGTCGATTACAAGCATCGGAATCTGTAACTTTCAGATGCAACTGTTGTAATGGTAAAGGTTCAACTATATTATTTCTATTAACATAAACATTAGTGAAAGATTGTCCAAAATTTACTCCTATTTTCCACGTCCATGTCGCCTGAATTTTTTCTGGTGTTTTGAGCAAAATCAAACCAATAGTGTTTCTAGCACTGTCTTGACAAATAATATGTGAAGGAAATTCTTCTAAGCGAACAATTTGATAAGAACCCAAACCATATTGGAAAACATGAACTTCTTGAATATCAGGTAAACTTACTTGAAAAGTCTCCTCTCCAAATTCACTGTCACAGTAGAAAAAATAATATTCTTTCCACCCCTCTACTCGGAAATTAGGCCATACTTCTAAGACAGGTACTTCACGAAGAGCATTTTCTTCTTTGATTTCATAATCTTTAATAAAGCAAGAGTTATGAGGTAAAGTTACATATTGTAAATCAGAAGCAAGCAAATCGAAAACTACCCGCACTTTTGATTCTTCACTATCATTTATAAGCTGAAATTGAACCAATTTAACCAATTCTTCGGCAGTGAAATAATCTAAAAGTATAGGGTTTAGAGGAAGTAAAGGTGTAATTGTCTGTCCATCGAAAATTATCTCTTTTCCTCCATTAGGCAAAATCCCGCCTGGGATAGCATCTGGTAAGTCTATAAAAATAAATCTTGGTAAGAATATATCATTCAAGTCTAAATCGAATTGATTTATTTTTTTATTAGATTCTGTCACCAACTGCAACCCTCACTCATATCTCACAATTAATCTCAAACTGGAATTACTTCTTGAGTTTGGACTAATCTGCATTTAGCAGGAATGAAGAGAAGGCAAAAGAAAGTTACCCAGCTTTGTTAGAGGCTGAGTTAAGTGGAATCGTTAAAAAAGAAGCAGAAACTAAGCAGCAGTTAGATTAGCGTTCTTAAGTGATTCTTCGGTTTTAGGTTTTTTAGATGCGTGTTTTTTGACAGTGAGATAACGGGGACGTTGAGGTGGCTGATGCCCTTGGGCACGCCCAGGTGATAACCCTTGAGTTTTCGGGGGTTGAGCAGGAGTGCCAATAGTGGCTAAAATTAGAGGAAAGGCTTGTGCTACACGTCCTGGAGACAGTTTATCCTGAGTCGATTGCCAGGGCAAGGGGGAATCAATACAGGCAACTCTTGCGAACCAGAGTTGCCAAGTTAGCAGGGGCATCAAGTCACTCCATCGCTCTGCGGCCCGAGTAGAACTCAATTGAGGCTGTGTCCAATATAACCTCTGCTTGGCAAATCGATACCAATGCTCTAAAGCAAAGCGGCATAGGTATTTTTGCCAGAGATTCTCTAATGGAGGCATTGTCTGACCCAACCAAGCTAGCCATAAAGGTTGAAACTTCCGATTACGTCCTACTGGTTGGAGTACCTCGACGCGAATGATTTCCATTGCCCGGTTTGGGGACTGAAGGAAATGAAATCCACTCCAACGCATTACTTTCACTCGACCAACTTTCGGGTCTTCAACTTCCAGAGTTTCAGTTGCCTCTGGCCAAGTTTGGGGGTCATTGAGCTTAAACTTGTGACCATGTTTACATGGTGCGCCTCGTCCTTTATAAGTACCGGGTGTACCCCATACACATCGGTTAGATGCTAAACGCAACAATAGGTCTGCGTTAATCTCCTCCGTGGCTTGGACAAATTTGGCGTTGCCGTAGCCTCGGTCATAAGCTGCAAGTGGTCTAGTGCCTAACTCACGGGTGACAAGTTTTAGTTGGAATGCGGCTTTACTCGTTGGCGTTTCAAAGGTGGTTATCCGTTCATGTTTCAACGGTAATGCCCAACTCCCATCCGCCTCTGGTATCCACGCTAACGTACTGTAACTTTGTCCGATGCCTATGCTCCCCCCTCTATCCCCATGAAAAGTTCTTTCTTTTAGTGTCTTCGCTTCTGGTCTTGCCCAAAAGCTATGATCTCCTGCTAGAAATGGCTGTTCATCCGTCTCTACCTCCTGTACCAGTAGCTTCATCAGCAACATTTTCGGTGGACGACTATCATGTAGTGCTGCATAAATGCTCGACCATTGCCGTCGAAATACTGGGCTTTGTGACAAGCTTACAAATGATGGGATACTCGGACTTGTCAATACTGCATCCATCAATTCAAATACTGCATCTTTGGCCTTCCCCAAACTATCGTAGATACCTTGGCGGAATTTTTCTAGTTGTGTCAGGATCATCACGTCAATGATTTATTGATTACTTTCATTGACTTTACGGCAGTCAGTGTTACTGCTGACTGCTTTTCTCTAGCTTTTTAGTCCAAACTCCAGTAATTCACTCGAAGGGAATTAATTATCTAGCTTATGATGCCGATACAGAAAATCCAGAACTGTATGAGTATTATCAAAACTTTGGCAATGGGGTAAGACTATTGAACTTTATCGAGGTGGCAGAAACGAAACGCTTCTTTACCGAGATCAAGGCGGAGTCACCAGATTCAGTAATAGTAGATATGCCGGGGGCATCAAGCAATAAAACGAGGGAGATTATTAGTAAATTTGGGCTGTTTAAAATTGCTGGAGACTTAGGGTATAGGGTAACGCTGGTGACTGTGTTAAACCTTGGTTACTCGGTGATCACTAGCTTAAAAACTATGGCGGATTTCTGTGGCGCTCAAGCTGATTATGTGGTGGTGAAGAATCTTTGTTGGGATAAAGGTTCAGGTTTCCAGCGCTGGGAGAATAGTAAAACGTCGGCAGCTATAGCTGAATTAAAAGGTATAGAAATAGAAATGCCTGAGCTAGGGACTTCCAAGAAATAAATTAATCAGCAAAAATCATAAGTTAATCTTTAAGAGATAATGATAATCATTCTGAAAGGGTAAGAGGTGGTTGCCGTCGGCAACCACCTCTTACCCCCTCAAACACAGAAGGAAAAGTCTGCATCTGCACTCTGTAAATAATTTCAGTGCAATATCATAATTAATATTCATGTTTTTAGATTTAAAAACTGAAGAGTGAAAATTAAGTGCTGCCACAACAAATATCAACAAACCATTTGCCTAAATCGGGAAATTTTTCATGTTCCGAGTTAGTGAGTCTTTCTATTTGTTTTTCAACAGCAGACATAGCCTCCTTAGTAAGAGTAACCCCAGTTTCATAAGTTTGAGTCACTAACTTAACCACAGGATTCTTACCTTTCCACGTCATGTTTTGAGCAAATTTTAAAGCGGTTGCAACTTCATCTAAAATACTGCCATTCCAAGAATTTTCTAATATCCCCCATACTCGCTCGATGGGATTATATTTGCTGTGATAGGGTGGATAGTAGGCTAAACGTATATTCAGTTGATATTCATGAACAAACTCAACGATACGTTTCATAAACTGGGTACGTCTAGAATTATTATCTGTCCCATTATCCTGGTTAATAATCAGGGTTTTTATTGAGGAAAATCGCCAACTCTCACTCTTCCAAAAATCTTCTAGAACGTCTACAATAAAATCACTCGTTACATTAGACTCTGTAAAGTATAAAAATAGTTCGTCTAATTCTGGAAGGAAGATGCCGTAAGGAGTTACGGTAGTTTTTGGATGAAAATTATGGTCTTCTGTTTCTGTGACAACTCGGTTTTTACCTCCTCTGTCAAAGTAGCCAATATCTACACGGGCTTTGGCATCCAGACTGAGACGTAAGATACTTGGATCATCCAGGGCGGATTGATTAACTATTGCTAATTGTTCAAAGATTGCGTCTGTTTCTGGAATTTTTTTTGAGGTAAAACTTTTGCTACTCGCTTGAGTCTATAACCTAAATCATTCAATTTAACTCTCATTGTTTCTTCAGTAGGTAACTGTTCATCCGTATAACCAAATTTATCAATTAATAGCTTTCTGACCTGACTAGCAGTTAGGCGTGTATACAGCCTTTGGCTTTTAAAACTTGGATCTGTTTGGCTTTGGAAATCAACTAATTTTTTGATATCTTCTAACAGGTTTGGTAAATGCTCTTCTACTTTCCATCTACCCCTAGCTGAATAATTATCTATACAACTAATCCCACTGGTTAGTTCTTTAATTCCTTTACGAATAGTATTTCTATCCCAGCCCAATTCTTTTTGAGCCAGTAATTGTCCTCCGTAACCTAATTCCATGACAATTTGTGCTTGAAAACGCCGCCTTGCTGCACCTTTGAGTTGGTTTGCTGTTTCCTTGAATACTTTTTTGACTGAATCAGTTAATTCGAGCAACACTCCTGTCCACCCACAAAATTCCCTCCAAATTGAATTTACTACGAATAGGGGGGAAGGAGAAGCAGCCTGCGGCTGCTTCTCCTTCCCCCCTTAGAATGATTATCATTATTATAATTGGTCATTTTATTCCTTGGAAGTCCCTTATTATGTAAAGCCATCTCCATCGACATTGGACGTGCCCACATTGTAGGCACAGAACTAACACTTTTAATTCGTCCTGGAGATTTGTAATCTAGGCTGAAAGCTACATCCTGAAAAGCTTTGGGAGATTGTGCATCCCATCTACCGATTTTATCGCTCGGTCTAACATCACTATCATTCTTTAATTTTGGCAATACTAAAAAAGTCATAATTTAGTTTGTTCCCCAAAGATTACTTAATTCCAGATATACAGCTTTTGCCAGTCCCATTGTGCCTTGGTTGGGCGGTGTTATTTGATTAGGATTTAATCGCTCTTTCAATCTTTTAGGATTATCTTGTGCTTTTCTAGTTCTATCTCTGTTATCACCAATCACCAGATTATTTTGTTCTTCTTCTTTTAATTGTTTGTCAAGATTAGAAAAAATATCTGTATTAAAAAGTGCTACTCGTTCGGAATCACATTGATGAATAGCTGATAACCAACGCAGATATTCTTGACACCATCGATTAATTATTTGTATTGCTTGCTGCTCTTTGGCTTCAGAAAAGTCAGGCAAATTAGTTTGATTGCTATTAGTACGATAAAATCGAGTTAACCAAGGAGCTAATCTGCCAAACCTGTCTGCTCCCTGTTTTCTAGCATTAGTAAGTTCGGAAGCAATTTCTACTAGCCAAGCATAAGCAAATCGAGTAGCATTGATTAATTTTTGTTTGACTTCATCCGTATCGGCAATATCTTCCCAAGTCAGCATATTTCTATTTTCACGACTAATTAATACAACTGCTCCCTTTTGTGGCGGAGGAGTTAATAAAAAATGTCGTGCAGCTAAACCGGCATACAATTCAATAAAGTGTGGTTGATTGCGTTGACTATTCTTGCCAATGCTAAACTGAACTTGGGAAAAATTTTCATTCCCCAGTAAATAAACAGCATCAAATATTTCTTGCCCTTGTGTGACATAGTATCTTAGTGCAGCTTCTGTGTTCAACGAAAACTGCTCTGAACGGGCATATATACCATCTGGGTCTTCTCCTGCTGGGGGCGAGAAGCCAAAATAAGGTAGAACAAACAAGCAGCCTATTTTGATGCGATCGCGCACGTTAATTCTTTTTAATTTATTATCAATTAACCGGGCGATCGTTGGTAAACCTGAAGCTCCAGTTCCCCCAAAAATAGAACCGCATAAAAATACTTTGGGATTTTGCCCAGCACTAATATCTCCTTGAATTTGTTTAATTAAACTTCCCCAAGGTTCTCGATCCAATTTATCTAAATCAACTTGGCTCATAACAGCTGAACCTATTGCTGGTCTGCCGCGAAAACCAATATCTAAACTAACTTCCCTTTCTTCTTTTGTATAAAGTACATCAAATAAACTTCCTAAAGTAGGTTGATTTTGTTTGATTGTATCTACAACAGAATATTACATTGGGCTGAAGACGATCGATTATTAATCGATCGTCTTTGCCATGCAGCTCTTAATAATTCAAGTACAATGCAGCAGTGTGGAGATACACAAGGGGTAGATGAATTAGTCAATATTCAAATAATAAATGGATGGGAGAATGGAAATGAACAATATCATCGTTCTTGGATAGAAGTAAAAAATCGACTTATAAATAATGTAAATAATGAACCCAGAGATGTTAATTCAGCGTTAAAACTATATGAAACAATTTTAAGAGGTTATGAATTAGCGTTCGATAATGAAAATCGTATACAAAATATTTTATTATCATCCAAACTAGTAAAGACTGAAAATGAAAAATTAAAAATTGCTAAAAGAATATATGAATTGGTCTTTAATCGAGATTGGGTTCAGCAAGAAATAAAAAAAATTTCTTTTCCTTTCCCAGATTATTCTATTCCAATACGAATTTACTCTGGATCTAGAAATAAAGTTAACAATGTTGCAGAGGTTATAAAGCAAGTTTTTATTTATGTTTGTTGTTTTTTGAGGAGAAGGTTTAGAAGAATTCGATTGAATTTTGATAATGTGATACGTTATATGATTTTATCAGCTTTAGTATTTGTATTTATCCTAATATTATTATCTTTAATAGTTGAACCTATTAATAATATTAAATTACAAAGCCAAGGAGAAGAAATTGTTGAAAATTTTGATAAATCCATAGGAAAACAATTGGATTCATTACTTTTATCAATTAAATCTGGACAAGAATTACAAAAGAAACTTCAAAAGAAAAATTATTCACAAATTTTAGAATATCCGGCTATCAGCCCTATTTATGCTCTTCAATATGTGCTAGACAATATTTACGAAAAGAATCGTTTTACCGAGCATGAAGCTCCAGTTAGAAGTGTCAATTTTGGTATAGAGCAGTCAAAAGAGAAACAAAAAGATCAATGGTTAGCTTCCGCAGGTGAAGACGGTTCGGGAAGGCTATGGAATTTATCACACATTTCAACAAGTAAACTTATTCACCCTAATAATATAGATCAGGGAAATATAAAAATTATAACTTTTGTTCCCCAAAAAAATATAATTGCTACAGTTGGCGATAAAGAACCTATAATAAAGTTTTGGGATTTATCTGGTATCAATATAGAAAGTAAGCAAGAACAGATATACAGTCAAGGAGAGATTACAAGTGCTAATTTTAGTCCTGATGGCAAACTTTTAGCAACAATTGGTAGTCCAGAAAATTTGCTGAAAGTTTGGCAAGTAAATTATGATACAACAGCAAAATTAGTAAAGTTAACTGAATTAAAATTACCGTCGAATTTTAATATATTAAATATTAATACGATAGCTTTTTGTCAAAAAAATAATACAAATGAATATTTATTAGTAACATTGAAAAATGCAAGTAGTAAAGTCAAATTAGGGAAAATGTCTGTTCTGGATACAGAAATTGTAATTTCAGATGAAATAGAACAGGATACACAGCAAAAAGGAATAAAAAGTTTGAATTTTAGTACTGATGGAAGCTTAATTGTCACGGCAGCGAAGGATGGAACAATTAAAGTATGGAATTTGCACCTAAACTCGAAAAACATCTCTTTAAATGAGACTATCATTACTAACGAGACTAAAGAACTTATCGTTAGTATTAGTTCTGACGGAAAACTGATTGCAGCAGCAGGAGAAAATGGAGAAATTCAATTATGGCGACTAGCACCAAAAGTAGAAAAGGTAGATTTGGATGTTAAATTGAATGCTAACCAAGGAAGAATATATAGTATAAATTTTAATCCGAGTAATAATAGCCAGAACAAGATATATCTTGCAACAGGAGGTGAAGACGAAATAGTGAAGCTTTGGGAAATGTCAAAACTTTACCAAAAGCCTTTCGCAGAATTTTCAGAAAAAATTAGAGATATAGGATTAGGTCAAATATCTAAAAGTGATCAAAGGCAGAGACTTGTTATTCTTCAAGAAGATGGAAAAATTCAAGTACGTAACCTTGAAAGTCAAACAAATGAAGATTTTAAATATTTAAAAGACTATTTAGGGAATCTTATTACAGCAAAAAACATAGCTATTAGTCCAGACAAAGATCATTTTGCAATTGTAGACATGAACGGTTGTGTTCAACTCTGGAATTTTTCAAAAGAACCAACGCTTGAATTAATAAAAAAAGACAAAAATATTGCAAAGGTCATTTTATCAAAAGATGAGAAATTTGTGACTGTATCGGAACAAAATAGAAAGGCCAAGCTTCGGGATTTTGGAGGAAATTTAGACAGACCTATCAATGATTCACAAGATGAAGTCACTAGTGCAAGTTTTAGTCCAAATGGTACACTTATTGCAACTGGAAATACAAAAGGTAGAATTAATCTTTGGAATTTGAAAGGCGAATCGATTAAAAAGAATTTTATTCGTCTTAACAGTGAAGTAATAAGTGTTAAGTTTACTCCAGATAGTAATTATATTGTAACTATTGGTCGTAATCATGAGATGATACTTTGGAAATTAGCTGAGAATTTTTTTGAAAAAATATCTGAAAATGAAAATGTTGATCTTCCGCAAGCAAAAGAAGTTTTCAGTAAAGCAGACATTAAAACAGCAGATATTAGTTCACAGGACGGAGAATTTAAAAATCTTATTGCTACAGCTGATAATGGTAAATTAGTAAAAATTTGGGATTTTAAAGGTCGTCAATTAGCGCAGTTTAGTGGAAGTTGGAATCAAACTATAAATATTAGTTTTAGTCCCAATGGTAAATATATTGTTGCTGCCGGCGACAATGGTGACAATGATATAGTAGAACGATGGGAGATAAAAAATTTAGATTCTTTGCTAAGTGAAGGTTGTGATTGGGTTAAAGATTATGAAGATTACGAAGATTATTCTTTGAAGTTAAATAATAAAAAACGAGAGAAAGATAGATTATGTTCTTCACAAACTCTATAGAGCAAACTAACAAATTAGGAAAGCGATTAAAGCTCTAACTTCACCTGCAATGCTTGAAATATCTATAACTCTCTGTTCGACTTTCATTTTAATTACCTGTAGTTTGCACTCTGTCAGAACGATGTTAATTATGTGAGTTAAATGACTTTGTTATGTGGGCTAAGTTCTTACAGTCGAGTTAATCATTACAAGTTACAAAAGATCAACCCGATCTTTCATCAATCTTTGTACACTTACTAATGCCCGATTTAACTCATAATTCCGCCTTTGGGGATTCTGTAAATATGCTTGTTGTTCTTCCTCAATCATTTGCACATCTTGAATCACTAAACCATCAAGTAACTTTTGCGCTGCGCCAAACAAGCTGTTTTTGATAAATCGTCGAAACCAGATTGGCAATTTGTGTAATCGCCAAAAGGCATTTAATGAAGTGAAATGAATCAAATAAGCTTTTGTTTGTGTCTCATTTACCGGACACAATAAGCAGTAAATTTTGAAGTCTTTCCCCAAAGTGGAAACCCAATGCGGATAAATATAACTTACATCCAATGGTTCAGGATGTAGCCGCCGCAAAGCAGGAAAAAATAATTGCGATATCGACCAAATTTTATCTATTTTGTAATAACTTTGTGCTTGATAATGAGCATCCACTCGGTTAGCATCTTCGTCTATATCTTGCAGGGTTGCTTGTGCCCACGCTTGCAAATCTTGATGTAAATGCCCGTGATACATATCCATCAGATTTTCAATTAAATAAGAATAATGAGCGTTGCATTTAATAACTGCAACTGTGGCAATATAATTTAAATGTTCCCATTCTGGTAAACCTAAAGGTTCTGTAACAGGTTCAATATCTCCAGGAAACAGCCAGATAAAGCCGTCTTGTTCTTTGACAGGGTAATGACGAATTTGACAATTTGGTAATTTTTGATTTGCTGCTAAGTAGGGAACCGCTACACATTCACCTACAGAATTGAAGCGCCAACCGTGATATGCACATTCTAATTCATCAGCGATCGCCTGGCCATGACTAAGTTTAACTTGACGATGGGGACAGCGATCTTCTAAAGCGTGGATTTGTCCTTGACTATCTCGATAAAGTGCGATCGCCTGTTGCCAGATTATCACACCTATAGGTTGAGTTGTGACTTCAGTACTACGTGCAACCACATACCAGTGATTGGGGTTAATACCCAGCTGACGAACATCACGATTTTGCACGGTTTGAGAGATAGAAGACATAAGTCACAGAAAATTGGCATTAATATAACTGATGATCAAAATATCACTTCCGGGACTCAAACAACTGCGCCTACAAGCTATAAAGTATGTGTAGAGCAAACAGCTAGTATATTGAAACAAAAATCTGTATGGCAAGCTACCAAGAAACCCTATCTAGCAACGAACTCGATGATGCAGTGATCATGGAAACAACAAACATTAATCATGTAGAAGTCATCGAAAATGTGATTGATACTTTAGAACAAGATGACAGTGCAATGGTCAGCCATACTCCAGAGGGCGGTTATCTCTGGAAGTTTAAGTATGGCAGTGTGGAAGTGTTTGTACAACTCACTGGCAAAACTGACGAAGATACAATCACAGTGTGGTCTATAGTCCTAAAATTACCTGCTAAAGATGAACCCAAGCTGATGCGGCAGCTTTTGGAAATGAATTGCTCCAGCACTCTAGAAGCCAGTTTTGGTATTATTGACAACCAAGTAGTTGTGATCTCGACACGCACTCTAGAAGAATTATCTCCTGCGGAAGTTTCCCGGTTGATTACTATCGTAGCTACAATCGCTGATGATAACGATGAAGCTTTACAAGCTGAATTTGGTAACTAATTCTTAACTTTTGAATTATCAAGTGTGGCGACTCATTCCTTTACTAGAAACCTCTGGTGATATGCAGATGGCGATTGATAGGTGGTTGTTAGAGCAACACTTGTCTGGACACCATCCCCCAACTCTGCGTTTTTACACTTGGTCGCCACCTGCTATTTCTCTGGGATATCATCAACGTCAATATCCTGAACATTGGCAAAACTTGACTTGGCAAGGTCAGAAACTAGACTTAGTGCGGCGTGTTACTGGTGGTAGGGCTGTTTTACACCAAGGCGATTTAACTTATGCTGTGATTACATCTGGGCTAAGTGGTAGTCGCCTGCAAGTATACGAAAAAGTTTGTGAGTTTTTGGTTCAAGGCTGGCGATCGCTTGGCGTTGAATTGCATTATGGTAGAGCTGGGCGGGGCTATATCCACAACCCCAACTGTTTTGGTACTGCCACAGGCGCAGATTTAGTTTTACCAGATGAAACTAAACTGATTGGTAGCGCCCAACTACGACGTGGAAAAGCAGTTTTACAACATGGTTCAATTCGCTTAAATCAAGATGCTGAATTGTTTGCTCAAATATTTGGTGTAGAACCTTCAAAAACTGTGGAACTACCCCAAAATCTTAGTGTAGAAAAGATCATTGCAGCTTTGATTGCCGCTGCTTGTGATTGTTTTGATATGCAAATAGTTATCCAATCTCTTTCTGAGGATGAATGGCAAGCAATTTTAGAAACTAGTTCTTAGACCATTTGATATAAATAAAGTTTAAAAATGACGACAAGTTTAGTTGCCAAACAAATCATTGCAATGGGAGGTGGGGGTTTCTCAATGGAACCTGACAACACTTTACTAGATCTATACATCCTTAGATTGTGTAAGAAAAAAACACCAAAGGTTTGTTTTATCCCTACAGCAAGTGGCGATTCTGATAAATACATTGTTAAATTCTACTCAGCTTTTGGGCAACTGCTCTGTAAACCATCTCATTTGTCTTTATTTAACCCACATACATCTGACTTGAGATCTTTCATTTTTGAACAAGACATTATTTACGTAGGAGGCGGAAATACTAAAAACTTAATTGCCCTTTGGAAAGAGTGGGAACTTGACCATGTGTTGAGAGAAGCCTGGGAAAGTGGTGTTATTCTTTGTGGTTTGAGTGCAGGCTCTATTTGTTGGTTTGAAGAGGGAGTGACAGACTCTATCCCTGGGAACATGACTGTATTAAAGTGTCTTGGCTTTCTAAAAGGTAGTAACTGCCCTCACTACGACGGCGAAGCAGAAAGAAGACCTGTTTACCATCAACTTTTATCACAAGGGCTAATTAGCGAGGGGTATGCTACAGATGATGGAGTGGGTTTACATTTCATCGGCAATCAACTAAAAACAATAGTAAGTTCTCGTCCCCAAGCGAAAGCCTATAGACTCGAAAGAATAGATCAAACAGTTAAAGAAATTACCTTAGAACCTACATACTTGGGAAAAAAATAAAAACTTTTGCTATGTCAGCTTTAAATTTTAAGATCAGGAGTCTTTTTAGACCTAGCAGAATGATAGTTTAGCTTAACTATATATATTGGTCATGTTGTTCGTCTAAAACTAAGCGATCGCTAATTGTAGTTTCTGTAGTATTAGCGGATTGAGAATTACTCATTTCATAGTATTTTTTAATAGTTTCTTGGATAATATTGCGATAATGGGTTAATGTATCCATCTTCAATTTATTGGTAATTATAGTCATAGCGAAGTGTAATACCATTTTACGAAATTATTGATACAAATTACTTTTCTTACTCCCCCTGCCTCCTCTGCTTCCCCTGCCTCCTCTGCCTCCTCTGCTTCCCCTGCTTCCCCTGCTTCCCCTGCTTCCCCTGCTTGTCCAAATGTATCAACTTTAAAGTGAAACGGTATTACCCCTGTCACTGTCTGAATAGAGGGTTGGTGGAGATTCTTGCAGATACCCTGCTGCTACACAGTCTTCTATCAGTTGCAGAACAAATGGCCAAAGTTCTGGCGCACCTGTCTTTACAGGCGCTACCCGCTTCATTACCTGATCTCGTCTAATGCCATGAATGCGCCAAGTTCCGCCCTTAGTTTGCTGATTGTGTAGTAAAGGTTGTATGCGATCTAAAGCTGCGGCAAACTTAGCTGTAGGTGTTTCTCTGGCTTCAAACTCTTCCCAGAGTAAACGTAACTCGCTACCTTGATTTGCGGGTAAAAGTCCAAATAGCCTTGATGCGGCTTGAGTTTCTTTTTCTGCCTTGCTGTGATTACCTTGGACATCGTAACAGAAAGTATCGCCAGCATCAATTTCTACCAAATCGTGAACCAATAACATTTTGATGGCATGAAATAAATCAACTCCCTCTGGAGTATATTCTGCTAAGGCGATCGCCATCATCGCTAAATGCCAAGAGTGTTCTGCACTATTTTCTCGACGCGAACCATCGGTAAGTAAGGTTTGGCGGAGTATTTGCTTGAGGCGATCAATTTCAATAATGAACTGAAATTGTTGAGTGAGTCGATTGATTTGCACCGGAAATTTCTCAAAAACTACCTCATTTAGCTTAGACTCAGATCTCCAACTTTTTAAAAAAGTCCTTGTTTTTCTTGTTGTTCAGATGATCAACTATCCATTTCTATCGTTTGGCTGATTAATTTTTTTGGCAACCCGAACACAATAAATAGGTATAAAATAGCCAAAAGAAAAACTCGTGACTGAAGAATTAAAGAAAGGCGATAAGGTGAAGTGGAATACGGCACAGGGTGAAACTACTGGCAAAGTGGAAAAAAAATTAACTTCGCCTATAGATATTGGTGAACATCATGTTGCTGCCTCAAAAGAAAATCCCCAGTATTTGGTGAAAAGCGACAAAACTGGCAAAGAAGCAGCTCACAAACTTGATGCCCTAGAGAAAATTGCAGAGTAATGTAGCGTTATGAGTAAAGATGTCAAATCAGTCATAAATGAGTTTCATGCTTCAGTCAATATGACACCAAAGCAACTAGAATCTTGGCTGGAAACAAAAGAATCTCAATCTGTGGGACAAAAGAAAGATGATGATGAATCAATTGGACACAAATCAGGTAAGCGCATCATCGATTTGCTGAAAAAGAAAAAAGATAGTTATACAGATGATGATTTATCCCACATCAAAAAAGTTGTTAGTTACATTCATCGTCACTCAGCACAGCAACCAGAAGGTGATGTTGAACATACACCTTGGCGTTACTCATTAATGAATTGGGGACACGATCCATTAAAACAGTAAACAGTGAACATTTATCAAGTGTCTTTTGACTGATAATTGATAACTGTATAAAAGTGATTTTAATTCCTTGTTTCAGCCCACATTCCGCAGGTTCATTAAATATACGGTTGAATCATTAATCTCAGGTTATTTAAGGCACTCTTCCATGTTGTACCAGACTCCCAATCAGGATGTTGACTGTGTTGAGAAATATGAGGCTGACTGGATGAAGATAATTCTGAAATAGATGTTGTACTTGATGGCTGGTTAAATTGAAAGTGGGTGGCTTGAATGCTGACTAAAAGATATGTACTAAAAATTATTTCCCACCAACGTTCAATGCTTTCATAATCAGTGAGACGGAAATCAGCCCAACCCAGTTCATTTTTGACTTGTTTAAAACCATACTCAATCCAATTTCTTAAACTATAAAGTTGAGCAATATTCAGCGACAAATCAGTTAATAAATTAGTCATAATGTACCAACTTTCATCTCCAGTTGGGTCAGGGGTATTAATTTTACTGATTTGGTAATATCTGACGCGACGATGTTAACCAAAAATAATTTCTCTCAGGTAACGAGTTTCGGCTGGACGGTGTGAAAGCGTTTGTTGATAAGCTTTCCATCGGTTATAACGTTTTCGGCTTCCTGGTGGCATCAACACTCCATGATTAGAACAGATGGCAACGATAAACTCCAGTTCTAACTTTTCTAAGCAGCTGATTAAATCCCCACTTTCACCCTTTGGGTTCGCAGTCGCTTCAAGTCGGCAAAGCCGCCCAACGCGCTGCTCACCGTATAGGCTATCTGCTAAAACTAACTTGATTTGAAATCCCCATTCTTTTAACTCTTGAATAATCTCTACCGCTATTTGAGGTTTGGTTTTATGTTTATCTCCTGATTTCAGGCGGTTTTTTGGTTTGAATATTTCAAACATTAATGGATAAGTAATCCCATCTACTACTCCATAAGCATTTACTGATACTATTCCATTCTCTGTCTTTTCTAAGTTTCCGATATATTGACGAGTCACGTAATCTGTTGATTTTCCCTTTTTTTGATCTCCTGTCTCATCAATACATAAAATTATTTCTCTTTCTCCAATCAATATTTTTGTTAACCACAGCCTCATCTCTTTTAATTTTTTGACATCCTACAATGCGTCTCTCAAAAAATGATGTAGTGATTGACCTTCCTTTAACCCTGCTATTTTCCCTATCTCTGGTAGCGATTTTGTTGAAATTTCTGATAGCATTCCCAAGTGTAAATACTTGAATGCCTCAAAATGCCTGACATCCTCAAATATTGAATAATAGTGTTGACAATAGTTATCTATGAAAGCGATTGTATTTACTGCTTCCCTGCGTGCTGTAACCATCAGAGTTACTTACTGTTTGCGATTTTCTTTCTGATTATACTCTCCCCGTAGTAACAAAAGAGGGATAACGTAGTTACCAGGGTAATCTGCTGCCATCCCATGAAAAAAATTGTCCGCTGTCGCCTTCTTGAAGTTGCTCGATAACAGTTAATAACTGATTAACGGTACGTTCCACTGAAAATAACTTTTCTGCTGGTACATTATTTTGAAATGGACGGGAAAGGCGTGTATCAGTTGTACCAGGATGCAATGTTACCACCAAAGCTTTCGGACAACTCCTGCCATACTCAATTGCTGCTGTTCGCATAAACATATTTAGTGCAGCTTTGGAGGCACGGTAGCCATACCAGCCGCCAAGTTGATTATCGCCAATACTACCGATTTTGGCAGAAATCGTGGCAAATATGCTGCGTTCTCCATGACGAAATAAAGGTAATAAGTGTTTAGCTAGTAAGACAGCACCAATACTGTTTATTTGAAAATAGCGCAGTAAATTTTCTGAGTTAAGTTGTCTTAAACTTTTTTCGGGTTGCAAATTTCCCTCATGTAGCAATCCTACACAGTTGATTACTAAGTGCAGGTTGCTAATTTCTGCACGTATTTGTTGGACACATTCACTAATCTGTAATTCGTCAGCAATATCTATTGATAAACAAATTAATTTATCAAAATGTTTGTCTGCAAGAGTCATTAACTCTGTAGCTGATTCAAGTTGACGATAAGTTGCATAAATTTTACTAACCTGTTCATTTTGCAATAATTTTTTGACAAAACCTAAACCAATACCTTGATTAGCTCCCACAATCAATATATTGATATGATTTATTTCATTTAAAAAAGACATATAGGTAAATTAAAATTGGGCATGGCATAAGAAAATAAAGTTGGATTTAATTATGTCTAATCACTTATCAAGTTAGTTTTGGAGGTATTTTATATTCGTAGCGAGAGACAAAAAAAGCCCCCATTTGTCTATCGCTATGATGACGGAAACCAAAGCTTTCATATACTGCTCTCAGGCGTAGACGTGAAGCTTGGCAATCTAGCCGTAAATAACATCTACCGAGTGCTTGTGCGTATTCGATTGCCCAATTAATTAGTGCCGAAGAGACTTTACCTCCAGAGTAACGTCGCCGAATAGCTAGGCGATGTACAAATGCTGATTCCTCCTGAGAAATGTCAGGCCAAAAAAGCAAATCCTCAAGCTGAAACTTAATTGTACCAGCTGGTTCACCAGCCCATTCAGCAATGAAAAACAAGCCTTCGGCAATATCTTCAGAGATACTTGCTGGTGAAACTTCGCTATCATGCCACAAAGGTATACCACGCTGCTGAAGCCATGAAGCTGCTTCTAACAGCACATCGGAGACTATCATGGTATCTTGTATGGTTGCTTGGCGAATTGAGATGTACATAAAGTAGGATACGATCTAAAAATGCCTACAGGTTTTCAACAAATCTTTTTCTGCTGTTTTGGCAATCTTCATACTACCACTCTAACTAGCATTTTAATTCATTTGCTACTCAAAATATAAAACTCATATTTAATTTTGACGAAGCTAGGTACATTATTATTTTTTCTTCTCTATTCCCTACCTCTACGAGTGTTCACCAAATCAAACCAGATTACTTTGTGAACACTTAATTTTGAAACATTTAGCTAAAAGACAATCTGCAAAATCTGATTTATTTACCAATACAGAATTTACTGAAAATTCTATCTAAGACTGATTCTGTAACTTCCTCTCCAGTAATCTCGCCTAATGCATGAATTGCCCCTCGTAAATCAATTGTCCAGAAATCAAGAGGCAATTTTTCCGCAATTGTTGTTTTTACTTGTTCTAAGGATATTTTGGCTTGAATTAAGGCTGAAGCTTGCCTTTGATTAATCGCTAAATCTATGTCAACAGCTTGAATTTTTTCAGTTTTAATTATTTCTAAAATTGCTATTTCTAAGGTATCAATACCTTGGTTTTGTGCCGCTATTGTGGTGACAATTTGATTTATTTTATCGGGATATTTCCAAGACGCGATGAATCGCGTCTCTACAAGGTCTATTTTATTGATGACTAAAATTAAAGGACGATGCTTTACTTGGGCGTAAATTTCTTGATCGCCTTTTGTCCAACCTGCTGAAGCATCGATGGTAAGCAAGACTAAATCAGCGGCATTGGCAGCACGACGCGATCGCTCTACGCCAATTTTTTCTACTTGGTCTACTGTTTCTCTAATCCCTGCTGTATCTAGCACTTGCACAGGAATCCCCCCGACAATTAACTGAGATTCCACAACATCGCGGGTTGTACCAGGTAAATCGGTAACAATAGCGCGATCGCTTTGGCTCCAAGCATTCAACAAACTCGATTTCCCAACATTCGGACGACCAACGATCGCCACTTTCAAACCTGTGCGTAGCAGTTCACCTTTGTCTTTCGTGGCTAATAATTTACTGATTTCTGCGGCAATGTTTTTGATTTCTGATATGATAGCTTTATCATCCAGAGGGGGTAAGTCTTCCTCAAAATCAATTCTGGCTTCAATCTCTGCCAAAATATTTAGACAATTGGCGCGTAACTGGCGAATCGGCTGAGCTAACTTACCCTGTAAACCCACTAAAGCAATTTGTGCAGCTTGAGGCGATCGCGCTCCGACTAAATCAGCAATACTTTCAGCTTGAGTTAAATCCACCCGCCCATTCAAAAACGCTCGCAGAGTAAATTCTCCTGGTTGGGCTAGTCTGGCTCCATTTTCCAAACACAGTTGCAGTACTTGTTGTACTGCGATAATTCCACCATGACAATGCAATTCCACTACATCTTCACGAGTGTAAGAACGAGGGGCTTTCATAATCAACAACAGCGCTTCATCTATTAGCTGTTGCGTCTGAGGATGACGGATATAACCATAGAGAATCCGGTGAGTTTCCCAAACTTGCCGTCCTGGTGCATGAAAAAGAGTTGCGGCGATCGCGATCGCTTGGGAACCAGAGACTCGGACAATGCCTACACTACCCTGTTGCGGGACAACAGCAGTAGCGATCGCAGCAATGGTTCCAGTACTAGCTAAGAGTTGCGACATGAACACCCTTTTTGGCAAGACATTGCATATATATAGTAATTCGGTTTGATCTCGCTTTGCGAGAAAGGTAAAGGGCAGGAGGCAGAAGGTTGATTTGTTGGTTGAGTAGCCCTATCTTTCTCGAATTTGGTTTAAGACCCCCCTCAAACTTTGTTTGGCAGTCTTCGATTGCAGGGGGATTCTGACCCACCAGCAATCGATCTTTCTGCCTTCTGTCTTCTTCAATATGGGTGGAGTTTCTTATTTTTCAATCGGCAGATTAGCAAGCCGACTCCACTCATTCCAAGATCCATCATAATTCTGCACATGGGGATACCCCAGTAAATACTTTAAGACAAACCAAGTATGTCCAGAGCGTCCACCAATAGCACAGTAGGTAATCACCTGATGTTCAGGAGTAATATTCTTATCGCCATAAAGTGCTTGTAAGTCTTCCATTGACTTAAAAGTTCCATCATCGTTCAAAGCTAATCCATAAAAAACAGATACTGCACTAGGGATGTGTCCTGCTCGTTCAGTTGCTTTGGGTGGCTCATTCATAAACCACTCGCCATTGTATTCTTGAGGTGTACGCACATCAACTAACACGCAATCTGTTTTACCAATTGACTCCTGCACTTGCTGATGGAAGATTCGCAAATTTGCATCAAGAGCAGATACCTGATAACTGGTTGGTGATATGACTGGTGCTTCTGATGTCAGCGGCAAACCTTCCATAAGCCATTTTCGACGACCACCGTTAAGCACCCGCACATTGCCATGACCAAAGACTTTAAAAAGCCAAAATAACCATGCCCCAGTTGCAGGTAAATCGCCATAATCGCCATAAGTAATCACTGTTGTATCTTTGCTAACACCAGAACGTGCTAACAGTTTTTCCCAGGCAGTGGTATCAAAATTGATGCGGTAATCGGGAAGTAACAAATCACTCAATATGTTCCAGAAAACTGCATTGGGAATATGTGCGTTATTGTAAGCTTCGGGACTGATGTCTGCTTCGATGATGCGAACTTTAGGATCGTTGAGATGGTTCATAACCCACTGGCAATTAACAAGTGCTTCAAGATGGGCATACTTGAACATATTTTTATAATTTTGATAGAGGTATTGAGGTAATATATGGTTGATTTATCGGCTAATCTAGTCCTCGAAAGAGTATACTTGGCAACAAGATGATAACCAATTCTTTGCAGTCCATATTTCAAGCGATCGCCCAAACGCAAAATGAACAAGATTTGCGATCGCAGATTATGGATAGCATCGGTAATTATTTTGCTGCTAATCGTTGGGGAATTTTTTTCTGGGATCAGCTTCCTCTTGCTAACAGCAGTTTCCAGAGTCTATTGGAAGTGGGGTTATCTGTAGAGCATAATCCAGTAGTGCGCTATCTAGTTGAGCATCATGCTCCTGTTCACGAAGCTTTAGTATTAACACCAAAGGCATGGAAGTTGATTTGTCCTCGTCTTGATCATTGGCATGTGATGGCTGGGCCAATTGTCAGCAATGGTTGCCTTGTCGGTGTTGTTGGCTTTACCCGCATTCGAGGTACTGCTGCCTTTGATACACAAAATCTTGCTGATCTGAGTGGATTATGTTTACATTTATCCACTTGGCTGGCAACAGTGCGATCGCGTGCATATTTAGAAGATAACTTATCTCAGCATCGGCTAACCTCCCGTGAGCTACAAATTGCCGAACTAGTAGCACAAGGTCTTACGAATGCTGAAATCGGTTCTACTCTTTGGATTCAAGAAAATTCTGTCAAACAAGCCTTAAAACGGATGTTTCGTAAATTAGAAGTTTCATCTCGCGCCGCAATGGTAGCTCGGCTTTTCTCTGCTCAAAATAAAGCAATCTAAAATAGATACACTGCTTTTGGGATAATTCTTTACTTTCTTGCCCAAAACAAGCTATCTCTAAATTCAAGTTGGTATCATAGTGCAGGATTACTCCAATCAGGTAGCGTTCAGGTTAGGATCTTGTCACACTTCCTTTTTAATTTGAGAAGTCCTATTCTAGAATTTTCTGGCTAAAATAGTATATCTGTTCTACTCAAACTTCCAAAGCAACACTCCTTAATCCATATATTTTTAGAGGCATTAGAGGCAGGAATGGCTATCAACACCGATACTTCTGGCAAGCAAAAAGCGTTAAATATAGTACTCAACCAAATTGAACGCAGCTTCGGCAAAGGAGCAATCATGCGCCTAGGCGATGCTACCCGGATGCGGGTGGAGACGATCTCTACTGGGGCGCTGACGTTGGATTTGGCATTGGGTGGCGGTTTACCCAAAGGAAGGGTGATTGAGATTTATGGGCCTGAAAGTTCCGGGAAAACTACAGTAGCACTACACGCCCTCGCTGAAGTGCAAAAAAATGGCGGGATTGCTGCTTTTGTTGATGCTGAACATGCCCTTGACCCTACTTACGCTGCGGCTTTAGGTGTAGACATTGAAAATTTACTAGTTTCTCAACCTGACACCGGCGAATCAGCATTAGAAATTGTCGATCAGTTAGTTCGTTCCGCCGCTGTTGACATTGTCGTGATTGACTCCGTAGCAGCGCTGGTTCCCCGTGCCGAAATTGAAGGCGATATGGGTGATACTCATGTTGGTCTGCAAGCGCGATTAATGAGTCAAGCTTTACGAAAAATTACTGGTAATATAGGTAAATCTGGTTGTACAGTAATTTTTATTAACCAGTTGCGGCAAAAAATTGGTGTTACCTACGGTAGCCCAGAAACTACAACTGGTGGTAACGCATTGAAGTTTTATGCTTCAGTGCGCTTAGATATTCGCCGGATTCAAACCTTGAAAAAAGGCACAGATGAATTTGGTAATCGTGTCAAAGTCAAAGTTGCCAAAAATAAAGTAGCGCCGCCTTTTAGAATTGCAGAATTTGACATTATTTTTGGTAAAGGGGTTTCTACTTTAGGTTGTCTAGTTGACTTAGCAGAAGAAACTAGCGTGATTGTTCGCAAAGGAGCTTGGTACAGCTATAACGGTGATAATATCTCTCAAGGACGAGATAATGCTATCAAGTACCTGGAAGAAAAACCTGAGTTTGCTGAACAAATTAAGGAACTAGTGCGTCAAAAGCTAGATATGGGGGCTGTAGTTTCTGCTAACTCCGTAGCAAAATCTAATGAAGAAGAAGACGACGACGAAGATAACTTAGAGGAAGAAGAATAATACTTGGATGTAATTTGGTAGTATTTTAATTACTGCCGTTAGTCAAAAAGATTACTTCATATACAGAGGTAATCTTTTTGAGTTTTGAACTTGCAAGTTTTTTATTTTGAATTTAGAATTATCGAGGAAATATTGCAAAGAGTAGACAAATAGCTAGTCTGTGATATAATTATAAACTGGTTAGTATTTAGAAATTAATAACCAAAGCGCCAGCATAGCACAGTGGTAGTGCATCCGACTTGTAATCGGAAGGTCGTCGGTTCAAATCCGACTGCTGGCTTGAACACTAAATCAATACTTTTCTGTTGTCGTTTGCCAAATTATTTGTCCGCATTGACAGATTAATGTCCGCATTGCCAAATTTGTTGATTGTTTCCAAAAAATAATGAGCTTAAATATTATTATAGGCTCCATGAGTTTTAAACCGACGACCTTCCGATCTTTCAACCCACCTCAATATAAAACTGTTATAAAAACCTACAGATGCCTAGTTCTGAGTAAGGATTTTTGAAATAAAATTTCAACCTACCATTATCTTTATCCCTCTTTTGTTACTACGAGGAGAGAAAAATATTATTCCTAGCCTGAGTCTCAGATATCATCACAAATGTAGGCGATCGCATCCCGGCTTGATCATTTACATCCTTTTGTTGAGAAAAGACGTAAAAATAGGCGTTTCAGATTATTCTCTGCCGAAGGCAACAAAAGAGGGATAACAATGCTTTTGTTCTGACTGAAACTGTGAAAGTTGCTGAACTGATGCACTGGGGTTTAACCCAGAAAGATATTCGGCAACGGGTATTAGTCGAAGATTTGTTTCAACTGCGCTCTCAAGTATCTCGTGAGCGTGCGCTGCAAACTATACTCAAGCGTCTTCATCAAGTGCCAGAAGCGTACATTAAATTAATCGCAACTGGCAATCCTGATACTCGCCGGCTCACTATACTGTTTCTGATTCTGCGAGAACATCGCTTACTGCGCGAACTCATTGCCGAAGTTCTGCTCGACAAATTAAAAGGTTTTGATTATATGGTAACACTGGCTGATTTACGAACTTTCTTTGAAGGAAAGCGAGACCAAAATTCAACTGTCGCTGCATGGTCTGACTCTACATATAAAAAGGCTGCTAGTAATACTTTACTGGTATTGGTAAATGCGGGTTTGTTGCAGCCAACTTCACCACGAGGAAATTATCAAATTCGTGCTGTTCCAGTATCATCCCCCCTTCGCCTTATGGAATGAAACAGCCCTGCCCTGCCCCCCCTGCCTCCCCTGCTCCCCTGCCTCCCTGCTGCCCCTACTCCTCGCCCCAAGTGCGTAACTGGAAGTACACTAATACTAAAGTAAATGCTAATAGCACTGTAGCTGCTGCTGCTGCATAACCGAAGTCAAATTGAGCAAAAGCTTCTTGATAAATGTAGTAAACCAGCAAATTAGTAGAATTTAGTGGGCCGCCACCTGTAATTACGTAAACTTGCTCAAAACTCCGTAAGGTGAAAATAGCTGTTGTAACTGTGGCAAATATTAAAGTAGGTTGCAATCCCGGTAAGGTAACATGCCAAAATTGCTGCCAAGCATTCGCTCCATCCAGTTCTGCTGCTTCATAACGACTGGCAGGAATTGCTTGCAACCCGGCTAAAAATACTACCATATTAAAACCTAGTTGTTTCCAAATACTCAATATAATTAGTACTGGCATTGCCCAAAATGTATCTCCTAGCCAAAAAATCGGTGTAATGCCAAATACATCTAAAAGTGCGTTTACAGGGCCAGTGTTTTGGAATAGCCAGCGAAATCCTAAACCAGCCGCGACTAAAGATATGATTGAAGGCAAAAAATAGGCACTTCGTAAGATTCCCCGCAAAGCTAGGGAACGGTCTAATAGTACTGCTAATCCGAGAGAAATGGCTAAACTGGGAATAACAGTAGCAACAGTAAAATAAGCGGTGTTACCTAGAACTTGCCAGAAATCAGGAGTCAGTAACAAGCGCCAGTAATTTTTTAAGCCTATCCAATAAATTCCGCTTGAGGTGAAACTGCCAGCAGTGAAACTGAGGTAAAACAAATAGGCAATTGGCCAAATCACAAAGATGCCGAGCAAAATTAGTGCCGGTGTCAGAAAAGTCCAAGCGGCAAATGTATCGTTATCTAGCCACGACTTAGTATATATTTTCTTTTGCATCTATAATTTTTTCTCCTGGCTGTTATGACTCTTTGCCCTGATTCTACCTTTAGCTTAGTTTCTCCCAGCCTTAATAATTATCCATATTCTCAAGAAAATCCTTTAAAACTGGGGATTATGGCTTCTGGTAATGGCAGCAATTTTGAAGCAGTTGCTCAAGCGATCGCTAAAGGGCAAATTAACGCCCAAATTCAAGTTTTAATTTATAATAACCCTTCAGCTCAAGCACCCATCCGGGCAGCCAACAGAGGCGTAGAAGCGGTTTTGTTAAATCACCGCGACTACAACAGCCGTGAAGCTTTTGATGAAAAAATTGTCCACACTCTCAGGCAATATGATGTTGAATTGGTGATTATGGCAGGCTGGATGCGATTAGTGACACCAGTATTAATTGATGCCTTTCCTGACAAAATCATTAATATTCATCCTAGTTTGTTGCCTAGTTTTAAGGGAGTTAATGCTGTAGAACAAGCTTTGGCTGCTGGAGTCAAAATTACTGGCTGTACAGTCCATTTAGTTTGTTTAGAAGTGGACAGCGGGTCAATATTGATCCAAGCAGCGGTTCCTGTGTTGCCAAATGACACACCAGAAACACTGCACGCGAGGATTCAACTTCAAGAACACCAAATTTTACCACAGGCGATCGCACTGGCAGCACAAAGGTAATTTGGTTTTTTTTGGAAGATTCCTAAACTTATTCAACCTCGTTGAAAAGATGTTCTTCTAACAGTGGTTGTACTTTACGAAACTCTTCTGGAGAAAGTAATTCTGGTTGACCTGTTTCTGACATTCGGGCAAAAAATAGCAGGGGATCAAGGGGCGTATAAATAGCGTACTCTTGATCTTCATAATAAAAGTTAGCAAGTAGCTGTAACTGCTCTGGCTCTAATTCTGTTTCTTCGTCTTCAATTTCTAAGGTAAACAGTTCTGACTCTTCTACTGGAGGTAAATCTCCCGCTACAGTCAAAGCGTAGGCACTATTTTTGACAATTAAATTTTGCTCTGCTAAGACAGCTTGGGCAGTGGCAAAAATTTGGTTAATAATAGCATCATCGTCTACTAGAACTGCTTCTTCTTCTTCCTCTTCACCTTGCCAAGCGAAAATTTCTATAGGTGAATCTACAGGAAGCAGTAAAACATATTCTTGTTCATCTACGGTGAGTGAGTGTTCAATATAACAATCAAGCGATCGCCCTGTGTCATCGGTCAGAGTGATAGAACCTGCATGAGCGCGATCATTTTCTTCAGGAAATGGAGAGGAAAACATAACCGATGTGTGAGACTTTATAAATACCAGTAACTGTAAAAATTACTTTGCTGTTTAATGACATAATAGAACGTCAAAAAATAGCTTCAGAAAGAAATACAACTACTGGGTAATAGATTTCAGAATATCACGTTAAAAGTATTAATACTCTATAGCTGCCAATGAACCGCAGGATTTGGCTCGTTTTGTATCTAGCCATTGTTGCAAAATTAAAGCAGCTGCCTTGCGGTCAATCAAGCCTTTATGGCGTGATGGCGAACGATTTTCCGCGATGAGCATTTGCTCGGCTTGAAATGAGGTTAATCGCTCATCTACATATTCTATTGGTAATTGCAGAGCCGTAGCGAGTCTTTTAGCAAATTTCTGTACTTTACGGGCTTGAGAACCCAAAGAACCATCCATTGAATAAGGTAAGCCGATTACCAGGATTTCTACCTGACGCTCGTTAACTATCTGGCGTATTTGCTCAACATCTCGGTTAAAAAATGTGCGCTCAACTGTAGTAATACCAGTAGCTATCAAGCCAGTGCGATCGCATCCAGCTACACCAATCCGCTTACTACCAACATCTAGCCCTAACGCTAAAATCAACGGCTTTGGCTGCTCTGGCGCTATCAAATTAGTTCTCCTGATTAAGATCTGTGGGTTTAGGCTGGCAAGATGCTTCCTGGCTACAGTTATTACACGTAAAGTTAATCGGTTCAGACTTGCTTGGCACTACTTTCTCTGGCGCTGGCTGTTGTCCTGGTTGTATCCATGACATACCACCCGGTATTGGTTTACGAGCTGGTTGTAGACCTTGCAGCACTCCAGTCCACTGAATCCCTTCTAAAGAAACAAATTTAGACTCTCTAAGCTTGTGCCAAACAGAGCGAGACATCACTAGAGTATGTTCAATGCGTTTTGCTCCAATTCGCTCTAAATACTCTTCTCTTTCTGCTTGATAGTCTGACGAAGCTAATTGCAGCCCTTGTTGGGGAAAATCTTGAGCAATCCGAGCTAGTTGTGAAAGTAGCTCTGGATACAGCCAAGTATAAGCAGGGTGAACCGTTAAGGTTGCGACGTGAGGAGATTCACCTTTGCGATCAAGTTGCACCTGAAAATAGCCAATTGCAGCCTTGCGTTGGGGTTCAAACACATAGCCACTCACAATTTCTATCTTAGTAATCCATTGCTTGACAGCATCTGTTAAAGCACTGAACAAACTAGTTTTGAAATCGCGGGTATTACGATCAAACACCTGACGCACTAAAGGCGGCATTGATGCTGTATCTAGTTGATAAAGCAATTGAGCATCAGCATTACTTACTGGTAGCAAATTAGGTAAGTCTGGCTCTGGTTGGGCTAATTCAGTTAATAATTCGGGTTCAATTTCCCAATATGTCATTTCTGCTAGACGCTGAAATCCGTTTTGGCGATAAAGTGCCAGCGCCTCTTTGTCATTTACATTTACTTCTAGTAACCAAGTGCGGGCTTCTAAAATCGACTCAAAGCAATGGCGTAAAAGTTGTGAGCCAATTCCTTGTTTATCAACACCACGCTCTAGCATTACCT
The DNA here is from genome assembly GCF_029953635.1 of Halotia branconii CENA392. NCBI lineage: Bacteria > Bacillati > Cyanobacteriota > Cyanophyceae > Nostocales > Nodulariaceae > Halotia > Halotia branconii. Next base: position 3,250,281 of record NZ_CP124543.1, on the reverse strand, counting down.
GATCTACCCGCCAAGTACTGCGTGTACGGTTAAATGGCGACACTTGAATCATTCCTAAAAGCATACGCCCTTGTTCTGCTACATAAGCACAGAAACGATACTGTAATGGATTGGGAAACCAACTTAAAAATTTGAGTAACCCATACCAGCGGTGCAGCCCTTGCATCTGGCGTATGTCGAAGCCAGCCCACTTGGGGGCAGAGTCTGTGAATGACTCTTGAGTTATTCGCTCAATTCCATCCAAGTCCCGGTACTGGACTGGACGGATGACAACGCTGAGATTTCGAGGAAGTAATGAAGTCATGTTGATTCGAGCTGCCATTTAGCCCTAACTAAAATTGAGTCAAAAGAACTCCTGCCATTATATTAACGGCTTTGGACTCCTTGCTATTGCTCCAAAAGGGTGATTTTCTTAACTAAAATACTTAGAAAAACAAAAAAGCAGACCTCATGAGCGCACTATTGATGTTAGCTCAATCATATCTGCTTTTATTTTATTTGAATTTTGGTTAAAGTTTGTAACTTTTACAGTCCCTGCCGAGAAATTACCTTTTCAAAGCTGGCTTGGGTCTGATGGAGTAATTGTTCCCGGCTATCTTCAAGTATCGGCTTTAGGGTTGGAACCAGATTGCGAGCTTGCAGAGTCATGTGAAGTTGTAGATGTGCAACGTATTCGCTGAAATCTTCATTTGGTGCAGATGCGCTCGTTAAGAAATTAGATTCCACTGCCACTGTGTTCTCCTTAAATTAATTCTGTGCTATTTATTCACATCATCAAAACTTATCATGTTGTTTTTGCTTACTTCTTAATTCGCAAAGAAGTTTAACGTTTTTTTAGATACCGCCTAAATATCCACGCTCAATATATCCGTTAGGGGCAGAAAAGGGGCTAGGGGCTAGAGGCTAGGGATTAGTAAAAAAGCAGAGGGGCAGAGGAGATAAAAACAACTGACAACTGACAACTGACCACTGACCACTGACTCCTGACTTCTAAAATCTACTCAATCTTAAAATTGAAGGGTAAGCGAGCGTAAATTCCTTGAGGATCATTCATATTTTGCAGCATTATAATTTCTTGTTGGATTTTCTGAAACTCAGCAGTTAAAGGGTTGGCTAATTTGAGTTGTGTACCTTCAATTCCTAAAGTGGTGCGTATTTCTTCAGTTGCTCGTCCAAAAAAGCGTTCTTCAAAACTGCTTTCTTGGGGATACTCTTGTAATTTCCAATCTTTGCCTAGTTTTGTTTGCTTGGCAGTATAAGCGATCGCGGCATTTAAACCGCCTATTTCATCCACCAAACCGATGTTTTGGGCTGCAACGCCTGACCAAACCCTACCTTGGGCAATTTCTGCTACTTTTTGGGTTGGTATTTTCCGTCCTTGAGCAACTTTATTAAGAAATAAACTGTAAATACGGTTGACGCTACGCTGGTAAAGTGCTATTTCCTGAGGCGATTTCGGACGAGAAACTGTTTGAGTATCAGCATAGCGCGCAGTTTTCACCGTATCCCAAGTAATACCATTATCATTCGCTAACTTTTGACCGTTAAATAAAACTCCGAATACACCAATTGAGCCTGTAATTGTATTTGGTTCGGCAAAGATGCGGTTAGAGTCGCTAGCAATCCAGTAACCGCCAGAAGCAGCCACATCACCCATTGAAACCACAACAGGTTTGACATTGCGAGTTAATCGCACTTCTCGTTGCATCACTTCTGCTGCGGTTGCACTTCCACCAGGGCTGTTAATCCTCAGTACAACAGCTTTGACATCTTTATCTTGTCGCAGTTTGTTAAAGATTTTAGCAAAGCGATCGCCCCCTACTTGTCCATCTTCGCCTTTACCATCAACAATTTCACCTTCAGCATATACCACAGCAATTTTATTTTCCGAGTCGCGTTCTACACTTAAAGACTTATTGGGAACTCTGGCGTAGTCAGTCAGGTCAATTTGGCGAAATGTCTTATCTTCTTGATCGCTAGCTGTAAATTTTTTTAAATCAGTAACTACTTGATCGGTGTAAGCTACTTGATCTACTAAACCATTAGACTTAGCTGCTTGAGCTTCTAAGATAGCTTGATTATCTGCGATCGCTTGCAGCTTTTGGGGAGTAATTTTTCGGCTCGTTCCTACCGTAGTCCGCCACTCTCCCCAAACGTCATCTAATAATTTTTGTGTTTGTTCGCGGTTTTCTGGACTTAGTTTGGTAAGGAGAAATGGTTCTACGGCTCCTTTGAATTTTCCCACCCGCACAACTTGCACACCAATACCATATTTCTCTAAAGCTCCTGTTAAAAATATCGGTTGGCTACTTAAACCATTGACTTCCATCATCCCCAAAGGATTAAGCACAATGGTATCTGCCACCGAACTCAGATAATATTCTTTTTCTGACCAGTCCATACCATAAGCTACAATTTTTTTTCCACTGGCGCGGAACTCTTCTAGAGCTTTACGAATTTCTTTAAGAGAGGCAAAGCCTAAACTATTAGTTGCACTGGTACGTGTAGCATCTAAATAGATACCAACAATACGGGAATCTCGGCGCGCCTTTTCTAAGTTATCTAGAACATTGCGGAGGGTCATCCTTTCTTCTTTAACACCTGAGAAAGTTTGTTGAAAGACCTCGCTAGAACTGGGTTCTCTGTCGGTGATATTCATCGATAGGTCAAAAACAACCATTGACTTATCTTTCACTACTGGGCCGGTATCTTTAAAAGTCGCAGCCGCAAATAACAACAAAAATAGTCCTGTAGTACCAACACCACAAAAAATCATCAGTCCTAGTAAGCTACCTACTAAGCTGGCCAAAGTTTGTTTTAGAAAGTTACGCATTAGTTATTAGTTATCGGTCAGTTGTCAGTTGTCAGTTGTCAGCGATGCACTGAGTTTCGATACTTCGACAGGCTCAGTGCAGCGCTGCGCGGTAATCGAGTTTCGACTACGCTCAACTGCCGCGAAGTCGAGATTCAACTATCGCATAGTCGAAGTGTGGTCAGTGGTCAGTTGTCAGTTGTCAGTAGTATGATTTCTAACACCTCTGCCCTATGCCCTATGTCCCATGCCCCATGCTCCATGCCCTATGCCCCATGCCCATTAATATTGTATTCGTTGTAAACTTCCAGAATTTTTCAAGTTATGCAAATTAGTATTGCCAGTACAAAATAATACAGTGGTAATTTCAGCAATTAATACTTCAACCAAATCATAGAGTGCTGCTTCTGATAAAACCGCTGCTTGCAGGAAAGGCATTGCCAAACCAGCGATATCTGCCCCAAGAGCGATCGCTTTGGCTACATCTAATCCATGACGCAATCCTCCCGAAGCAATCAATGGTATATCTGGAGCTAGCGATCGAATACTTGTAATGCAATCTGCTGTGGGCAAACCCCAATCAGCAAAGGTTTTTCCCAAACGTCGTTGTAAAGCATTTTCCGCGCGTTCGCCTTCTACTTTTGCCCAAGAAGTACCACCCGCACCAGCCACATCAATCGCTGTCACCCCAGCAGCTATTAGTTTCTGTGCCATTGCTGCTGAAATTCCATTGCCCACTTCTTTAGCAATCACTGGTATTGGGAGCTTAAGGCATAACTGAGTAATTTTGTCAAGCAAACCCCGAAAATTAGTATCACCTCTAGGTTGAATAAACTCTTGCAGCGGGTTAATGTGCAGAATTAAGGCGTTAGCTTCTAAAATATCAATAATTTTCAAACATTCATCTAAACCATATTTATAGTTAAGTTGCACAGCTCCCAAATTGGCAAACAAAAGAATATCTGGTGCATATTTGCGGATAGCAAAACTATCAGCGACTTGGGGTTTTTCTATTGCTACTCGTTGGGAACCAACACCCATTGCAATTTTATAATGTTGAGCGATCGCTGCTAAACGTTGGTTAATTGTCTTGGCTTGTTCTGTTCCCCCAGTCATGGAAGAGATTAATAAAGGTGAGCCGAGGTGTTTCCCCAAAAAAGTTGTACTGATATCAATATCGTTGCGGTCTAATTCTGGTAAACAGCAATGGTGAAAGCGATAGTGTTCTAGTCCGTTGGTGGTTTCGTGAAATTGAACATCTTCTTCTAAGCAAATACGGATGTGATCCGCTTTGCGTGATTGGGTTTGGGCTGAGTTGCTGTTAGGGGCGTTCACTGAATGATTATGACTAAAAGCAGTGTCATTACCATTGTGACAGGCTGAGGTACTGATCAAAAAGCGATCGCCTGTTAGAATGGCGATCGCTTTTGTAAGATTATATGGAAATTATCGAGCAGCTTGTTGGCTAATTCCAGGTCGAACAATATAGTTGTAAGCCTTCACATTCTGAGGAAGAGGTTCTATTCTATTTTGAGTGACCAATGCTTGATGAATTAAAGCAGCCGCTGTCGCCCGTTTCAAAGGCTGATTGGGATTTAAAAGCTTGGGATTAGGATAATTAACTACCATATTCCTTTGTGTGGCTATTCCTATATCGTTAACCGCATACTTAGGAATTTCTGGAGAATCTTGATAAGAATTATTAACAAGTGCCACCATAGGTTTCTGTACAGCAGTTGTTTGAGTAGGTGCTTTTGCAGCCTTCGCTTGAGACACTATCAAAGGCTGCATCAAAGAAGTCACCGCTAAAGGAAAATATATAGGTTGTTTTGCTACACGACGAGTTGCTTGTTGATTTTTTGGTGCTAAATTTAGACCCCTTACTAAAGCAACTATTGCCTGTGATTTCGACATTGGCTTATTTGGACGAAATGAATTGTTAGGATAGCTATTCATAAATCCTTGTTGATAAGCTTCTTCAATTGCAGATACAGCCCAGTAGTCACGGGGAACATCTTGATAAGCACTTCCACTTGATATTTGCCGCACTTGCTCTTGATCAAAAGCTTGACGAATCATTGCTGCAAATTCATCACGCTGTACAGCCTGTTCTGGTCGAAAAGTTCCATCTGGATATCCAACAATCATATTTTTTTGGGCTAAACGTTGAATAAATGGTTGTGCCCAGTAGTTAGGTGGAACATCAGGAAATGTAGTTTGTTTTGGAGAAGTTTGAGCAGTCGTACTTACTGCTAACCCTAAAGTTAATAAAGATGCACTTACAACAGATATATGAGATAAAATAGACATTATAAATGTCCTCCTAAATATCGGTAATTTATAACTTATATAAACTTTACAAAAGTTTATATAATATTTTTTAATTATTTCTAAAATATCTTATTTTTTTATCTACCTCTTTCGATGAAAACGCTGTAACCCTTTATAATTGGCTGTTTTTCATAGATAAATAATTTTGCAGCCTACAAAAGCAACTTTTTTTAAGTAAAAACAAAATAATATTTTACAACTACTTAGATTGTTGTTTAAATTTTTATTTCATATATCCCCTAAAGGGATTAAATTTTTATTTCATACAATTCAGCCATGAGAAAGATGGAGTAATACAAAAAAGTTTTAGCATAGGGGGTGTAGAGAATTTAGATAAAAAATAACTATGACTCTTTATAAACTACAAGATTTTGCTGCCAACTATAAAGATACTGACTTTGATAATTACAATATCAGAGATTTTGATGCTTACTCAGACATAAATGATGAAAAAGTTGGCACTGTCAAACATATTTTAGTGGATGATTCAGGTCGCTTTCGCTATTTAGTCATTGACACGGGTTTCTGGATTTTTGGTAAGCAGGTGTTGTTGCCAATTGGGCGTTCCCGAATCAATTACTCTGATAGACGAGTATATGCTACAGGACTGACTAGAGAGCAAGTAGATAACTTACCTGATTTCCACAGCTTGGAACGAATTGATTACGATTACGAGGAGCAATTGCGAGAAGTTTATCGCACTCCTACAAGGGAAACTCCCTTAAATACATCAACACCTTTAGATGTACAAACTCCTGTAGAAAGTTCAGCACCTTTAGATACGCCAAAAGCTTATACTGAGCCGGCAATGAGGGAAACTGCACCCATGCCAAAACCTACTTACGAGCGTGAGAGTTATACTTACGAACAAGAACCAGATTTGTACCAGATGAATGAGCAGAATCATCAAAGTCTCAAATTGTACGAAGAACGGTTAGTTGCCAACAAATCACGCGTTAAAACCGGAGAAGTAGCAGTTGGTAAACATGTTGAAACTGAAAAAGCGCAAGTTTCAGTACCAGTAGAGAAAGAGCGAGTAGTTATTGAACGTACTACTCCCACAGAGGCAGGTAGGACAGTTTCTCCGGGCGATGTTGACTTCCGCGAAGGAGAAGTCGCTCGTATGGAGATTTACGAAGAAACTCCTGATATTCATAAGGAAGCTGTTTTGCGTGAGGAAGTTAGAGTTAAGAAAGTGGTAGAACAAGATACCGTTGAAGCTGAAGAAACCCTTCGTCGTGAAGAGTTAGATATTAATAAAGGCGATGAATCAACCAGAAGAAGACAATAGATAAAAAACCCCACCCACAAGGGCATGGAGTTTTTGGGCATGGGAAAAAACCTACCAATGCTCTATACCCTATCTATGCCCCTTCTTGATATTCCTTTATTAAAATGGCATAGACCATAAAAAAGGTTGTCAACTAATTGACAACCTTTTGTGTTTTATTCATCAACTCCCTTCAAGAGAAGGAACAAATGGATGAACTGCTTGCACTGAGCTTTGTCGAAGTGTTGCCTGTTGCCACACCTTGGATTTAAGTCTACCTTCTTGTGGCGGCAAGTCTTGGCAGGGGCTTAAATCCCCTACCACAGACAGTTCCTGTTCCCCGTTAAAGCCAGGACTAAAGTTCTAACTACAAACGAAGATTAAACTCTCGATTTAGCCGAAATACTTGATTTCTGCTTCTAATTGACGAACTAGCCTTTCGTCACCACTAGCTTTAGCTACTTGTAGCCTATGTTGTAAGCTTCTTTGGATATTTTGTCTATGTGCTTCTTTGGCTTGAGTATTAACTCGCATTCTACTTTGATTCATAATGGTTAACCTCTTAAAAGTTTCTCTTTATGTCTTGTCTTCCTAACATAACATATTTTTTGTAGCTGTTGTTACAGAAAATTGTGGCTTAATATATTTTATTGTCAAGCTATGTCCAATCATCCCAGCAACCAACAAGCAGTCTTGACTGTATTAAGCGATTTTGGCGATCGCGATGTCTATGTAGGCGTAATCAAGGGAGTTATTGCTCAAATTAATCCTCAGTTGACGGTGGTAGACTTAACACACCAGATTCCGCCGCAAAACGTCGCCGCAGCTAGGTTTTGCTTAATGAATGCTTATCCCTATTTTCCGGTGGGAACAGTACATGTGGCAGTGGTAGATCCAGGGGTGGGTAGTCAACGCAGGGCGATCGCAGTAGAATTTGCTCAAGGTTTTTTGGTAGGCCCAGATAATGGCATATTTAGTGGAGTATTAGCTCAAAGTCCAGCAATTACAGCAGTTGAACTCACAAATCCTGATTATTGGCGAACTTCTCAACCCAGCAAAACTTTTCACGGTAGAGATATCTTTGCACCAGCGGCAGCTTATCTTGCTAATGGTGTCTCTATTCAACAGCTAGGACAAGAAATTGATCCAAAAACTTTGGTAAAGCTAGACATAGATATCTGCAAACAGACTGCTACTGGTGTGATGGGTTGTATTCAATATATTGATTATTTTGGCAACTTAGTAAGCAACATTCCAGGGAGTTACGTAGAAGGTAAAAATTGGTGTGTGCAAGCTGCTGGATTGACTATACCGGGGGGTGCAACCTACAGTGATGTCAAAGTTGGTGCAGCCATTGCATTAGTAGGAAGTCACGGCTGGGTAGAAATTGCTATAAATAGCGGTAATGCACACTTACAGTTGCAGATTAACTTACAAAATATTTTATTGTTGAGAAAATCAACAAAGTGATTAATCATGTAGCCTAGAGATAACCCGTCATACCGTTTTACTTTAAAGTTGATACATTTGGGCAAGCAGGAGAGGCAGGGGTAGCAAGAAAAATAATTTGTATCAATGATTTTGTGAAATGGTATCAGTTAGTTCTCGTTGAATGCTACAAGAAAATTAACAGTATTATTTTTTGATATGACTACACAAACACTATCTACACCGGAAGTTTATCAAGGTCAATTTGGGGAGTTTACCATTAATCAAAGCGATCGCAATGGGGTAATTATCTACCGCGTTGGATTAATGATAGCTGCACTAAGTTTTGCGATAGGCAGTGCTTTGGTGTTGTTTAACAATAATGCATCTATCTTGACACCTTTGTATGCTTGCTTTAGTTTAGCTCTGGGTGTGAGTTTATGGACTATTCACATCTACATGGCTCCATTGCACCGACTTTTGCAAATTTTTTGGGCGATCGGTAGCATCACCTCATTAATACTGGCATTATCTAACAGTGAACCTTTAGCTATAACCGTTTACAATCAACCCCTAACCTTATTTGGAGTAGGTTTTACTTTTGTTGCTTTAACAGGTATTTATTTCAAAGAAGCTTTTTGCTTTAATCGTCTAGAAACTAAAGTATTAACCCTCACAGTTCCACTATTATTATTAGGACATTTAATCGGAATTTTACCAACGGCAGGGGAACAGACTTTATTAGGGATTTGGGCAATTTTATTTGTGGTATTTGCTGTGCGTAAAGCTATACAAGCAATTCCTCCAGATATTGGCGATAAATCTGTGTTTGCTTATTTAAAACAACAAAGTTCAGCCAAGGCTTAATGCAAAGAAAAAATTTCCCAGTTAAAAAACTTGCAAAACTTCGGCTAATCAAGCGTCAAGAAATATGGATGTTAACGGCTCAAGGATGGATAACATTTCTTGCAGCCTCCATTTCTTCAATTGTTTTCATCTTTGCTCATTTATACCCATTCCTAGCTGTAACTTCCCCCATCAAAACAGCAGATATATTAGTTGTGGATGGATGGATCTCAGACTATGCTCTAGAACAGGCAGCTATTGAATTTAAAAATAATACTTATCGGCAATTAATTACTATAGGCAGTCCAGTAGATCAAGGTTTTTATTTAGCTGAATATAAAAATTTTGCTGAAATTGCCGCAGCCACCTTTCAGAAACTAGGAGTGCCAAAAGAAAAGATCGTAACTGTTGTGACTCCGCAAGTAATCAAAGATCGGACTCATGCATCGGCTGTGACATTGCGTCAATGGATATTAAATGCAAATTTATCAATAGAATCAATCAATATATTTACATCTGATGCTCATGCTCGTAGAAGCTGGATAATATATAAAAATATATTTGCTCCTCAAATTAAGGTAGGTATAATTGCTGCTGCACCACCAAATTATGATGCAAATAAATGGTGGAGCTCTAGCGAAGGGGTACGAGTAATCATCTCTGAAACTATCGCTTATATTTATGCTCTATTTTTTACTGCAAAAGTCTAAATTTGATCAACAACCTTCTTCAGCTCATCGCACCACCTTCGGTGAGTGTTTGGCTAGAAAACATTTGGATTGTTAGCTGGGATGTTGCTAACATGGGGAAAAATTACAGAAGTCAGCGTCTAGCCGACTTCTAAACGTCGAGTTTTGCGCTAGGACAGCTTATCAATCTCATCTTGAAATGATGCCTATGGTTTTGCCTCAACCTCCTCGTTCTGTACCCGTTCCGGCTTTAGCCAGTGGCGATCGCCTCACTCGTGCTGAGTTTGAGCGCCGTTATCAGGCAACTCCAGAAAAATTCAAAGCCGAACTCATTGAAGGAGTGGTTTACGTGGCATCCCCCGTCAGAGCCTTTCATGGTGTTCCCCATGCTGATTTAGTAACCTGGTTGGGGGTGTATCGGACAGCAACTCCTGGCGTGAGCGCAGCTGACAATACAACCACACGGTTAGATTTAGACAATGAACTTCAACCAGATGCTCTGCTGCGGATTAAAACTGGTGGCACTTCTACCTTGAGTGAAGACGGCTACATTGAGGGAACACCGGAACTGATTGCCGAAATTGCTACTAGTAGCGCTGCCATTGATCTGGGCGATAAAAAAAATGCTTATCGTCGTAATGGGGTGCAGGAGTATCTGGTGTGGCAAACCTTTGAAAATCAGTTCAGTTGGTTTCGGTTGCAGTCTGAGGAATTTGTTTTGATCGAGGCGGATGGGTCAGGCATAATTCGCAGTAGCACCTTTCCAGGACTGTGGCTAGCGGTGACGGCTTTGTTAGAAGGCAGAATGCTTGATGTATTGAATACTCTGCAAATGGGTTTGACTTCACCTGAGCATCAAGCCTTTGTAGAAAAACTTGCTGAGTATCGCTGATGTGGGTTTAACAGTTATCAATTATCAATTTATAAATGCTTTTTCGCCTTCTTCTAACAAATCTTCTTGATTTGGGAATACTCAAATCAGTGGGTGTGAGGATGCAAAAGTGGTAGAAGAACGCGCGTATTGGCTAGCTTGGTCAAAAATTTCTGGAATTGGGCCGGTATTACTACGACGATTGCAACAGCACTTTGGCACATTAGCAACAGCTTGGCAGGCAAACAAAGCTCAGTTAGCAGAAGTCGAGGGTTTTGGGTTTCAAACATTAGAAAAAGTAGTACAACAGCGATCGCGTCTTCATCCAGCACAACTACTCACGCAGCACCAGCAAGAAAACCCCGATTTCTGGACACCAGCAGATGCAGATTATCCCCGCTTATTGTTAGAAACTCCCAGTCCTGCGCCAATTTTGTACTATCGTGGTGAAGTTGATCTCCAAGAAAACCTCGGACAAAAACCGCTAGTTGGGATTGTAGGAACCCGTCAACCCTCAGAGTACGGTATCCGTTGGACTCGCCAAATTAGCACAGCTTTAGCTAAAAATGGCTTTACAGTTGTTTCGGGGATGGCAGAGGGAATTGATACAGAAAGCCACTTTGCTGCAATCAAAGCTGGCGGACGAACGATCGCAGTCTTAGGGACGGGTGTAGATGTGATCTATCCCCATAAAAATCGGGATTTATACAAGCAGATTTTGAGTGCTGGGTTAGTTTTGAGTGAATATCCCAGCAAAACTCCACCAGAGCGGACTCACTTTCCTCGCCGCAATCGGATTATTGCTGGGTTAAGCCGCGCTATTTTGGTGATAGAAGCACCGTTAAAGTCTGGCGCTTTAATTACAGCCACCTATGCAAATGAATTTGGCAGAGATGTCTATGCCTTACCAGGTAGAATCGACGATCGCCCATCTCAAGGGTGTTTAAAGTTACTCTCTCAAGGCGCTTCTTTCATTCTCAAAGATTTAGATGAACTGTTAACAATGTTGGGAGCAGTACCACAGCTTGATATTATGGATGCTTCGCCTATACAAGAACAATTAACTTTGCCCAGTTTATCACCAGAACTACAACAAGTAATGAATGCGATCGCCTGTGATGCTTTATCTTTTGATTTTGTTGTCCAACAAACAGGTATGGCGGCTGGTTCTGTTTCTAGTGCTTTATTACAATTGGAACTTATGGGTTTAGTCTCGCAATTACCAGGAATGCGATATCAAAAAAATGGGCGACTGTAAAAATATAGCGATAAATGCCAGTTAGCCATTACGAATTACGAATTACGCTTTATATTCCATCCCATTAGCTTCAGAATAACGATGCATAAATCGCATGAATCTTTCCATGTGTTCATCTTGCTCAACTTCAAATTTGCACTCTACCCGCTGTAGTTCATCACCTTCATCACCTCCAAAAATGAATCGAGTAGAAGAAGGAGTAACGCTAATTTCACCTTCTTCGTCGGTTAATAGCAAAGAATTTAAAGATGGTTTAGTAAAGCTATTGAATCTTTCTAAAGCTTGTAATTGATTGAAAATCATTAAAACGATGCGTTTGCCAGTACGGACTTCACGTCGCAAACTGACATTACTGAGTTCTTCAAAAATACCTGCAAAAAATTGAATTGAGGGAGTGGTAGATTCCATAAGCGTAGAATGCAAACTTTATCTGGGAGGATAATATTGTGGAGAACTATTCATCTGCGTAGGATTTCCTACAGTAGGAGTGATCATCGGAGATGGATAACCAATTATGGGGGCTGTATTTGTAGTATTGCTTGGTGCAGCATTTTGGCTGAACTGTTGATAAGCTGCACGAGAGATAGAGCTAATTAATTTTTCGGCACGGGGATCATTAGTGGGGCGTTTGACCATCACAGCAGCTATGTAGCGTTTGCCAGTGGGAGTATCAATTAAACCTGCATCTGCCAACATTGTGCCAATATCGCCTGTTTTGTGATAAGTTCTTGCACCTGCTTCCAAACCAGCTGGTAGGAGATTATCTCTTTCTGTACGACGCATGATATCAAGCATTAAATCACGCGATCGCATACTCACAAAATTTCCTTGATTAACTATAGCCATCAAATTTGCCAACTCTTTGGGGCTAGTAGTGTTTGTCCCTTGCAAATCCGGAAGTTGATTGCGAACCATTGTGGTTGTCAATCCCCAACTGCGAAAACGCTGATTCAGCATCTCTATACCTCCTAGTCGGGCAATTAGCATATTGGTTGCTGTGTTGTCGCTGATGGTAATCATTTTTGTGGCGACTTCTAAAGCATTATACTGAGTGCCAATCGGTTGGTATTGCAGATTTCCCGAACCGCCAGCCACCATATCTTTTTGCATGGTGAGCATTTCATCCAGGCGAATTTTTCCGGTATCTACATCTTGAAAAAAGGCAACCAAAATTGGTACTTTAATCGTGCTAGCAGCAGGAAAACTGGCACTGCCATTCAAATCAACATATCCACCAGTATCTAAATCAACTAAGAAAACTCCAGGTGTGAGAGTTGAATTTGTTGCCGCCAAACTCTGCACGGCATTTTTTAAAGGTAAAATTTCTTGAGATAAATATAAACTTGCAGTCGCAGTTGGAGCATCTGGAGTAGATTGTGACTGAGTTTGTCCAATATTAGTACTAGATTGCGCTGAAGAGGTTGGGGCTATGCGAGTAGCTGGATCTAAAATTGACAACACTGTGCCGACGATCGCACCCATGCCAACTCCCACAATCAATAACCGCAATAGATACAATAGGGTTCTGGCCATTGGCTTTAACCGCGTCTTGCGTGACACTCGTCTGCCTATTTTTTGTACAGGTTTTTTCTGTACCCGTACTGTCTTCAAATTCATAGTGTTGGGGTTGAATGGTGGAACCTTACCCTTGACGTGAGGAGTTGGTTTCACGACCGTAGGCATAACTACCCTAGATCTTGATCTTTGTGTTCCAGCAGCAACACCAGGGGAACTTGCATGATTGTTTACACGTACTAATGCTGCTTCTACAGGAACATGTTGCTGATTAGGAACTTTGACTTTTTTTGGTTCTACTTTTTGAACTTTACGCGATCGCTGGCGGCGGTTTACGGGTTGACCCCGCGAGAAAGTTCTTAGTTTGTCACTTGACTCTGACACTTTTACTCCTTGTGACCCACTCGAATTTTTCCTTGCAGACTCCCGACCCAAAACCCACTGCTGAAGTAGCTTGATGCGGAAATCACCTTTTGCTACTTGGTAGCATTTTCGTGTTCAGTTTAAGCCATATTAACTATTTTGGGGGGATAATTGCGTACATGTTAAACGATGTATTATAAATTTTCATCTTTTCTATGGGTTTTCATCGCCCATTCTACCTGTCGTAAAATTCCTAACAGCATCGTCACCTCTTTGGTTTGCAGGTGAGTTCGATTATAAAGTTGCCGGAATTTTTCCATGCGGCTGGCTGCCGTATGAGGATATAAATATCCAATATCGAGTAGTAGTGATTCTAGTTGTTGGTAGTACGATTCTACAAGTTCTAGAGGTGCTAATTCAGTTTCCTTTGAGGTCTGAGTTTCCGGTAAATCTGCATATTGTGCTAGTTCATAACAGCAAATTGCTACCGCAGTAGCTAAATTCAAAGATGCATAACTTTCATTTGTGGGAATGCGAATAAACCGCTGGGCGTAATTTAATTCTTCATTGCTCAATCCCCGATCTTCCCTACCAAAAATCAGCGCTGCGGGTTGGATGGGTGCTTCTAGTAACCAGGGTAGGGCGGTGCGAGGATTTTCTAAAGGTGCTTCCCAATCACGTACACGAGCAGTAGTGGCGATCGCCTTGACACATCCCTGCAACGCTTCTGGTAATGTGGCGACAATCACCGCAAATTCTAAAATCTCTTTGGCATGAACTGCCATTCTTAAAGCTTCCGCCGACAAATGATCGCATTGAGGATTAACTAAAACTAATTGCTGTAAACCGAAATTTTTCATAACTCTGGCGATCGCTCCAACGTTAAGGGGGCCAGCTGGCTCTACCAACACAATTCTTAACCCGGCCAATCCCATTTTGCCTCCCAGCATTACACCAGAAAATCTGTTGTTTTATTGTAGCTGTGCTATGGACAGCATTCTCAATTAGTTAAATTTCATCAATATGCGATCGCGTTACCCACTTCTTCAAGGAGTGTCAGTAATAGTACTTCGGCTGCGCTCAACTGCCGCGAAGTCGAAACTCAACTACCGCTAGCCGAAGTGTGGTCAGTAGCAAAAACAACTGACCACTGACTACTGACCACTGACACGAAATTCCATCCCCTTTTAAGGGTGGGATGAGCTTAACACCAGTTACAGAATAGGTTAAGATAATTTACCTCACAGCTACAGGGTGAGATTTCGCAAGCTGCCTTTAATTGAGATTATGAAAACAGCCATCCAATTGCAAGCTCGACTGGAACATTACTACCAGCAAATCAAAACAATTATCCTGGCACGTCAGAATCCAATTACTGGTTTGCTACCTGCAAGTACGGCAATAACTGCCCACGGTGATTATACAGATGCTTGGGTACGAGACAACGTTTACAGTATCTTGGGTGTTTGGGGTTTAGCACTGGCATACCGCAAAGTTGACGAAGATCAAGGACGTACTTACGAGCTAGAACACAGCGTTACTAAGCTAATGCGCGGGTTGCTGTTTGCTATGATGCGACAAGCTCATAAAGTAGAGCAATTTAAACATGCTCAGTCACCACTGAATGGATTACATGCCAAATACAATACTGCTACTGGTGACATTGTAGTTGGTGACGATGAATGGGGACATTTACAACTTGATGCCACATCAATATTTTTACTGATGCTGGCAGAAATGACTGCTTCCGGGCTGCAAATAATTTATACACTGGATGAAGTAAATTTTGTCCAAAATCTGGTTTATTACATTGGACGAGCATACCGCACACCAGATTACGGAATCTGGGAACGAGGCAACAAAATTAATCGCGGCAACGCTGAATTGAATGCCAGTTCTGTAGGCATGGCCAAAGCCGCCTTAGAAGCGATCAATGGGTTAGATTTATTTGGTGTACGTGGTAGTCAAGCATCGGTAATTCATGTACTGCCAGATGAAGTGGCCCGTGCGCGGATTACTTTGGAATCTCTATTACCGAGAGAATCTGGTTCTAAAGAAATTGACGCGGCTTTGTTGAGTATTATTAGTTATCCTGCCTTTGCAGTTGAAGATGAGCAGTTACGCGATCGCACTCTGAACAAAATCATTAATAAACTCCAAGGCAAATACGGCTGCAAACGCTTTTTGCGCGATGGACACCAAACCGTTCTAGAAGACATCCACCGCTTACACTATGAACCGTGGGAACTTAAGCAGTTTGAACATATTGAATGTGAGTGGCCTTTATTTTTTACTTATTTAGTTCTTGATGGATTGTTTTGTGGCGATCGCCAGCAAGTGCAAAAATATCAACAACTTTTAGAATCATTACTTATAGAACGTGATGGTTTACATTTATTGCCAGAGCTTTATTATGTGCCAGCAGAAAATATAGACGCAGAAAAGCTAGCACCCCAAAGTCAACTTCGTTTACCTAACGAAAATGTACCTTTAGTTTGGGCGCAGAGTTTATATTTTCTCGGTCAAATGCTCAGTGAAGAATTACTTGCAGTCGGAGATATTGACCCTTTAGGCAGACACTTATGTATAGGCAAAAATCGCAAGTCTATGGTACAAATTGCCTTATTAGCAGAAGATGAAGATTTACAAGCAAAATTAGAAGTCCACGGCATTGAAACTCAAACACCAAAGCAAGTAGAACCAATTCAAGTGAGAAAAGCTGGGGAACTTTCAGTTATTTATACTCAAATTGGGCGTAACGACAAATTTGGTTTAACTGGACGGCCAATCCGACGACTACGGAGTTTAACAACATCGAGATTTTTTCGTATTCATGGCGAAACAATTGTCTTTTTACCGTCGTTTCTAGATTCTCAACAGTTTTATTTAACTCTTGATTACCATTTTCTGCTAGATCAAATTAGAAGTGAACTTGCTTACATTCAAAATTATTGGAGTGAATTAGGTCGTCCCACCTTAACTTTAATGTTGACGCACACCATTTTAGAAATTGGTTCTGAAGCATTAGTTAGAACTAATGCAGGAACTGAAAAATGGCATTTGTAACGGTGTGCAGGTGAAATTAGGGCGGCTCAATCAATTAATGCTTACAGCCAAAACCCAACGGATTGATTTTCTCCAAGATGATAATTTTTTCCAGCCTCCTGTCAAAGATGCTGCACCCCATTGTTATTATCTGGCTTACCACCCTGGCAAAAGCTGGCGCTTAAGGCATACCCAAGAATTTCAGATGGAGTGCGAAACTAATTTGGAGTTGTTGCTTTCTTCTTTGCGCTCATCGGAAAATCTTTACGAGCAAATTGAATTATTGCAGACTTTGACTCGTTTGCAGGGATTAGATTTTGATACAGGATTTGGCGGGCCGTTATCTCGTGTCAGCACAGCCGATTTACTCGATGAAGTATATACCAAAGCAGGAGATTTAGGCATGTGGGCAATTGTACGTCGGGCTGCGGGGTTGCGACAAATGGTTGATATTGGCTTGTCGGATACTGTAACGAGTATTTTGGTAAGAGGTAAGCAAATTGCAGTAGGTAGAGCTTACAGTGAAGCATCAGTCATTGCTGTACCGATGTCTTATAGTGAAATTACTGAGAAAATTAATAATTTTTGTCGTGAAGATATCCGCGATCGCGTCCTCACACAAGAAATTCTCATTTATCTGGGTATCCTCGTCAGATCAGAACCAGAACTGTTTCAAGGATTGTTGACGCTAAGAGTCGGTTATTTGATTTTGCTGATTACAAGCGAACTCGCACAAGAATTACATGTTACCCAAGATGAAGCTTACGAACGCTTGATGGAACTTCCGCCATTTGAAGTAAAAATGCGCTTGCATCAGGTGTTAACTGGTTATACAGGTATGAGTAATTTGTTACGCAAACAAGAATCACTCCACGTTAAGCAAAAAGAAAGTGACATTGCTTGGGTAGTGCAACCCACGATAGAAGAAGAAACAGAAGTTCCCGCAGGAGGTTGGCGCAGATTCCGCCAAGCCGAGGGAGCGCTTAACCGTGTGCCAAAGAACTTTTTTCAGCAAGTTTGGCTATTAATGAAGCATTGTAAGGGAGTAGTAATAGGCGATAAGTTAGAGCGCCGCAATCGTTTAGATAGCGAGGTGATGCTATCGGAAATGACAGCCGGAGAAAGGAATTTTGCTTTACTAGTCGAGCATTTATTGAACAAAATTGAAGCCCCAGAGTACCGTCAAGTTAATATTGAAGCCTTAATAGAATTAGCCGCGATCGCCGCTAATAACCCCAGCTTGCAAATAGAAGAATATATCGTTTTGGATGTGTTGATCGGTCACGCAGTACGTTTAGCGTGGCTAGATGGACATCCCGAAAGAGGCGATCGCTACGACGAAGATAAAGGCAATGCATGGCGATCATTTTATAATACATCTCCTAGAGATTGCGTTAGTTATATTCTCAAGGCGTTTAGGTTCTTAACTGAATTTGTCAAAGCATAAATTAAAAAACAGAGCAAGAAAGCTATTAATTTAAATTGATTATTCAGCAAAAGGCGATCGCGTTACCTACTTCTAAGAGGAGTGTCCGTGATAGTACTTCGGCTCCTTTCGACTGCACTCTTCGACAATTAGAGAATCGCTATAGGATAGAGATAAAAAAGTACGTAGTTTACCGCCGCAGGCATCGCTATGTCTCAATCTCTTACCAGCACATCTCAAGCTGATGTCACTGATAGTATAATTTTTCCACCAGGTGATATTTACAGTGACGAACCACCCTTGGAATCTGACTTACACCGCGAACAAATTGATTTACTAATCCGCCTGATTAAGTGGTGGTGGCGTGATCGCCAAGACTTCTATGCTACTGGCAACTTGACTATTTATTTCAGTCCTAACCAAAAAAAGTCAGAAGAATTTCGAGGCTCTGATTTTTTTGTAGTTTTAGATGCAGAAAAAAAAGACCGTAAAAGCTAGGTTGTGTGGCAAGAAGACGGCAAATATCCAAATGTGATTATAGAATTATTATCTGATTCCACTGCCTCAGTTGATAAAGGGCTGAAAAAGCAGATATACCAGAACACATTTCGCACTCCTGATTATTTCTGGTTTGATCCGGTTAGCTGGGAATTACAAGGATTTCACTTAATTGATGGTCAGTATCAAGAACTGTTACCTAGTCCTGATGGTTGGTTATGGAGTCAGCAGTTAGAGCTATATTTGGGAGTTGAGTCTGGTAAATTACGTTTTTTTACTTCAGATGGGCAAATAGTAATGTTGCCAGAGGAAGAAGCTAACCAACAATTACAACAAGTTAACCAACAGTTAGAACAGGAACGTCAACGGGCTGAAATATTAGCACAAAAGCTAAGAGCCGCAGGCATTGAACCTGAGTAAATATTCCAATTAAGTGTGGGAAGATAATGCTATGAACAAAATAGTATCTGATCCAGTCCGTTGGACAACCTCTGACTTAGAATTACTCGCAACTGATGAATGGAAGCGCTATGAAATTATTGACGGAGAACTATTTGTGACTAGAGCGCCTCACTGGAGACATCAAGGCTCTGCCGGTAATATTTATTTGGAATTAGAAATTTGGTCTCGCTCTAGTGGACTGGGAGAAACTCGTCAAACTCCTGGAATAATTTATACAGATACTGATAATGTCATACCTGATGTAGTTTGGATTAGTCGTGAACGTTTAGCACAGCTGCTAGATGATGAAGGGCATTTGAGAGGAGCGCCAGAACTTGTTGTAGAAGTGCTTTCTCCTGGAACAACCAACGAACGTCGAGACCGAGAAGCCAAGCTGAAGCTATATTCATCAACAGGAGTGCAAGAATATTGGATTGCCAATTGGCAATTACAGCAGCTAGAAGTGTATCGCAGAGAAAATGCTCAATTGAAACTGATAACTACTTTGTTGGCTGATGACGAAATTACATCACCATTATTGCCAGATTTTCGTGTTCAGGTTCAGCGCTTTTTTTGCTAATCTAGCGATCGCTCTTTAAACTCAGCTTCATCAACAAGCTGGTATTAATTATAAAAAATCAGTAAATACTGCTACGATCCCGATAAAGTCTTAAAATATTGTTAATTTCTGCTAACCCCTGACTTTCAACTTACAAGTATTACCCCACAATAACTATGGCTATCGGCTACGTCGCGCTTGTACTTCATGCACATTTACCCTTCGTTCGTCACCCAGAAAGTGACTACGTGCTGGAGGAAGAATGGCTTTATGAAGCCATCACCGAAACATACATTCCTTTATTGAAAGTATTTGAGGGCTTAAAGCGAGACGGCATTGACTTTAAGATTACGATGAGTATGACACCGCCTCTGGTGTCAATGCTCCGTGATCCCTTACTGCAAGAACGCTATGATGCACACTTAACTCAACTCGAAGAATTAGCAGAGCTAGAAGCTGAACGTAATATCAATAATGGGCATATTCGTTATTTAGCCGAACATTACGCTACTGAATTTAACGAAGCGCGTCAGCTATGGGAACGCTACAACGGTGACTTGGTGACAGCTTTTAAAGAGTTCCAAGACACTAATAATTTAGAAATTATCACTTGTGGAGCTACTCACGGCTACTTACCGTTGATGAAAATGTATCCGCAAGCGGTGTGGGCGCAAATTCAGGTAGCTTGTGAACATTACGAGCAAATATTTGGCAAAGCACCCAGAGGTATTTGGTTGCCGGAATGCGCCTACTATGAAGGTGTAGAGCGAATGCTGGCAGATGCTGGCTTGCGTTATTTCCTTACTGATGGTCATGGCATTCTTTATGCTCGTCCACGCCCCCGATTTGGTACTTACGCACCAATTTTTACAGAAACTGGTGTTGCAGCCTTCGGTCGAGATCATGAATCTTCGCAACAAGTATGGTCTTCTGAAGTGGGCTATCCTGGGGCTGCCGAATATCGAGAATTTTACAAAGATTTGGGCTGGGAAGCAGAATATGAGTATATCAAGCCCTATATCATGCCCAATGGTCAGCGTAAAAATACAGGCATTAAGTATCACAAAATTACTGGACGCGGCTTAGGATTGTCAGATAAAGGACTCTACGACCCTTACTGGGCAAGAGAAAAAGCAGCCGAACATGCTGCTAACTTTATGTATAATCGCGAACGCCAAGCCGAACATCTCCACGGCATCATGCAGCGTCCGCCGATTATCGTTTCGCCTTACGACGCAGAGTTATTTGGGCATTGGTGGTATGAAGGCCCTTGGTTTATTGATTATCTGTTCCGTAAATCATGGTATGACCAAGGAACTTATGCAATGACTCATTTGGCAGATTATTTACGAGCAGAACCGACTCAGCAAATTTGCCGTCCTTCGCAATCGAGTTGGGGTTATAAAGGTTTCCACGAATACTGGTTAAATGAAACAAATGCCTGGATTTATCCGCATTTACACAAAGCAACCGAGCGGATGATTGAAATCGCTCACTTAGAACCAGAAGATGAGTTGCAGTGGAAAGCCTTGAATCAAGCTGCAAGAGAACTTTTATTAGCACAATCTTCTGACTGGGCATTCATTATGCGAACTGGAACAATGGTTCCCTATGCTGTCAGAAGGACGCGATCGCACTTGATGCGGTTTAATAAGCTGTATGAGGACGTGAAAATTGGCAAGGTTGACAGTGGTTGGTTGGAAAAAGTTGAGTTAATGGACAACATCTTCCCCGAAATTAACTATCGTGTTTACCGTCCGTTGTAATTGAAAAATAGTAGGTTGGGTAAAGCGCAAGCATTACCCAATAAAATCCTGTTAATTAGTTGTTAGATAGAAAATTTTGTGTTTTTGCTAACCTTTCAAGGTGACTCGAAAAATCTTTGCTTTCCTCTCTGCGTTCTCAGCGTCTCTGTGGTTTAAAAGTAATTTATCTAACCACAGAGACGCTGAGGTAACAGAGGTAAGAAGTTAAAAAGGGGTTTTCTTGCCAATATTTTTACCCACCTTGAAAAGGCTACTGTTTATCGCTTAGGTGTGTTTAACCCTCGACGCTCAAGTATTTGCCGCACCTCTGGACTGGGGGTGTAGTTATAACCATAGGAAGAGTTTTCAGAATCATCCATAACTTGAGGTGTCAGCAACACTATTACCTCGTTACGCTGATTCTGCCTGTTTGTTCTTCTAAACAGTGAACCAATTAATGGCAAATCACCCAAGATGGGAATTTTAGAGACACTTGTCCGGTCTTGGTCTTGAATGATACCTGACAAAATGAGCGTTTGACCATCTCGTAGGCGAATTGTTCCAGAATTAAGAGAACGCTCAGATACCAAAAATATTTGTTGGCTACCACCTCCTCCAACATTGATACTAGCTGGAGCTTGAGGTGCTTTCACAACAGGAGCTACTGATAGAGAAACAAAGCCATTATCGTCAATTCTTTCAACTTTAACAGCTAAAGTTAAACCTACTTTGTCTTTATCCGCTGAGATAGTTTCTGTAGCAAGATTCGCATCGCGAACTATTTCCCTTTTAATATTGCCTACAACTTCTTGAGTCAAGTTAACGTTAGCGGTTTGACCTTCTTGCACAATTAAGGTTGGGTCAGTCAAAATTTTGGCATTGCCATTGGTAATCTGAGCTTGCAAACTAGCGAGAAACCGTTTAGGGAATTGAAATAAAGTTGGCAAAGATGCGGTAGCTGTACCGAGAGTGCCTTGTGTGATACTAGATGTACCATCTGCGTTCCTAGTAATAATGTTATCGGTTGCAGGAGTGATATCCGTGAAACCCGGTTGTAGTGGGTTTCCATTGCCAGTAGGCGCAATAGGTTGATAGAAAGAGCCACTTCCTGGGTTTGCAACTCTAACAGCATTGCCGTTTTGGTCTATTACTACTGTACCTGGGGTAGTTCCTGGAATAGATACAGAGCCGTTGGGGTTAAAGAAAGGTGTTCCTGTAACAGGATTTGTGATTACTGGCGTACTAGTTACACTACTTGCCACTTCAGCCCCGGTAGCAGGTCTGGAACCACCAAAATTAAAAGATGCTGCACCACCATCATTAGTAAAGAAATTATTGCCAACCCCAAAGGAAAAACTGGTATTTTGATCCTGAGTGTTCAACAGGTTAACATCGATAATCTTGACATTGACTACTACCTGACGACGGCGAATATCCAGCTGAGTCAATTGAGACATTGCCACCTCAATTAGTCTGGGAGGGCCAATCAAGGTTAGAGAGTTAGTACGTTCGTCTCCTAATGCTTGTAATCCTCTTAGTAAAGGCTTTGAGTCTTTAAATTCAGCGCGTTGAGTTTCTAGCTTGGTTTCTGTAGTGGTCTGAGTTTGGGTAATAGGAGCAGCTCCAGCACCCACAGGCACTGCATTAACACTGGTAACTTGGCGTTCACGACTGACAGCACTTTCTGCGCCTAAGCCGACCAAAAAATTTAGTGCAACCCCTACTGTTACCTGATTAAGGCGCATACTACGCATGACCATATCACGGGTTCCATTGGGTAAGTTAGCTCCAACAAAAACCGTGCGACCACTGCGGTTAGCTTCTAAACCACTCATTCGCAAAACGTAGTTAAACACATCTTGCACTGGCTCGTTTTCTATATCTAGAGAAATTGTTTGAGAAACAGCCTGACCGTCAGTAGAAGTCGCTCCAGCAGCTTGCTCACCACCTACATAAGCCAGATTTAGATTAGCAGCACGGGCAAGTAATGATAAAACCTCGCGCACTGGTGCATCTCGTAATACTAAGCGAGGAACGCGTTCTTGGGTTCCCAAATCAATTGTGCTAGGAGATGCATCGGTAGTAGAGATGGCAATATCTCCCACTGGTGGGGCGACGGCTCTAGGCAAGAAAGGAGGAGCTTGACTGATAGGTTGACCAGGACCAGCTGGCTGGGCAGGTTTGCCGTCAATTGTGACTTGTGGATTAGGAACAAGAACATCTGGCTTTTGACCCGGTAGCGCTGGAATAGAAGCAGGTGGCGCTGTCGCTGTTGAGGGTGCTGGGGGTGTTGGTACTGACGCTGTAATACCTGTGGAAGGAGTAAAGCTGAGAGTAAGACCGTTTTGCTTTCGCACTACAGGTTGAGTGTTGGGTGCATTCTTGCTACCAGTCACCGTTACTCGAATACTATTAGCATCAAGCTGACCAACTTCAACTGAAGCAATTCCGGGAGATGGATTATCTTTGCGGAAACTATTGCCTTTTGGCAAACGTAGTTGAGTATTAATAATATCTGTAACTAAGGTGTTGCCTCTTTTGGTGGTAAAAACTTGCGGACGCGACCCTGTAGAAGTTTGCAAAATAACGCTAATTCCACCATCAACTGGACTTAGCTGTACATCATTAACTTGAGTTATCTGTGCCGAAACTGGTTGAGCTGCCAAATATAAAAAAGCGGCAGTACCCAATATTAAACTATTACCGTGAAGCTGTTTCACAGTTCATTCCTCACCTTATAAAACTAAACAAACAATTTTTTAGAGTTTGTAGTAAGTACTTTAGTGCTTATATTTTGTAGTAGCGTGTCTAGTCTAAAAGAGTGCATTAGGTGTAGGTTGGGTTAAGCGCAGCGCAACCCAACATGGATAAAGGTGTTGGGTTTCCTTACGTCAAACGCCACTTACTACAAGTCGGCAGAGCCGACGACAGTCGCCTCAAGTCGGGAAACCCTTTCGGCAGTTCCTCATGGGGGAAACCCCCAAGACCGGACTGCCTCACCACGGCGCTGTCTCCCCAACGCAGTGGCTCCCCAACCTACAATTTTTTTGCATCAATTTAGCCTTGTAAGTCCACTACTACTTTTGCTATGAGCATTATTAGAAATATTCTTTTTTCTACTCAGCACTCAGCACTTTTAACTTTTACTTTTTAGGTGCTGCTTGAGCAGCAGCAATTTCTTCTGGATTAAGTGGCATCAATGCCTGTATTTGAAAAGCGGTAGTAATCGGTGCGGGGCCTATTCTACGTACCACTTTGCCTAACTGATTAATAGCCGCTACTGGAGCCAATGTCGATTGATAGTCTTTAATAATTAACAAAGGCTGTAAACGTTCTATATTACGAATAATTGATTGTGTTTGTTCATAAGTTCCGACGATTTCAAGATTAACGCTGGTGCGTTTGAGTTGACCATTGACTAATGGGCCAAGAGAACCATCAGTAATTATTTCTGCTTGTTGTGAAGCTGGCACAAACTTTTGCAGTTTGGCCGTGACTGCGTTACCAGGAATTTTAATATTGCCAGATTCGACTAAACGATTCAAATCTAGTAGCAAAGTATCTAAGGTTTTTTCATTAGCAAATAAACCTAAAACCTGGATTTTTTGTTGCTTTGCTTGGTCTAAGTCTTCTTTGACCTTGGCTGCTTGTTTGATAGTGTTTTTCTTTTGTTCAAGTTGCCCTTGTAGTTCGCTGCTTTTGGCTTGCTGTTGCTGATAGTTATCCCAAGCTGGCATCACCATATTTAAAAGTATGTAAAATGCCCCAGTAATTCCTGCAACTCCTACCAAAACCCCAATGATTTGCGGGGTGAAAGTCAGACCAAAAAGAACGGGATAGCTTGATGCGCCTGAATCTAAATCTCCGGCTTGTTCGGCAAAATTTAAATCATCACTCAGTGTCATTTTGGAATGACTCCTATTTGTTGCATATTACGAATACGAGCCACTAGACCCACTGTGCCTTTTTTTTCTAACTCCCGCATAAGTTCAGAAGCTGGAACATCACTTAGACTAGATTGGATAGTATATTTAACTATTTGGGGTGGTTTAATCACTACAGCATTATTAGAACTAGCGGCGTTTGGTGGTAGTGGTGCATCTACTAAATTGGCTGAGATAATTTTGCTTTCTGAAGACTTTAAGAACTGAGACTGTTGCAAAATCAACAAGAAATCATTGACATCATTATAAGAACGAGCCAAGCCGTTAATTTCTAGTCCCCCAGCGGGATTGGGTGATGGTTTACCTTCCGCTGCGGGTGCGGGTGGAATTTGCTTGATGTTATCAATTTGTACCGTCGCTGGGATGCGATCGCGCAAATCTTGTAACATAGCTGACCAAGGACGAATCTGGTCAAATACGCTAACTAAACTCTGGGTTGACGCTTTAACTTGATTCGTCTCTTCCCGGATTTTATTAATGTTTCCTATTTCCGTGTCTAACTGCTTGTTTTGCTGATCTAATTGTGCTATTGTCTGTTCTAATTCGCTATTTTTAGCTTGTAAAAACCACCAACCAGTTAACACAAAAAGTGGTAGACAAATCCCTAAAGTAGCTCCCACATAAATTGGTGTTAAATCCCCGACTGGAAGCTTGATTCCTTCCCGTTTTTGAGGACTAGAAACGTGAATTGCGCGGTCTTTGAGAAAGTTAATATCTAGACTGTACATGCTGTTAAACCTCCCTCATGCCTAGACCAAGTACTACTGCTAAGCCAGAACGTCCTAACATGGGGTACTTTTGTTGATCAACTTCCAACGACAAAGACCCAATTGGATCTATTTGGATAGTTGGCAAGCTTAATCTTTGAGTAAAAAACTCATCTAGTTGTTGTAGTCCACCTCCTGGCCCAGCTAATAAAATCTGTGCTACTTCCAAATTTTCACTTTGATTTAAGTAAAAATCGATGGAACGGCGCAGTTCATCTGTGAGTTCTCCTAACACTCTCACCACCGCAGCCATACCAGGATTAATTTCAGTAACCCCAGTTTTGCCGCCATCAATAGGAGTTGAAGGAATCGTCATTCCCTGCAATAGTTCCATATCTCGTGATGTCGGTAAACTCATGGCTCTGGCCAAGGCTGTTTGCATTTGATATGTACCAATAGGTACAGTGCGGGAAAATTGCGGTACTCCATTAATGACGATCGCAATTTCTGTACTATCAAACTCAATATCAACTAACACTGCTGCTTCTTGTGGTCCAAATTGCCGCAGTTGGTCGCGAATTGTCCGAATCAGCGCAAAACTGCTAATCTCTAAAACGTCAATTTGCAATCCTGCCTGTTCAAACGTACTAATATATGTATCTGTCACCTCCTTACGGGTGGCAACTAGTAGTACTTGTACTTTTTCGATGCCATCTTCATCTACAAAATACCCAAGTTTCTGATAATCTACATCAGCTTCTTCACGAGGATAAGGTAAATACAAACCTGCTTCGTGGTTTAACACCATCTCTCGCAGTTCTTTGTCATCTAACTCGGCTGGTACAGGAATGAGACGCACAATTGCATCTCGTCCTGGGACACCAGTCGCCACACGAGAGGCTTTGATTTTACTCTCAGCCAGACCTTGCTGGATTAATTGCGCCATTGCCGGGGGGTCGGTGATTTGACCATCAGTAACAACGCCTTCTGGAACTGCTATTGATGTCAAGGACTCTAGTTTCAAGCCTTGGCGCTGCTTGCGTAGCTGAACTATATTCACCCGTTCTGGTGCAAGTTCAATACCCACCCCTTTATTAGATTTGCCAAATAGACTATTGAAGCTTTTCACCACAGTTATGCCCGCTGGACTGCTAAATTGAAAATCTAAACGACACTAAAGAATGTAAAGAATGGTCTTGGTACTAGGTAATTTATTTAGCCTATAATCTCGACAATTCTGCATAAGCTTTTTACTTTCATCAAGCGTAAAAATACTGGGAAGATGATACAATTGCGAAAATTTAAACAACTAGCTGCTTGGGTACTAATTGGCGTATTGACCAGTTGGATGGTAAGTTGTAGCACCGGAAACGTTGGCACAAATACAAAACAGACTGCTTCAGGAACAGCAACTATTGAGTTTTGGACTATGCAACTCCAACCTCAATTTACCGATTACTTCCAAAGCCTAATTACTAATTTTGAGTCCAAAAATTCCGGTATAAAGGTTAACTGGGTCGATATACCTTGGGCAGCTATGGAGAACAAAATTTTAACAGCTGTCTCCGCAAAAACGCCACCTGATGTTGTTAACCTCAATCCTGATTTTGCTTCCCAACTTGCTGGTCGAAATGCTTGGTTAAATCTAGATACCAAAGTCTCAAACGAAGTCCGTTCCTCCTATCTACCGAATATCTGGAAAGCAAGCACACTGAATGGCCAGAGTTTTGGTATACCCTGGTACTTGACTACACGGCTAACCATTTATAACACTGATTTATTAAAACAGGCAGGTATTAATAAAGCACCTACTACCTACGGAGAACTAGCACAAGCAGCGCAACAAATTAAAGATAAGACTGGTAAATATGCATTCTTTGTGACTGTTGTACCGCAAGATTCTGGTGAGGTGATAGAGTCATTGGTGCAAATGGGTGTGACTTTAGTAGATTCTCAAGGTAAAGCTGCTTTTAATTCTCCTCAAGGGAAAGCAGCGTTTCAGTACTGGGTAGATTTGTATAAAAAAGGTCTACTACCAAAAGAAGTTCTGACCCAAGGACATCGCCACGCCATTGATTTATACCAAGCTGGCGAAACAGCATTTTTAGCTTCGGGGCCAGAATTTCTGAAAACGATCGCCAATAATGCTCCAAAAATTGCTCAAGCTTCCGCGATCGCACCTCAACTTACAGGTGACACAGGTAAGAAAAATGTCGCTGTGATGAACATAGTTATTCCCCGTGAAACCAAACACCCAGATGCAGCTGTGAAATTTGCTTTATTTGTGACGAATGATGAAAATCAGCTAGCTTTTGCTAAAGCTGCCAATGTCTTACCATCCACAGTTAAAGCCCTGTCTGATAGCTACTTTAAAGATGTTCCAGCCGATGCTTCAACAGTAGAAAAAGCACGAGTTATTACTGCCGAACAACTGCAACAAGCAGAAATATTAACCCCAACTTTAAAGGATTTCAACAAATTACAAAAGGCAATTTATGAAAACTTGCAAGCAGCTATGCTAGGAACGAAAACTGTAGATCAAGCCGTAGAAGATGCGGCGCAAGAGTGGAATAATCGCGCATAAAAAATATGCAAAGGAACAGGGGTTTTTCTCTGTTCCTGATAACTGAGTAAGTCGGTGAAATAAAATCAAACTATGTGAATAAAAGTAAATAAGGCTCAAACTCTTTCTCCTCCTGCCCTTGGTCACTGAGTTTCGACACTTCGACAGGCTCAGTGCAGCGCTGCGCGGCAATCGAGCGAAGTCGAGATTCAACTACCGCGAAGCCGTTCTCCGAAGGAGTTCCCGAAGGGTAGGGCTGTCCCCTGCTTTATCCCAACGATAATTATTGACATCGACCTATTTATAATAGTTTTGACTGTCGAATAGGAATTTGAATGACAAATTCTGCTCCAGCTTCTGGTGCTGAATTGCAATGTATTTTACCACCATGCAATTCACTAATAATTCGGTAGCTAATTGATAAACCTAAGCCTGTTCCTTTGCCTACATCTTTGGTTGTAAAAAACGGATCAAATAGTTTTGCTTTAACTTTGTCATTTATTCCTAAACCATTATCAGCAATCCGAATTTCTACCCAGTCATGACTAATGATATCTGTATTAATGTGAATTTGCGGATTTTTGGGATTCAGTTGATTGTTATTAATCATTTTCCCATTAACTACTGATAAATTAGTATTTATAAATGACTCTTCTAAAGCATCAATTGCATTAATAATAATATTCATAAACACTTGATTTATATGTCCGGCATAACATTCTATTAATGGCAATTTTCCATATTTTCTAACTACTTGAATGCCTTGCGGATGATTTTGAGATGGTTGAAGACGGTTATTTAAAATAACTAATGCACTTTCAATTCCTTCATGAATATTTACTATTTTAAACTCTGCTTCATCTAAACGAGAAAACGTGCGGAGTGACTTGACAATTTCAGCAATTCTTTCTGCACCTATACTCATAGACTGAAACAGTTTTGCAGAATCTTCCTTGAGAAATTCGAGTTCAATTTTTTTAATTTCTTGTTTAATAGCAGCTACTGGTTCAGGGTAATAATGCTGATAAAGTTCTACTAATCTGAGTAAGTCTTGAAAATATTCATGAGCATAATTCAAGTTTCCGTAGATAAAACTAACTGGATTATTAATTTCATGAGCAATTCCGGCTACCATAACTCCAAGAGCAGACATTTTCTCAGATTCTACCAGTTTCATCTGCAAAGCTTGTAAGTTTGCTAATGCAGTTTCTAGTTCATGACCTCGTTTTTCTAGAGCGATTTGTGACTCTTCTAATCCTCGAATCACACTTTTGAGAACTGATTCTCTAAGTTCGCTAGCGTTCTCAAGTTGTTGTCGATCTGCTTCGGAACGGTCGAGTTTTTTTTGGAGAATCCGAACGGTTTTTTCTAACAGTTTTAGTCTGCTCTCGTAGTCTGTAGGTTCCATAAGTCTCTACTTTGTTCCCAGAAGTAGAGTAACAAAAGTTTCTTGATGATAGTAAGTTGAACCTTGATGTTCTAATGGTGCAAATTCACCATAGGTATAAAATCCACCAACAGGTACTTCTTCAGAGAGCAAATTTTTGACAAGTTGATATTCTTCTTTTGCCCTTGTACCTAAAAGCCAACGGCGACAGCAACAGGAAAATAACAAAACTGCTTCTGGTTCTGTTCCCGGATAATTTTTTAAGGCATTTTTTAATGAAACCTCAGCCGCCGCAACAACTTCGTCCCTACTGATATCTGTAACTTGAACTATGGCTTGCTCTGGAACATCTCCTAAAAAATTAATGCTACCAATTTCAAGATCAAAAGTATTAGGTACTCGCATATAGTAGCGATCGCTATCTCCTTCATACACTGCTAAGGGATTTTCCGCAGTTGGTGGGCGATCGCCTAAATAACGTGCATAAAATTCCAATGCTGATTTACCATCAATCTCATAAAGAACGGTTCCCTCAGCCTTGGTGACAATGCTCTTGTGGCCAATGGGTTGCCAACCACAGGCAATTCCATAGGAAAATTGAATATCTCCCGAAAAGATCAGAACTGGTAGGGAATCGGTCAGAACTTCATTGCCGAAAAATTGGTAAGTTTTTTTAAATCTAAATTGATCTCCAGCAGTACCACCCAAAATAGGAACTTGGGAACCCAAAGCTAGTTTTAATCCCTTAAGAATTAACTCTCCATTAGTTGTTGAACCATCTGCTATATAGCTAGCAGGTATAGAAATACACATGCTTGCTGTATGAGTGCTTTTCTGGGTTGCTTGTTGTACTGCTTGGTGAGCAGCAGCTAGTGGGTTATCTTTTGCACCGTACCCTATACCAGCACGGATTTCTATAGTGTCAGAGCAAAAAAGCATCAACGTCAATGAATCTTGTTGAAATCCTAATTTGGAAGAGATTTCACCATCTGTAGTGCAACCAATTAAATCAATTCCAGGAAATACTTGGTCAATTTCTTTTAGGATGAGAGCATGGTCAAAATCAATGGCTGCAAATAACATACCTGCCTGAGGTATGACACCCGCTAAATCTTGAGAACATTGTTCTAAAACTTCTAAAATTGCATCTTGAGACTCTGGATCTTCGCTGTGACCAACAACAACTTTAAACATTTTGATCTCCTATTCTTAGTTAAGTTTGCCCACTTAACACTTAGGAATCACATCAATGTATTTTAAGCATTGGGCGCAGATCTGTACTTAAGTCTCAAGCTTTTATATAAAGGTAAGTTTAATCTCCAATCAATTCTACTGCATCTTTTCCATCCCAATCTTGTAAGTAAACTTTGACAACCTCTTCCTTGGCTGTAGGTAGCTGCTTGCCAATAAAATCTGGGTGAATGGGTAACTCTCGATGACCCCTATCTACTAACACAGCTAAACGAATCACTTCTGGTCTACCGTATTCGGTAACGGCATTCAACGCAGCGCGAATTGTCCTGCCTTTGAAAATTACATCATCTACCAATACAACCGTTTTCCCTGTGAGGTCAAAAGGAATATCTGATTTTGCTGGAGTCCGCAACCCAATTTGGTCAAGATCATCCCGATAAAATGTAATATCTAGCGCCCCTACTGCTACAGATACACCTTCAAGTATCTCTATCTGACGGGACAATAATTCGGCTAATAGCGCCCCCCTTGTATAAATACCGAGAAGTACTAGTTGGGATAAATCACGCGTTCTTTCCACAATCTGAGAAGCAAGACGAGTAACAGTGCGACGGAGGTCTTCTGATGAGAGAATTTCAACTATTTTGGCAGACATAGCTCTAGACCGATACCCCTGAGTGATGAGTTAGGAGTTATAAATTCTAACTTTATATTGATCATTACTTGTTTAAGAGTATTAATAATATAGCGATCGCTACTCCCAACCACAACCAAAAACAATATCGAGTTAATTGCAAAGCAGTTTGAATGTGAGTTGGTTTGATGGCATAAATAGCATCTCCTAAGAGTGGTTTTTGTTTAGCTACCCCACGATACCAATTTATACCTCCCATCTGCACACCTAAAATTGCAGCATAAGCACATTCACTCCAGCCAGAGTTGGGGCTAGGGTCAGCTACTGCATCTCGTCTACAAATTTGCCAAATATACCCAGGTTTACCAGATAAAAGCCCCAGAGTGATGACTGTAAAACGACAAGGTAGCCAAGTCAAGCAATCTTCAAATTTGGCGCTGAACCATCCTAAATGAGTGTAAGGTGCTTCTTGATAACCCACCATTGAATCAAGAGTACTACTGGCTTTATATGCCAAAGCCAAAGGAGCAGCTCCTAAATTTGGTATACAAGCACCAACAATTGCATAAAATAGTGGAGCCATGACTCCATCAGTAGCATTTTCTGTAACTGTTTCTAAAACAGCTCGCAAAATTTCTGGTTCTGAGAGATTTTGGGTATCTCGACCCACATAATTACTTAAGATATTACGGCTTTCCTGCAAATGTCCTGTTGCTAGAGGTTGTAAAACAGCTGCTGCTGCTGTTCGCAAACTTCTAAAAGCAAAACAACTAGCGAGGAGAATACTTTCTAAAGCAATTTCTAATAGCGGATGCAACCATCTGGCAATTTGAATTATTAACCAGCCTACATAACCGCTACCAATGATTAAAATCATGCCTAGTAAAATTCCAGCTATGCGTTGTGTCAAGTGATTTTGCCACAATTGTAGAGAAAATTTGGCGAGGCGAGAAATTACCCATCCCATAACTTGTACTGGATGAAGCCAACCCCAAGGATCGCCAATTAAATAATCTACAATGGTAGCGATAATCAAAATATAAATATTGTTAGCCATTAATTAGTAGTTAATAATCAGTGGAAAGTCAACAACTGACAACACTTCGACCCTTCGACAAAGCTGAGGACAACGCAAGCTACTTCGGCTGCGCTCAGTAGTCAGTGCATCGCTGACCACTGACTACTGACAACTGACAATTGACCACTTTTAAATAACAAAACTAGCTTCCTCCCCAAGTGAAGCTTGCCAGCTACGAGCATCGTAATAGAGATCTGCCAAAGTAATATTGTACAAAGCTTCTTTGAGCTTTTGATTGAGTCTTTGCCAAAGGGTGAATGTTACCCAATCTTCAGTTTGTGCTGGTGTGGGGGTGTGATGAGGTAAATTAGTGATGGTTTCACCCACTGACTCTAAAATTTGTCCTATAGAAATTTGTCCAGGCTCTCGCGCTAATTGGTATCCACCAATGCTGCCGCGAATTGATTTTACTAACCCAGCACGACGCATTTCTATTAGCAATTTTTCTAGGTATGGAGCTGGAATATTTTGGCGAAGTGCGATCGCTCTTACAGAAATAGGGCCATAATTTGGCTGTAAGCTCAAATCTAACAACGCCTTTACACTATAGTGTCCTCTAGTAGTTAACTTCATTTAGTCAATAATCAATAGTCAGTAGTCAAAAATCTTTAGACTCTTGACTAGTTACTAAAAATCAGGTTTGCTTATAATTTTGTGCTTCGATGATCAAGTTGACCAAGTAAATGACCTTTTTAGCGTTACTACTTTAAAAAACTTAAACAAATATAGTTTAGCAGTAATTCACAAACTATATATAGTTATCAGCATTCTCTAAAATAGATTAATTGGCAATATTGTAAATTGTGCAAAAATTTAGTCAATGAGTGTAATATACTTGGCTAGACGGAGATAAAACTAAAGGATTCTGTTCCTAATAGCTCAACGTCAGTTAAAATAAAATCGATTCAACTACTTCAACCATTCATTTTCGACCTAAGTTGATGCCTAAACAGAAAAAAATTGAACCCCTAGTCGGGGAAGAACTGCTCAAAAAAGTTAAAGAGCTAGAGAATGAGAGCAAAGAAGACAAAGCTAAGAAGTGCGGCTACTATACCGTTACCAAAAATGGTATAGAACGTGTCAATATGATGAAATTCTTAAATGCTTTAATTGATGCTGAAGGCATTCAATTAGACAGCGCACCCAATGCCAATGGACGTGGTGGACGCAGTGCTAGCTATAGAATTAGTGTGCAATCAAACGGTAATTTACTGATAGGTTCAGCTTATACAAAACAGATGAATCTCCAACCAGGAGATGAGTTTCTTATCACTTTGGGTAAAAAGCATATTCGTCTGAGGCAGGTAGACGCAGACGATAGGGAAGGTCTTGAAGCGGAAGAAGCTACAGCTTAATTTAAATAGTCAGTTGTCAGTTGTCAGCGATGCACTGAGTTTCGACCGCGCGGTAATCGAGCGAAGTCGAGATTCAACTACCGCTTGTCGAAGTGTTGTCAGTTGTTTATATCTTCCACTGCTCATTAAAAATCTAGTTTTGAGTCAGTTGCTGAATTTTCTACTGACTACTGACCATTGGCTACTGACTATTAACTATATCTGTTGTAGAAATTACTGGTAAATAGTGGTTAAGTGCCTTGCGTGTTACTGCCAAGTTACATGTCAATGTAATCTGTTCCCGTTCTAATAAACCTAAAATGCGTTCATGGTTGTCTCGTGCTACAACTGGTAATTGATGTAAACCTCTTAAAGCCATGCGGTCTAAAGCTTCAGATAAAAGTTCATCTCGCCAAGCATAGAGAATTTCAGTTGTGCAAATATCTATGAGGGATTGACTGGATAAATTACTGGGAATTTTAGTGTCAGAAATGGAGTAATTTTGCCACAGAGAAAGTGTACGGTTAATATCTTCTAGAGAAAGGATACCCACTAACTGTTCTGCTTCATTAACTACTAAAGCACTACGACAGCGATCGCGGATCATTTCCATAGCCGCCTCTAAGACATTTAGGTTTGCAGATAATTTTTTGGGGCAACAAAGCATGGCATCTTCTACCAAAATTTGTTGAACAATTTCTGCTTGTTCGTCTTTCAAAGCCGAAAGACCAATTCGTTGTAGATTAGAATTGGCATTAAAATTTGGCTGAATCCTTTCCATTAGCCAAACACTTAAGCCCACTGCCGCCATCAAAGGTAAAACAATCCGGTAGTCGCGCGTTAATTCAAACAGCATCAAAATAGCCGTTAACGGCGCTCTAAAACTAGCAGCCAAAACTGCTGCCATACCCACCATTGCATAAGCTGGAGGTGCGGCCATTTGTTGACTAATGACGGGGACTAAAAAAACTAAAATTTTGGCATAAGCCGATCCAAAAGAAGCACCTAAAAACATTGCCGGTGCAAATAAACCACCAACAAAGCCACTACCAGCACTAATTGCTGTAATCAGTAACTTTGCTACTAACAGTTCAACTAATAAAAGTAGCGAAAACTCCACATCTTGAAGCATCGCTTCCACAGTTTCATAACCAATGCCTAAAATTTGCGGGAATTGCAAAGCTACTATGCCAATAATCAAACCGCCAATAATAGGATGAATAAATTTAGGAATCTGACCCAAAAAGTTAAAACCCGGCACATCTCCAGCAAAGCAAGCTTTGGCTAAACGAATTAATTGCGTATATGTCAGAGAAACCAGACACGCGCCCAAACCTAAGCCCAGATAAAGCGGTAATTCCAACGGACTCAGAACTTGATAAACAGGTAAGGCAAAAGCAGGTTGTGCGCCCAAACCGATTTGAGCGATTAATGCTGCTACCACGGCGGCTAATAGTACTACACTCACAGCAGAAGTGGCGAAGGATGTAGTCCCCATCACAACTTCTAAAGCAAAAAACACCCCAGCGATGGGAGCATTAAATCCAGCAGCTAATCCAGCAGCAGCACCAGCACCTAAAAGTAATCGCTGTCGCTCTTGAGATACTTGTAATACTAGAGACAACAACATGCCAAAATTAGCCCCAACTTCGACACTTGGCCCCTCTGGCCCCAAAGAAGCACCACTCCCTAAAGAAACAGATGCAGCTAGCATCTTAGTTACTGGTCGTAATTGTCGCTTTACCTCTGTGCCTTGGGAAGCAGCAATTAAAGATGAAAGTCCTGGCCCAAAATCTTGAGTACGCCAGCGCATAAATCCTACGATTAATCCGCCAAGCAGGGGAACGCAAGCTAAAGTCCAAGCACCCCAAATGCCGATCGCACCCATTAAATTTTCCAACATTAAGTGGTGAATCAGCTCAATTAAATAATGAAACGTCACCACGCCCATACCAGTACTACCGCCAATTAGCACGGCTAAAAATAGTACAACGGTTTCTGGAGATAGTTGAAAACGGTTAATCAGGTGTGTGAGACGAACAGAAGATGCAGGAAAGACAGGTTGTTTAGTTACCTTCCTGAAATCGGTAGGAGGCAAGAGAGTCATTAAGAGGTGGGGTAAATGTAAGAAGAAATTTAAGTTTTATCTATTACTTTTCATTGTGAAACATTATTTATCAACCAGACAAGTTGAAAAAATGAATATTGATACATAGTCTATGTTATTTGGTATGATTTGATTTTGTATAATTTTGAGTTCGGTACAGATCTAGCCATAATTTACTCAAATCATGACCGAATTATCTCATGTTGCCAGTTATTGAAACTATTGCTTTACGTCAAATGGCTTCGGGCGATCGCTTGTATTTGCAAGTTTACAAGTTCATTGGCGCTCAACCTGGGAAAAAGGTTTACATCCAATCTAACTTGCATGGTGCAGAGATTGCTGGTAATGCAGTCATTCACCAATTAATTGAGTTTTTAATTTCATTAAATGATACTGATTTAGCTGGAGAAATTTGGTTAGTTCCTGTTTGTAACCCGATGGGAACTAATGAACGCGCTCAACATTTTTCGCCAGGGCGATTTTGTGTTTACGAAGCTAAAGACTGGAACCGCATTTTTTGGGACTATGAAAAAGAAGCTGATGATTTAGTAGCTTTTGCTAAATTTCAACTTCAAGATCATCAAGAGGTAGTTCGCCAAAATTATCTAAATATAATTAAAGAAAAGTTTACCAAACTCTTAGCAGAAATTAACTCTTTTAGTAGCGTTCCTTATACTGAATATTTTCGCTATCAACTACAAAACCTCAGTTTAGATGCAGATTATTTAATAGACCTACACAGTTCTACAAACAAAGGTTTAGACTTCCTTTATTACTTCCCAAATCAAGAAGAAAGTGCAAAATACTTTCTACTCGATTTGGGGATTTTACTTGATAAATATGATGGAGATGCTTTTGATGAAGCTTTTATCAAACCTTGGCTAGCTTTGGAAGGTCGTTTTCAACAGCTAGGTAGAGACATCAGATTTGATGTAGAAGCTTGGACGCTTGAACTAGGCGCAGGAATGCAAATGAATCCTGATTCTGTTGCTAAAGGTGTACGAGGTATCAAAAATTATTTAATACAAAAAGGTGTGCTGAAAATCTCTAGTTTAGTTTCCCAAGAAGAAAATCATAAGATGACTTTTACTACAAGTAGCAAAAGACAGAAATATTATGCGATCGCCGGTGGCATGATTCAGGCTAGAATCGAACTAGGTACTGTAGTCAAAGCTGGAGATAAACTATATCAAATTCTGAGTTTTAATAAAGAAAGTCAATTACCTACTATTATAGATATTTTTGCTGAACAAAATGGATTAGTTTATGATATATCAACTAATCAGGCAGTAAATCAAGGTGAGTTTGTTCTAGGAATTATTTAGTAAATTTTATTTACGCTACGTTTTTTGACAAATTTCATCTCTCCTCTGAAGTTTCCATCAGATTCAACACCGACTGGAATCCAGTCTAGATGTAGATAGAAACCGTAGGCTCTTAAGCTAGAGTCATTGCCTGTGACTAACCAAATCTCTTCCATTCCCTTTGACCACAACCAGCTTTCAGCAGCTTGCATCAAAGCACGTCCAACTCCCTGGCATTCAAAAGAAGGGAGGACGAATATGCCAAATATCGTTTTTTCTGTGGCATTCGCAATTGAAAAACCAATCGGTTGCTCGTCAATTTCAGCAACCCATGCACAACAGTCTGTTTCTAGCATTTTGATAACGGACTCTGGAGTAATGCCAAGTTCAGCAATCTCCTCGCGGGATTGATGATTTTCGATTACGCTGGTTCTAATGTTAAAGAGAGTGTCGATATCGTCCAGTTGAGCAATTCGGATATTCATATCGTCTTTACTGTGAGTCATGCTTGACATCATGTTTGATAAATTACTTACGATTAAGCCCCGATTTTAATCCACCAATAAAAACTAGTTAAACCTTGAATCAAATCTTGCTGTTGAAGTCAAGATTGACAGCGATTAAATAAAATTTTCTCCAAATCATCTTGAGTAAAATGCGCTATACTTGGTTATCAATTACATAATTGTCACAACTATAAATCTATAAAATATGACTGTGGAGCCAAAGGTGAATAGTATTGATAATTACGTCTTCTCTTTTTCAAAAGAAGTATCGATTCCCCAGGCTCCTCCTGAATTTAAATCGGGTTTTATCGGCATTATTGGTCGTCCCAATGTCGGTAAATCTACGTTAATGAATCAATTAATAGGACAAAAAATTGCTATTACCTCACCAGTAGCACAAACTACACGCAATCGTCTGCGAGGGATTTTAACTACACCAGAAGCACAGTTGATTTTTGTAGATACACCAGGAATCCATAAACCCCATCATCAATTGGGAGAAGTACTGGTGAAAAATGCCAAAATAGCGATTGAATCGGTAGATGTGGTGTTGTTTGTTGTAGATGCAACAGTAGCTTGTGGAACAGGCGATCGCTATATTGCCGATTTGCTGATTCGCAGCCAAACACCAGTAATTTTAGGTTTGAATAAAATTGATCAACAACCACCAGATTCATACTTTATAGATGATAGTTACCAGCAGATAGCTACGCCAAATAAGTGGCCAATAGTAAAATTTTCTGCCAAAACTAGTGCAGGATTGCCACAACTGCAAAATTTATTAATTGAACGTTTAGAAACTGGGCCGTTATATTATCCGCCAGACTTAGTAACCGACCAACCAGAACGCTTTATTATGGGCGAATTGATCCGTGAACAAATTTTATTGTTGACACGGGAAGAAGTGCCTCATTCAGTAGCGATCGCTATTGATCAAGTAGAAGAAACACCAAATATTACCCGTGTGCTTGCTACCATCCACGTCGAGAGAGATTCCCAAAAAGGAATTTTAATTGGTAAAGGTGGCTCAATGCTGAAAGCCGTCGGTAGCGCAGCCCGCGAACAAATTCAAAAGCTAATTTCTGGTAAAGTTTACTTAGACTTGTTCGTTAAAGTACAACCAAAGTGGCGGCATTCTCGCCTCAGTTTGGCAGAGTTGGGCTATCGCGTGGAAGAATAAAAATGTCTCTAGATACCAGCCATCTTTTAAATCTGCCAACAGATGCGCCATTAAGTGTGCTGATTGTTGAAGATGATCCGATGATGCAGCTAGGACTAGAACAGTCATTAATGGCTCATCCGCAGTTAGAGATTGTGGGACAAGCAGAAGATGGTTATTTGGGTGTGCAAGCAGCACTAAAATTAAAACCTCACTTGGTAGTGATGGATATTGGCTTACCGCGACTTGATGGTATTGCGGCGACACAGCAAATTAAAGCCGCACTGCCAGAAACTCATGTAGTCATGTTAACGTCTCACCAAACGGAGACAGAAATTATTGCTGCACTTTCTAGCGGTGCAGATGCCTATTGTATCAAAGGTGCAAGTGTAGAGCGATTATTAAGTGCGATCGCCGCCGCAGTTGATGGTGCAGCTTATCTCGATCCGCAGATTGCGCGGCGAGTAATTGACAATCTCAAACCTCCTCCAGCTAAGGGAAATACTGGAAACTTATCTGGACGCGAATTAGAAGTATTGAAACTTATGGTAGATGGATTGAGCAATCCACAGATTGCCGAAAAACTCTATCTCAGTCCCAACACCGTCAAAACTCACGTCCGGGGAATTATGAATAAACTAGCAGTAGACGATCGCGTTCAAGCAGCAGTTGTCGCACTGCGTTCAGGTTTGGTTTAAATTTAATCGAAACAGTTACTACACAAAAGTGTACCCTGAGACAGGGGTGATGTTTCATTTCTTCTGTGTGGTAAATACGCGCCAAATGATAAAAACTGTGAATCCTACATAAGCGAATACAGTTAGCCATTCCTGCCATCTACTAAATGTATCGGTCATTAGTAAAATAAAAGTACCCTAAAAAATTTTTTCTTATTTTCCGGAATCGCCGAAGCTCCAGTGGTATCACTTAACAGTACAGCGATTTATACAGAACTTCTATAACTAACAGTTTGGGGAATATATCCCTTGTCTTTTCTCAAAAGCTTGGTCATAACGGCCGAGCTTTTGACCTTTTTGAATAAATTAGAACTTACACACGTTCTACCAATTCTTCTGTGCGAGACGCTGCGCGTTGGCGGAAGCCTCTCGTAGAGAAGGTGTCTTGGCAAAGCCGCTTTGCGTCAACAGGAAATTCAGCTTTTCAGCCATTTTTGCGTAAGTCCTGAATTATTCCCGTGATTTTGGTTGACGATACGTCATTATGGGATTCAGCCTGATTTACAACATAGAAGATTTATTTTCCGTGGCTTGGATAAATGCTTCAAATTGACCCTTGGGTGTCCATTGGATAGCTCCATCCGTGCCTGTAAAAAATAGTTTTGTCTGACTTTGGCTCAATTCAGATAAAGCTTTAGAATCCAGGTTGCTAGAAGAAGCGATCGCTACTTGTGGTTGTAGCATGAGAACTAAATCTTTCAAAGACGCAGAACTACACCATAATACTTGTGGACGCGACAACCCTCCTGTTTTAAATAACGTTTCCACTTCTTTCGGCTTGACATTACCCACAAGTAACCAACTCTGTCCTTGAATTTGTAATTGTAAAACAGGCAATTGATCGTTAATTAACTGTGCCACTATCGAACCTGTATTCACTGCTTGTCCAGGTGTTAAAGGTTGATAAGTTCCCTGATGCTTTTGTACTTCCTGTTGAATTGCTTGAGTAGTAATTGTATTTCCTGGCTGGGAAGAATATGCAAAGAAATTTTTAATCGATAAATCTTGCAATATTTCCAACCAAGCATTACTATCATTGCCTTGAAAATCACTAGCGATCGCCCAATCTATTTGATTAACACCTTGCTGTTGCAAAAATGGTAAAATGGTAAAGCGTCCTGTACCTTCATCACCACTATTAATCAAGGTTACAATTCCTCGGTCTTGAATAACTACTACTGGTTCTGTACTAGCTTCCATAACCGTGATCCGAAATAGTGTATTGGTAGAATGCCAAGCTGGAACTAGTACTAAACCAAAAGCAATTAAACTGGCAAACCACCAACGTCGCTGCCACCAATGTACCAGCCAAACCAAGATAATCAGTGCGTAAATCGTGATTAACTGCCAAGTGGATATACTACCCACAGCAATAGAATTTCCTGGTAAATTGCTAAAAAATTCTATTAGCTTGATCAGCCAATCGGTGGGGTAATGTAGTAATCCAGCTAAAGCACTTCCAGCTTCCGGCCAAATTAACGCTGCCAAGGCACTGATAATTCCACCTATACTAATAATCGAAATGAATGGTGTGCTAATGATATTCAATAGCAGACTGTAAGATGGTACTACACCAAACACCAAAAGTTGTAAAGGTAAAGTCCAAACTGTAGCCGCAAGAGGAACAGCAATTAAAGAAGCGATCGCAGGTGGCAACCAATTCAAACGTTCAGTTATAGCTGGTACTGTGACAATTAACCCCAATGTTGCTAAAAAACTCAGTTGAAAACCTAAATCCCAAATCCATAAAGGGTTAAAAATTAATAAAAGGGTTGCTGCCAATAGGAGTGAGCCTAACTGTTTTACTTTTCTTTTTAAGAAAAGGCCAACTAAGGCTGCAAAACCCATAATCACAGCTCTTAATACCGCAGGTTGAAAACCAGTTAAACTCAAAAAAATCATTAAAGCTAAAAAGCCAAGAGTAAATTGTGTTGCTTTTTTGGCACGTTTCGTTAACTGTAAAATCACACTCAAAATCAAAGAAGTTTGAAACCCCGAAGCCGCCAAAGCATGAGCTAATCCAGCTCGTACAAACAAATCGCGGATATCATAAGGTAAATCGACTGCTTTGCTGCCTAAAACCATTGCACTAACAAGTGGCCCTTCAGGAATACCCAACCAACGAACCTGCGATCGTACAATTCGCTCCCGGACTTGCCACAATCCCCATTGTCGTTTCTTACTCGTATCTACAATATTTATTTGCCGTCCAATCAAACCAGCAAATGATCCTTCTTGCTTGAGAAACTTGCGAAAATCAAAAGCACCAGGGTTAGAAGCTGCCTTCGGTTGGTACAAAATTCCAGTCACAGCAATTTCCTGGCCAGAATATAACCCAGTCGCTTGAAGTATAGGTACTGTCACATATAATTTTCCCGTCACCCCTTTTGGCACACCTGCGGGGCCTTTATCATTTTTCACTTCATCTAACTGAGTAGCTTCTAACCAAAATTGTCCTCGTTGACTGCGAGTTAAACGGGGATTGCTAACCAATTCTCCGCGAACAATCACCAATTGTTCTTGATTATTATTTCCTGTTGGGATGAATTTACTAATATCTTCTGTAGTTGGCTGAGGTATTCGCCATTGAAAATATACAGTAGCCAACAAACCTACGAAACCAGCAACCAGCCATACACGTGGATGGGGAAAATTCT
Organism: Halotia branconii CENA392; assembly: GCF_029953635.1. Lineage (NCBI taxonomy): Bacteria > Bacillati > Cyanobacteriota > Cyanophyceae > Nostocales > Nodulariaceae > Halotia > Halotia branconii. The sequence continues at coordinate 3,207,873 of NZ_CP124543.1, read as the reverse complement.
GCCAGATATTGGGCGTTGACTTAGTTTTACCACCAGCATTTTCTGATTTCTGTGGAATTTGTCGCAATCTATTACGTCTTTTAAAAAGAATTGCTCCCACTATTCCTAAAACTAAAATCCATACACCACCCCAAGGAACTGCCGTAAACAACAATCCTAGAATGTAACCAAGACAAATAATTAAACTACTCGTTTGAATCATAAAACTTTTTGCAGAAGCACCTGACGAATAAAATTCGTGGCTGACTTACATTAAAGTAACCTGAGTTCGGGATAAGCTAAAACCTTGATTATGTCGTTAGTTTTACCAGTGTGCAAGTCTTACTTCTTTCGTCCAGGCGATCGCAATTGAGTCTTTGACCCGAACTGACGCTAAAGTAGAAGCAGGAAGGAAAAAACCTTGATGCTTTTGGTGAAGTATAGTTCATCATCTTTATATAAATAAAGCCCGCGTTTGCGAGCTTCGTTGATGCAGCCTTTCCTGAACTAAGTTAGAAATGAGACCTTAATTTTTTGATTCATAAAAAGCAGCCAGTCTAACGTAGATTACTTCAAGCTGTTTAAGTAATTGTGCTTCGCTGCAAAATAATCACTAACTTCTGCGGAAGTTAGCGGTATTACTTGTGTTCCTGGTCGAATAAATTGTAGTAATGTCATTAGACTACACTGAGAACTACTAGTCTTTCTGTAGACACACTCGACGGTAATACCAGGTATGCGAAAGTAATCGCCGATTTTTAGTTGTTCAAAACTCATCATCTGCTCAAACTCAAAAAGTAAGAATTAAAGTTAAAGAGAAGTTAATGATTAAAAATCCCTCATCACTAATGCTAAACATTGCCAACACTACTTAAACCAGTTGCTGATCCCTCCAATAGTGGAAAACCCAACTTTTCCCTTTGCTCAACATATAACTGAGCTACTTTCCGAGCCAAATGACGGATTCTGGCGATATAACGAGTTCTTTCCGTCACGGAAATCACACCCCTAGCATCCAGCAAGTTGAAGGTATGGGAACACTTCATTACATAATCTAAGCTAGGCACAACTAATCCTCGCTCCGTCAACTGGGTAGCCTCCTGCTCATACAAATTAAACAGCGTCAGCAGCATCTCAGGATTTGACGCTTCAAAGTTATAGGTACTTTGCTCAATTTCATTTTGCAGAAAAACATCTCCATAAGTAATGTTGTCTGTCCAATGAATCTTAGGAATTGCCTCCACTTGCTGGAGATACATCACCAGTCGCTCTAACCCATAAGTAATCTCAATCGATACCGGACGGCAATCAATTCCGCCACACTGTTGAAAGTAGGTAAATTGTGTAATTTCCATCCCATCTAACCATACTTCCCAGCCAGTACCCCAAGCTCCCACCGTTGCATCTTCCCAATTATCTTCTACAAATCGAACATCATGATCTTCAGGACGAATACCTAAAGCCCTCAAAGAATCAAGATAAATCTCTTGAATATTATCTGGTGACGGCTTAATCAAAACTTGGTACTGATAGTAGTGTTGGAAGCGATTTGGGTTTTCGCCGTAGCGCCCATCCGTTGGACGACGACAGGGTTCAACATAAGCAACAGTCCACGGCTCCGGACCTAAGGCTCTTAAAAATGTATGGGGGTTTTTAGTACCTGCTCCCTTCTCAATGTCATAGGGTTGAGCAATCAAGCAACCCCGGTTTCCCCAGAATTGATGCAACGTAGCAATCACTGACTGAAAATTCACGCTTAGTCCTCCTAACTCAGCAGGCGTTCATAAACCATTGTTGCTTAGAAGCCTGTGGTGTAGCTAATTTGAAGAGACTAAGAAATACATTTCCAAATAATATTGGAAAAAAGAGTTGACAAAGGCGTGTGGGGTAGATATATTAGATAAGTGCCTAGAGGAGAGCGCCGCAAAGCGCGGTCCGAAAGGCAACCGAACCTTGAAAATATTATAGTTTGAAAGCGATTATACAGCAAGTGGTCAGCGTCAAGTAAATTGAAACACTAGGCTGGAGTGTATAAACAACAGTCTTTCATATATTATATGTGAGCTAAAAAGCAAACACTTCCATCAAAACGGAGAGTTTGATCCTGGCTCAGGATGAACGCTGGCGGTATGCTTAACACATGCAAGTCGAACGGGCTTTTCGGAGCTAGTGGCGGACGGGTGAGTAACGCGTGAGAATCTGGCTTTGGGTCGGGGACAACCACTGGAAACGGTGGCTAATACCGGATATGCCGCAAGGTAAAAGGCTTGCCGCCTGAAGATGAGCTCGCGTCTGATTAGCTAGTAGGTGTGGTAAGAGCGCACCTAGGCGACGATCAGTAGCTGGTCTGAGAGGATGATCAGCCACACTGGGACTGAGACACGGCCCAGACTCCTACGGGAGGCAGCAGTGGGGAATTTTCCGCAATGGGCGAAAGCCTGACGGAGCAATACCGCGTGAGGGAGGAAGGCTCTTGGGTTGTAAACCTCTTTTCTCAGGGAAGAAGTTCTGACGGTACCTGAGGAATAAGCATCGGCTAACTCCGTGCCAGCAGCCGCGGTAATACGGAGGATGCAAGCGTTATCCGGAATGATTGGGCGTAAAGCGTCCGCAGGTGGCCTTGTAAGTCTGCTGTTAAAGAGTGAGGCTCAACCTCATACAAGCAGTGGAAACTACACGGCTAGAGTGCGTTCGGGGTAGAGGGAATTCCTGGTGTAGCGGTGAAATGCGTAGATATCAGGAAGAACACCGGTGGCGAAAGCGCTCTGCTAGGCCGCAACTGACACTGAGGGACGAAAGCTAGGGGAGCGAATGGGATTAGATACCCCAGTAGTCCTAGCCGTAAACGATGGATACTAGGCGTGGCTTGTATCGACCCGAGCCGTGCCGTAGCTAACGCGTTAAGTATCCCGCCTGGGGAGTACGCAGGCAACTGTGAAACTCAAAGGAATTGACGGGGGCCCGCACAAGCGGTGGAGTATGTGGTTTAATTCGATGCAACGCGAAGAACCTTACCAAGACTTGACATGTCGCGAACTTTCCTGAAAGGGAGAGGTGCCTTCGGGAGCGCGAACACAGGTGGTGCATGGCTGTCGTCAGCTCGTGTCGTGAGATGTTGGGTTAAGTCCCGCAACGAGCGCAACCCTCGTTTTTAGTTGCCAGCACTTCGGGTGGGCACTCTAGAGAGACTGCCGGTGACAAACCGGAGGAAGGTGGGGATGACGTCAAGTCAGCATGCCCCTTACGTCTTGGGCTACACACGTACTACAATGCTACGGACAAAGGGCAGCTACACAGCAATGTGATGCAAATCCAAAAAACCGTAGCTCAGTTCAGATCGCAGGCTGCAACTCGCCTGCGTGAAGGAGGAATCGCTAGTAATTGCAGGTCAGCATACTGCAGTGAATTCGTTCCCGGGCCTTGTACACACCGCCCGTCACACCATGGAAGCTGGTAGTGCCCGAAGTCATTACTCCAACCATTCGTGGGGGAGGATGCCTAAGGCAGGACTGGTGACTGGGGTGAAGTCGTAACAAGGTAGCCGTACCGGAAGGTGTGGCTGGATCACCTCCTTTTAAGGGAGACCTACACCCCTCAAATCTTGAAAGCAAAATGCAAATAAAGATTGAGTTGGTCAAACCGAGGTCGGTCGCTTCTACTTGAATTATTGAGTGCTTTCAAACTATGATGAAGGTTCGGATTGGGGCTATTAGCTCAGGTGGTTAGAGCGCACCCCTGATAAGGGTGAGGTCCCTGGTTCGAGTCCAGGATGGCCCACCTGAATCAATTAAAAATGTCAAATGCAAAATTAAAAATTGAATTATATTCATTTTTAATTTTTAATTATCAATTTTTAATTGTATCTGGGGGTTTAGCTCAGTTGGTAGAGCGCCTGCTTTGCAAGCAGGATGTCAGCGGTTCGAGTCCGCTAATCTCCACCTGTAAATTTGACGAGAAATCAGCAACATGGCATGTAGGTATATAATGTCAGACTGCTGAGAGATTCTCAGCCAGAACCTTGAAAACTGCATAGTAACGCGAAATTAGCAGGCAGACACAGACATTTATTTTTTGATGAGATGAATTGTGTTTGCATTTTGTACACCAACGTAAAAATCTAATTACGAATTACGAATTAGAAATTACGAATTAGAAAGTGGTCAAGCTAATAAGGGCTAACGGTGGATACCTAGGCACACAGAGGCGACGAAGGACGTGGTTACCGACGATATGCTCCGGGGAGTTGGAAGCAGACATTGAGCCGGAGATTTCCGAATGGGGCAACCTTTTATACTAGCTGCTGAATATATAGGCAGCAAAGAGCCAACCCAGCGAACTGAAACATCTTAGTAGCTGGAGGAAAAAAAATCAATCTAGAGATTCCCTAAGTAGTGGTGAGCGAACGGGGAAAAGCCTAAACCAGTTGGTTTACTGACTGGGGTAGTGGGACAGCAAATTGCGAATCTGGCGGTTAAACGAAACAGCTAAATACTGTACCACAGAAGGTGAAAGTCCTGTAGTTGAAAACTTAAAGATAGTAGCTGAATCCCGAGTAGCATGGGGCACGAGGAATCCCATGTGAATCAGCGAGGACCACCTCGTAAGGCTAAATACTACTGTGTGACCGATAGTGAACCAGTACCGCGAGGGAAAGGTGAAAAGAACCCCGCAAGGGGAGTGAAATAGAACATGAAACCGTTAGCTTACAAGCAGTGGGAGTCCGATTCAACGGATGACCGCGTGCCTGTTGAAGAATGAGCCGGCGACTTATAGGCACTGGTAGGTTAAGGCGAAAATGCCGGAGCCAAAGGGAAACCGAGTCTGAAAAGGGCGATAATCAGTGTTTATAGACCCGAACCCTGGTGATCTAACCATGGCCAGGATGAAGCTTGGGTAACACCAAGTGGAGGTCCGAACCGACCGATGTTGAAAAATCGGCGGATGAGCTGTGGTTAGGGGTGAAATGCCAATCGAACCAGGAGCTAGCTGGTTCTCCCCGAAATGTGTTGAGGCGCAGCGGTAATGATTATATCTGGGGGGTAAAGCACTGTTTCGGTGCGGGCTGTGAGAACGGTACCAAATCGAGACAAACTCTGAATACCCAGAGAACACATTGCCAGACAGACAGTGGGGGATAAGCTTCATTGTCAAGAGGGAAACAGCCCAGACCACCAGCTAAGGTCCCCAAATCATCGCTAAGTGATAAAGGAGGTGAGAGTGCAAAGACAACTAGGAGGTTTGCCTAGAAGCAGCCACCCTTGAAAGAGTGCGTAATAGCTCACTAGTCAAGCGCTCTTGCGCCGAAAATGAACGGGGCTAAGCGATGTACCGAAGCTGTGGGATTAATCGTAACGATTAATCGGTAGGGGAGCGTTCCGTGTTAGGAAGAAGCAGTAGCGGCAAGCAGCTGTGGACGAAACGGAAGTGAGAATGTCGGCTTGAGTAGCGCAAACTAGGGTGAGAATCCCTAGCCCCGAAACCCTAAGGGTTCCTCCGCCAGGTTCGTCCTCGGAGGGTTAGTCGGGTCCTAAGGCGAGGTCGAAAGGCGTAGTCGATGGACACAGGGTCAACAATCCCTGACTATTATGTGGGAGCATTGATTGGGACGCATGAAAGATAGCCATACCCTGATTGGTTTGGGAGGAGTTTACGAACTCCGGATGGTGAAGGATAGTGCCAAGAAAAGCAATGAATGTGATGAAAGCATGATACCCGTACCCGAAACCGACACAGGTAGGGAGGTTGAGAATACCAAGGGGCGCGAGATAACTCTCTCTAAGGAACTCGGCAAAATGGCCCCGTAACTTCGGAAGAAGGGGTGCCCACTCATGGTGGGTCGCAGTGAAGAGATCCAGGCGACTGTTTACCAAAAACACAGGTCTCCGCAAACTCGCAAGAGGACGTATGGGGGCTGACGCCTGCCCAGTGCCGGAAGGTTAAGGAAGTTGGTCAGGGTGAAAGCTTGAAGCTGACGACTGAAGCCCCGGTGAACGGCGGCCGTAACTATAACGGTCCTAAGGTAGCGAAATTCCTTGTCGGGTAAGTTCCGACCCGCACGAAAGGCGTAACGATCTGGATGGTGTCTCAGAGAGAGACTCGGCGAAATAGGAATGTCTGTGAAGATACGGACTGCCTGCACCTGGACAGAAAGACCCTATGAAGCTTTACTGTAGCCTGGAATTGTGTTCGGGCTTCGCTTGCGCAGGATAGGTGGGAGGCGTTGAGATATTCCTTGTGGGGGATATGGAGCCAATGGTGAGATACCACTCTGGCGAAGCTAGAATTCTAACCTAGCACCCTGACCGGGTGTGGGAACAGTTTCAGGTGGGCAGTTTGACTGGGGCGGTCGCCTCCTAAAAGGTAACGGAGGCGCGCAAAGGTTCTCTCAGCACGCTTGGAAACCGTGCGGCGAGTGTAAAGGCAATAAGAGAGCTTGACTGCAAGAGTGACATCTCGAGCAGGTACGAAAGTAGGCCTTAGTGATCCGACGGTACAGAGTGGAATGGCCGTCGCTCAACGGATAAAAGTTACTCTAGGGATAACAGGCTGATCTCCCCCAAGAGTCCACATCGACGGGGAGGTTTGGCACCTCGATGTCGGCTCATCGCAACCTGGGGCGGAAGTACGTCCCAAGGGTTGGGCTGTTCGCCCATTAAAGCGGTACGTGAGCTGGGTTCAGAACGTCGTGAGACAGTTCGGTCCATATCCGGTGCAGGCGTAAGAGCATTGAGAGGAGCCTTCCTTAGTACGAGAGGACCGGGAAGGACGCACCGCTGGTGTACCAGTTATCGTACCAACGGTAGACGCTGGGTAGCCAAGTGCGGAGCGGATAACCGCTGAAAGCATCTAAGTGGGAAGCCCACCTCAAGATGAGTGCTCTCACTACTAATAGTAGGTAAGGTCACGGGCAGAACACCCGTTGATAGGCGGTAGGTGGAAGTGCAGTAATGTATGCAGCCGAGCCGTGCTAATAGACCGAGGGCTTGACCTCTCAAACATTTGGTTACTAATTCATTCGCGTTACTTGCAGTCTTCAGGGTTTTGTGAAGTATTAGAAATGTAAAATTTCAAAAGTCATTTTTAATTTTACATTCCCATCAGCTTTTCCTGGTGTCTATTGCGCGGTGGAACCACGCTGAATCCTTCCCGAACTCAGAGGTGAAACGCTGTTGCGGCCACGATAGTTTAGGGGTAGCCCTACGCAAAAATAGCTCGATGCCAGGTCTAATCATACAAGAAGTCTTCTAGCTCATCTCAATGCTAGGAGGCTTTCTTTTTATTCAATCTAGTACATCTAGTACAGTATGAAATCAAGCTCAGTTCATTTAAAACTGAGCTTGATCAAAATAAAGGCAAACAAGCCTAAATGAAGTGGTTTGTAATCCTTTGCATCGCTTCTTCTACATTCTCTCGGCTATTAAATGCCGAAATTCGGAAGTAGCCTTCGCCAGCAGCACCAAATCCAGAGCCAGGTGTTCCCACCACATTTACAGTTTGCAGCAGTTTATCAAAAAATTCCCAACTAGAGAGGCTATTGGGAGTTTTTACCCAGACGTAAGGCGCATTTACGCCACCGTAAACAGCTAATTTTGCTGCTGACAGTTTTTCCCGAATTATTCTAGCGTTGTCTAAATAAAAACTAACTAATTCCTTAATTTGTGTTTGTCCTTCTGGGGAGTAAACTGCTTCAGCTCCTCGTTGTACAATGTAAGATACACCATTGAATTTAGTGGATTGGCGACGATTCCACAATTTCCACAGTTCCACATCAGAACCATCGGCGGCTTTCGCTGTTAGTGTTTTTGGCACGACGGTTAGCGCACAACGAGTGCCGGTAAAACCTGCATTTTTAGAGAAAGAACGAAACTCGATCGCACATTCTCTAGCACCTGCAATTTCATAAATAGAATGAGGAAGTGCTGGATCTGTGATATATGCTTCGTAAGCTGCATCAAAGAAGATAATCGAGCCATGATCTTTAGCATAATCTACCCATGCCTTCAAGTATTCCTTAGTGGCAGTCGCACCAGTGGGATTATTAGGAAAGCAGAGATAAATTAAATCGACTTTCTGTGAGGGAATTTCAGCGGTAAAGTTGTTATCAGCAGAAATTGGCAGATAGACTAAACCTGCAAATTCACCTTGTTCATTGGCAACCCCAGTATTACCCGCCATAACGTTAGTATCTACATATACGGGGTAAACTGGGTCAGTGACGGCGATAGTATTGTTATGTCCGAAAATTTCTAGAATATTGCCCGTGTCGCACTTAGAACCATCAGAGATAAAAATTTCTGAGGCATCAATTTCAGCCCCCCGTGCTTGAAAATCTTGGGCGGCAATTTTCTCTCTTAACCAAGCATAACCTTGTTCTGGGCCATAGCCTCTAAAAGTATTGCGATCGCCCATTTCTTCCACAGCTTGAATCATTGCTGTGCGGCAAGCTGCTGGTAAAGGTTCTGTGACATCACCAATACCCAACCGAATGATTTTAGCATCAGGATTTGCTTGGGCGAAGGCATTAACCCGTCGCGCAATTTCCGGAAACAGATAACCTGCTTTTAGCTTTAGGTAGTTGTCGTTAACAGTAGCCATAATAAATTTTGAAAAAACGCATTCAAACAGCTTACTGCTAATTTATATCTACAGTACTTGAGTTTGACCCAAGTCGGCTGGTGTGAGGTTGGAGTGCAATACTTCACCATCACGAAACCATATAATGCGCTGGGTTTGACGAGCGACTTCTGGTTCATGAGTAACCATGACAACTGTAATGCCGCTGTTATTCAGTTCGCTAAAGATATCTAATACTTCCTGGGTGGTGTGGGAATCGAGTGCGCCAGTAGGTTCATCGGCTAACAGAACAACGGGACGGTTGACAATGGCACGAGCGATCGCTACTCTTTGTTGTTGTCCTCCAGATAGTTGAGTGGGTTTGTTGTGGAGGCGATTAGCTAAACCTACTCGTGTCAAAGCTTCAGCAGCGCGATCGCGTCTTTCGCTAGAATTAATACTGGCATATACCATTGGCAATATGACATTTTCTAATGCGGTTAGCTGAGGTAAAAGGTGGAATTGTTGGAATACAAACCCTAATTTTTTATTACGAGTGTGTGCCAACTCTTGATCATTCATTTGGGCAACATCAAGGTTATCTAGATAATAACGTCCACTGGTGGGACGATCTAAACAACCGATAATATTCATGGCTGTGGATTTACCCGAACCAGAAGGCCCCATAATTGAGCAATATTCACCCTCTTCCACAGTTAAATTAACATCATTCAGGGCTTTTACTTCAGTTTCGCCACTGCCATAAACTTTAAAGATATTCTCTAAGCGAATAATAGTCGATTTGGGAACAGGATTAGGAACTCCAGAATCAAAAATTGAAATAGTTTTTGTCATAAAAATTTAGTTATTAATTATTAAATCAGTCCCAATGAAAAAACTTCACTATTATAATCAATACTTTTAGTTTTAGGACTTATACCAATTCTCTATAAACTTGCACTTAATGATTATCCTTTTCTTCCTTAGCGTTCTTGGCGTTCTTGGCGGTTCGTAATTAAAAAATTTAGTGCATCTTCACAAAGAATTGGTATTACCGCACAGGTAACGGAAAATATAACCGCAGAGGACGCTGAAGACCCGGATAAATAGGAGTTTTAGAGAGTTATTGCGTAAGTCCTAAGTTTAATAAAACATGATTTACACCATTTATATTATTTTAACTTATTGACACAAAGCGTTTTATCTTAAACTTTCATGAATGCAGGCTGCCTCGTTGATCATGTCTCTACAATAGAACAGCTAGAACAACAGTTTTTTGCAGTCAGAGACAAATTATGCTGGAACATGATGTGATTATTGTCGGGGGTGGATTGGCGGGCTGTCGCGCCGCTGTAGAAATTGCCCGGACTGACCCTAGTTTAAATATTGCTGTGGTTGCTAAAACCCATCCGATTCGTTCCCATTCGGTCGCTGCTCAAGGTGGTATGGCAGCGTCCCTGAAAAATGTGGATTCAGCAGACACTTGGGAAGCCCACGCTTTTGATACTGTTAAAGGTTCTGACTACTTGGCAGACCAAGACGCAGTGGCTATTCTTGCCCAAGAAGCGCCGGATGTAGTAATTGATTTAGAACACATGGGCGTTTTATTCTCTCGTTTAAGCGATGGTCGCATTGCCCAGCGGGCTTTTGGTGGACATACTCACAACCGTACTTGTTACGCTGCTGATAAGACTGGTCACGCAATTTTGCATGAATTGGTTAATAATTTGCGGCGTTATGGTGTGCAAATTTATCAAGAATGGTATGTAATGCGCCTGATTTTGTCAGAAGGTCAGGCTAAAGGTGTAGTGATGTATAGGCTTTTAGATGGACATATAGAGGTGATACGGGCTAAGGCTGTAATGTTTGCCACTGGGGGCTATGGTCGTGTTTATAATACTACATCTAATGATTATGCTTCTACGGGTGATGGTTTAGCAATGACTGCGATCGCCGGTTTACCTTTAGAAGATATGGAATTTGTCCAATTTCATCCTACTGGCTTGTATCCGGTAGGGGTGCTGATTTCCGAAGCAGTACGGGGAGAAGGAGCGTATTTAATTAATAGTGAAGGCGATCGCTTCATGGCCAACTACGCACCCAGTCGCATGGAACTAGCTCCTCGTGATATTACCTCAAGAGCGATCGCCTATGAAATTCGTGCAGGTCGCGGTATTCATGCCGATGGTAGCGCTGGTGGTTCTTTTGTCTATCTGGACTTGCGACACATGGGCAAAGAAAAAATTATGAGTCGTGTTCCCTTTTGTTGGGAAGAAGCTCACCGCTTAGTAGGTGTGGATGCGGTAACTCAACCGATGCCAGTCCGACCGACAATTCATTATTGTATGGGTGGTATCCCAGTTAATATTGATGGTCAAGTTCGTAGTAGTGGTGATGGTTTAGTTGAGGGTTTCTTTGCTGCTGGCGAAACATCTTGTGTTTCCGTCCACGGTGCTAACCGCCTTGGTAGTAATTCTCTGTTGGAGTGTGTAGTTTATGGTAAACGCACTGGGGCAGCGATCGCTAAATTTGTGCAAAACCGCAAACTACCAACTTTAGATGAACAACATTATGTTAACGAAGCCAAGCAACAAATCCAAACGTTATTAGAACAGCCAGGAAAGTATCGTATTAACCAAGTTCGTCAAGCCTTTCAAGATTGTATGACTCAGTTCTGTGGGGTTTTTCGTACTCAAGAATTAATGAGTCAGGGCTTGCATAAATTAGCAGAATTACAACAGCAATATACTCAAATTTATTTAGATGATAAAGGCAGTTGCTGGAATACAGAAATTTTAGAAGCTCTAGAACTGCGGAGTTTAATGGTAGTAGGACAGACAATTTTAGCATCAGCCCTAAATCGCCAAGAAAGTCGCGGCGCTCATTTCCGTGAAGATTATCCTCAAAGAGACGATGCTAATTTCCTCAGGCATACAATGGCTTACTATTCACCAGCAGGAATTGATATCCAGTATCGCTCAGTAGCAATCACTATGTTTGAGCCAAAAGAGCGCAAGTATTAGTCATTCTATCTTGCATGAGCGTAGTCGAAGTAGCCAAAGTGCTGCTTCTCTTGCTTGCCCAAATGTATCAACTTTAAAGTCAAACGGTATTAGTTCCCAAGACTACTGATATATAGTAAGTATTATTTTTGGCGGCAGTCTTGATTAAGTTCTTAGCTGAGTGGGAATACTAAGTTTAGCTAACCTAATTTTTGGAAAAATTTGCGAGGCTTTATTCCATGCCAGAAATTAATATTGGTGATTCTTTAGCTCATCCTTTAGTGAGATATCGTAATCATTTAGAATTTAATGGATATCATGTTGAAGAAGATCATGATTTGCTTTTATGTCGTCATCATAGAAAGAATAACTTAATTGTTAAATGTATTCCTAATCGCGGAGTATTAATTAGAGCGCTTTATTCTTGTCAGCCAAATATTAATAGAGTAGATTTATTAGAATATGTAAACGAATTAAATTCAGAATTTATGTTTATGAGAGCATATATTCATAATCCAGTAAATGATTTGTTTTTAGAAACTTTTTGTGAAGGTGAATATGATAGAACTATTTTCTCAATTTTTTTAGATAATCTTGAATATGATATGGAGCTTTTTGGCAAAAATAAGTTGACGCGAGAGTATTTACAGTAAGAAAATATTCAATACTTGATCTTGTATTCGACATTTAATACTTAAAGCAGCCATAGTATGCGTTGCGATCGCCTTGAGCAACTCCCTAATTAAGCTCATCCCATCCCTTGAAGGATACAGCTGCCGTTTGTTGTGGGACATCCCAATGGTTTTTTGGATGCAGTGTCATAGGTAAATGCAACTCTCCAACTCAACTTTTTGTATTATCCCGCCAACGGTTGCATTTTGCTCATCTGCCTTACTCTAATCAGGGGTCGCACCCCTAATTCGCCAGCAGTATCTTGGAAGGGGTGGGATGAGCTTAAATAATTTGCCGATTTCGTCACAAACAAATGTCCACACCTTGCAAAACCGCCGCTAAAATTGCTTTAGGTTTACGACTTGGTTTGCGAAATCAACCTGTATGAGCAATACGCCTCCTCATCACTACATTTCTCAACTTAACCACCTGATTATGTCAGTCTGTTGGCTACCTTTAGCGTAATGCTAATGTTTCAGCAGACAGTGAGAGGATCTGCACTACACCAATCACAGGAAGCATCACCACAGCATTGCCCATCATTGTACTTTTGCGACCTTGAAATCTTAGCATCTCACCAATTCTTTAGCGATCGCCATTATCTTTTTTGTATACCTAGCAGGAGTTGATGATGTCAAAAAAATCACCATCATATCATTCTTTACGAGTTAGCTTGATTGCTTTGACGATGGGATTTATGGGATGTGTAAATCAAGCAGCAAGCACCTCTTTTACTCAGACCACCACAGTAAACGAAAATTTGCCCCAAGTCGTAGCAACTACAAGTGTGCTATGTGACTTAACTAAACAGGTTGCGGGCAACACAATTAACCTTTCGTGTTTAATTTCTCCTAGTACAGACTCTGATTTCTATCAACCAAAACCAGAAGACCGCCAAGCTATTGAGCAAGCAAATCTCATTCTTTACAACGGCTATAATTTGGAACCAGAACTAATAAAAATCATTAAAGCAACTAAAAACTCTGCACCCAAAAGAGCCGTTGCTCAACAGGCGGTTCCCAAACCACAACAGTTTCAAAAAAATGGTAAAAAAGTAGCCGATCCTTACATTTGGCATAACCCTAAAAATGCTATCAAGATGGTAGAGATAATTAGCAGCAACTTAGAGAAGTTAGAACCTAGCAATGCAGTTATTTATAGTGACAATGCCAAACAAATTAAAAATGAACTAACTCAGATGAATAGTTGGATCAAGTCAAGAATTGCTAGTATTCCTGTCAAGCAACCTAAATTAGTCACAACATATAATGAGCTAGGTTATTACACTAAGGCATACAATATTTCTTTAGTAAATTTTAGTATTGACGAAAAACCGACAGATATACGAGTGAAAAACTTAGTTAAAAATCTGCAACGCACTAAAGTACCGACAATTTTTGCCCAGACGAAAATGAACCCTAACTTGGTGCAATCTATAGCCACAGAAGCACAAGTGAAAGTTTCCGAAAGAGAATTGTTGACTGAGGGGCTGGGTGAACCGGGAAGCGAAGGAGACACTTATCAAAAAATGATGATTAATAATACACGCACAATTGTAGAAGGGCTGGGAGGTACGTACTTGATGTTTGCACCAAAAGACAGTCAGTAGTAGACATTAAGAGAATTTGGTAATGGATTTAAACTCGTTACCAAATTCTCTAGAAACTATGCTTGAAACTCCTATTTTTTTATACAAGTTTGCAACCACTTTTTCCCCAGACTATAATGCAAGTAAGCACTTGCAAACTTGAATGAATAAAATTATCCGTTCTTCCGCCCTGACCCGTACACGTATCATAGAAGCTGCCTCACAGGTATTTGCTAATCTAGGTGTTCAAGGAGCAACCACCCGTGAAATAGCTCGTGTAGCTGGCGTGAATGAGGTAACTTTATTTCGCCATTTTGCTAGTAAAGAGCAACTTCTAGGGGCAGTGATTGAAAATGCTTTAGTACTTCAAATAGAAGCTTTGGCTCATCCTGAAGCCTGGACACAAAATCTTGGCGTTGACTTAAAGCATTATGCCCAGCTTTATAACTCTATGCTGGAAGCTCAAGAAGACTTAATTCGTACCTTCATTGGAGAAGCCAAACGTCATCCTGAGGCTGCAAAGCAAGTGATTCAAGCAGCGGTCAAGCCTTTAGAAGAAAAACTTATAGCTTATCTACAATCTAGTCAAAAACGAGGTGATGTGAGACCGGATATTGATCCGTTGCCGGCAGTTGATATGTTTACAGGAATGTTACTAGCCGGAATGCTGTGCCGTAATGCCAATTTTAAACAAAATAAGTATGACCGTGAGCATTATATCCAAACTTGTGTAGATATTTTTGTGCGTGGTATCAGTACGGCTTCTGTTTAAGTTGCTCAAGCCTTACTCATAGACTATAATTTCACGTCGTTGCAAGCAAAGGGAAGCAATCGCAAAGATTGGGATTGTTACTCTTCTCCTTACAAAGACGCTATGCCGCAGGCTTTATACTGTTTCACTTTAAAGTTGATACATTTGGGCAAGCAGGGGAAGCAGCACTTCGGCTACGCGGCAGTTGAGCGTAGTCGAAACTCAGTGACCGGAGGCAGGGAGAGTAAGAAAAGTAATTTGTATCAATAATTTCGTGAAATGGTATTACAGCAGTCGTTCATGGGGAGGCACTGCGTTGGGCGGGTTCCCCGACTTGTAGGAAGTGCCGCCGACTTGTAGCAAGTGGCGTGGAAACCCCCAAGACTGAGCTGCTTCACCGCTAACGCATCTACGCTTCGTACCCTGCGGGAACGCTAAGAGCAATCGTAATGACAATTGGGTATTTTTTTACTTACAGTACTTTAATACGACTGTAAATCGTCAGTTATATTAAAAAGCGCCTGGGAGTGTTGCCGTGTTTCCACCCCAGACGCTTTTTATTTTTAACTTGCTCCTCACACACAAATCAAAGATATCATCTATTTCATGGGATAGCAAGTAAAATAGGTGACACTTTGCTAACTGGAACATTTCTACATAAAAATTAAAAAGCGCTTGGGAGTGTTGCCGTGTTTCCACCCCAAACGCTTTTTATCTTTAATTTGCTCCTCACACACAAATCAAAGATATCACTTATTTTATGGAATGGCAAGTATTATGAGTGACACTTTATTTTTAGTGTAAAAAGTGGCGTACACCTGTTAGTACCATCACTAAACCCAATTCATTCGCAGCCTTGATGGAGTCTTGATCTCGTAGACTTCCTCCTGGTTGGACAATGGCAGTAATTCCTGCTGCTGCGGCTGTTTTTACTGAATCATCAAACGGGAAAAATCCATCGCTGGACAGAGTTGCACCTTTGGCTTTTTCCCCAGCTTGTTCGAGGGCAATTTTAACTGAACCGACGCGATTCATTTGACCAGCACCTACACCTAGGGTAGTACGATCGCTTGTGACTACGATCGCATTGGATTTTACATGTTTGCAAACTTTCCAAGCAAACAGCAATTCTGCCAATTCGTCAGCGGTGGGTTGACGTTCGGTAGCGATTTGCCATTGGTTGGTGTCTGCAACCATATCATCGGCAGATTGGACTAAAAAACCACCTGCGATCGCTTTTATAGTATCTTTAGAACCATTATGCAAATCTGCTAAAGTCAAAACCCGGACTTTAGATTTTTTAGCCAAAATTTCTTCAGCTTCAGGTTCACAACTGGGTGCAACCACGCATTCTAAAAATGTCTGAGTTAATTCACTGGCGGTAGCAGCATCAATAGTGCGGTTAAGGGCGACAATTCCCCCAAAAGCTGAAACAGAATCAGCCTTAAAAGCTTTTTGGTAAGCTTCTACAAGAGTATTTCCTAAGGCTGTACCACAAGGATTAGTATGTTTGATAATTGTGGCTGCTGGGGTATCTGTAAATTCAGCAATAATTCGGCGTGCAGCTTCTAAATCAACTAAATTGTTGTAACTCAGTTCCTTCCCTTGCAGTATTTTGGCAGCTGTCCATCCTGTGGGGGTAGTGCCAGTTTGATACCAAGCAGCGGGTTGATGAGGATTTTCGCCGTAGCGCAGAGATTGTAATTGTGTGCCGCTAAGGGTGTACTGCTGCGTTCCTGCGAGGTAAGATGCGATCGCTTGATCATAACTAGCAGTATGCAAAAAGCCTTTTAAGGCAGCCTTTTGGCGGAACTCTAGAGATGCTTCCCCGTGATTTTGCCGTAACTCTTGCAAATATTCGTCATACTGTGCCGGATCGCATAATACTGTCAGATGGGCGAAATTTTTTGATGATGCCCGTAACATCGCCGGGCCACCAATATCAATCTGTTCCACAGCTTCAGCTAATGTTACTCCTGGTTTGGCAATAGTTTCTTCAAAAGGATAAAGATTCACTACTACTAAATCAATCGGACGAATTTGGTTATCTTCTAAATCTGTGACATCGCTAGCTACATCTCGACGTGCTAAGATTCCCCCATGAATCCGGGGATGCAAAGTTTTCACCCGACCGCCTAAAATTTCTGGCGAATTTGTGTAATCTGCAACTTTCGTAACTGGTAGCCCAGCATCTTTTAGGGTTTTGGCTGTTCCCCCACTGCTGATTAAATCAAAGTCAAATTCTTCCACCAAGCTACGGGCTAGGTCTATTAAATTAGTTTTATTAGATACACTCAGCAGTGCTAAACGCGCCATTGATCGATTCCTCAAAAGTTAGGCTGTGATGCGAAAGACTCCAATTTTCACATAAGCCTTGGTTCACTTCAAGACCACAGAAGAATCATGCTCATATCATAATCCGGCAAATTGAGTGTTTATTAGCGATCGCCCAATCATTGCATTTTTTGAGGTTGCATTGGTTGAAAACCACAGGCGATCGCTAAATCCTGACGCAGTACAGCCAAGAAATCAAGTCTCAAAATCCCGCAGATTAGCGGTGTGATAGAGTTTATAAATTAATTACTTGTGGCTTAAAGCTTGAGCGACTATCCCAGTAATCAGCTTGATTAATATTCACTTTGAGTAAAGCAATATCAGGTTCATCTAAACCTTGAGGAAACCAAGTTTGCAGTTTTGGTTGCCATTTTTCTTGCATTTTATTGCGGTCTTGTACAAGTTGTGCTGTACCTGATAGAGAAATATATCGCTGTTGGTCAGGTGACGAGAAACTCACATTTACATGCTGGTTGTGTTCAATCTCAGCTGCCTTGTGAGAACTGCGATAAATAAAGAACCAAAGTGTACCATCAGAATTAATCTCGCCATTTTTGGACATTGGGCAACTATGCAAGCTGCCATCTTCTTCTGTTGTAGTCAACATGCCACAGTCAATGTCTGCTATTAATTCACACAGTTTTTTAAGTTGTTGATCGCGGTCTGTAGAAGTTGTCATTGAATGTACTCTTTTGTATTTTGTTTTTTTTCAGATTATGAGTTGTCGATTAAAGCCAGTTTTAAAGGCTAATAGAACTCTTTTTCTGTGTTAGCGTTTTTAAATTTAAATTACTTCGATCTAGAGATGGAATTATCTAGAAATTAGCTTTTTTATTTATACATATATAGATAGGTGTGGAAAACTAGACTAAAGAGTTAGAAAAAACCAGTCAGCAATGACACTGCGTAGTTTGCTTCTTTGCAGGAGTACGCTTAAAGCAAAGCAGTAGCGACGTTAGGAGCATCACCTGAGAGTCAAAACTTTAGTCTTCTCCCGAATTAGTTTACAATTAAGCGTCATCCTCAGCGAACTTAAAAATGTTCTTGAAATGGCAGAATATGACAACCTGTGTAAAATCCTGGCAGAAACATATCCCCATGACTTTATCCGTAATTATTAAGCGAGGAAATTATGCAAGAGTCAGTGATTTATCAGCATATTTTTCAGAAAGGAGAACAGAAAGGTGAAAAAAAGAGTGAACAAAAAGAAGCTTTTCGCTTTTTGAAGCGCCAGTTAAATCGTCGTTTTGGAGAAATCGATTCATCAATAATTGAGCAAATTCAAGTTTTATCTACTGTACAGTTGGAAGTATTAGGAGAAGAGTTTTTAGATTTTTCTAATGTATCTGATTTAATAGCTTGGTTAAACCAGATAGACAACAGTTAGTTTTTCCGAATTTAAGACCAAGAATCTAAATCTAGAGATTGCATTCCTCGGCTTTGAGCAAAATCTAGCATACTTCCCAACTGCAACCAAACTAACAAACAAGTCAACAAGCCTAGAGGTAAAGCAACTCCTAATGCTAGGGAAGAGGGAAAGCCAAATATCTGTAAACCCGAATACAAAAACAGAAAAATACCGCTAGTTATACCTAGAAATGGTACAAATAACTGTTTTAAAGAAGAACTAGGCTGAGGATTTTCTTGGCGATCGCTCGACCATTTCTGTACAATTACTTTCAAGGTTCCAGACAAGGCCACACCAGAAGTTAATGCGATGAATAGTCCCATAACTAGTAAAAGATATGGCGGTTGCAGAGGGAAGTAGTACATAAGAACTCCTGATAGTGATTTAATTGTTATTTAGTCGCTGGTTTTCTGTAAAAGCTGCTAGAGATGTAGCTTTAGGAAGAATCGCCGCTACGCTTTCTTTAGATAAATCTGTTAACATGCCAATCGCCACATTCAATAAACGATTTGGCTGGATATCATCTTTAACTAAATTCCACAGACGTTGCACTTCTGCTGTATGCAGGCGGTCATCTTCAGTCAGCGCTAACACCAGCTGTCGCCGCAAAAATTTTCCTTCATCAGATAGCAAATATTGCAAACCCATTTTGGCGGTGGGTACAACATCAAAGTTGCCATCAGTACGAGCGATTTCAATTAAATTTTCTAAGCGTTGCCACTGGAATTTACCATCTTTAAACAACACATTCAGTAATCGTCGCCGTAATGCTGGAGATTCTCCTGTCAGTAAGCGCCGCGCTATGTAGGGATAACCCACTTCAACAATTTTAAAGTTGGGATTGAGACTGAGGGCAATGCCTTCTTGTGTCACTAAAGAACGAATAATTAAAGCGAATTTGGCAGGAACTCGGAAAGGATATTCATACATCAGTTCCGAAAATTCATCGGTAATGGTTTTGAAGTTAAAATCACCGACGTTTTTACCAATCGCGCTTCCCAGCACTGACTCTAAAGCCGGGATAATGGGACAAATATTTGTGTCTGGAGTCAAAAAACCTAATTTGACAAAATCTTCGGCTAAATCTGTGTAGTCCTTGTTAACTAAATGTACTAAGGCATCCACCAGTGTTTCTTTAGTGGGTTCCTCTAATTGATCCATCATGCCAAAATCAATGTAAGCCATGCGACCATCGGGCATAGCAAACAAATTGCCAGGATGGGGGTCGGCGTGAAAGAAACCGTGTTCTAGTAGCTGTTGTAAACCGGAGGTGACACCAATTTTAATAATTCCTTCTGGGTCTAAACCTACTTCACGGATGCGTTTAGTATCTGTGAGTTTGAAGCCGTCAATCCATTCTAGGGTTAAAACGTGGGTATTGGTGTAACGCCAGTAAATAATGGGAACTTTTACTTGTAGGTCATTGCGGAAATTGCTAGCAAATTTTTCGGCGTTGCGACCTTCGTTAATATAGTCAATTTCCTCAAATATTTTTGTGCCAAATTCATCTACAATCAAAGTCAGGTCGTGACCAAGATTCAAGGGCAACCAAGGAGCCAACCAACTTGCAGCCCAGCGCATCAAATATAAATCGAGTGTGATGACAGGGCGTAAGTGGGGACGTTGGACTTTAACTGCGACTTCTTCGCCAGTGACTAGACGACCACGATATACTTGACCCAAGCTTGCAGCGGCCACTGGTGTAGGCGACAATTCACTAAAACTTTCAGAGATTGAACGGTCTAACTCAGTTTCGATAATTCGATAAGCGATCGCATTATCAAAGGGTGGCAGTTGATCTTGTAGCTTGACAAGTTCTTCTAAGAAATCTTTACGTATTAAGTCAGGCCGGGTAGAGAGGGCTTGACCAACTTTAATGAAAGTGGGACCTAGGCGAGTGAGCAGTTCTCGCAACTGGGTAGCGCGTTTACCCTTATTCTGCTCAACTTGAT
This sequence comes from Halotia branconii CENA392, assembly GCF_029953635.1. Classification (NCBI taxonomy): domain Bacteria; kingdom Bacillati; phylum Cyanobacteriota; class Cyanophyceae; order Nostocales; family Nodulariaceae; genus Halotia; species Halotia branconii. Next base: position 3,187,634 of record NZ_CP124543.1, on the reverse strand, counting down.
TTTGCCACTCGTCCCACTTCAGACTAAAAATAAATCCAGCAAAAGACCAGATAATTCTTAGGAATCGTCCCCAAGCCAGCCAGGGACGGTAACGATAATGACGAGCGATTTCGTCTGGGTTGTAGCGCTTTAGCTGACCAGGTTGATACTGACCCACGCCTTTTTTGCCTCTTCAACTGGGAAATTTACATTTTTGTTTGTATCCAGACTGACAAGCTAGTTGCAAGTCTGAGATTATCGATAGCTTTTTATAAAAAACTATTAAAGTTTACCGATTTTTTAGATAGTATTGACGGCAAATTGTTCCGACCTTACTACCCAAGCTTTTTTATCTTTTTCTTAATTATACTTTATAAAAGTACAACTATTTGCGATAATTTTGATGAAAGATGAGTTATGGCAGTTGAGTGTTGCTTTGATTGCAGAGATTGCGTAGGCGTAGCCCGTCGTAGACATCGCTCACATTCGGGTTATTCTGAAGATAGTTATACAACCAGTTACAACCGCGCACCAGCAGTTGGTCTAAATTTTCTACAGGCCATAACCGAGCTGTATGGTCATCAGCAGCCGTGGCAATATACTTACCATCAGGACTGAAGCTCACACTTCTAACTGCCTTGCGATGCCCTGGAAATTGAGCAACTTGCTGGCCACTGAGGCTCCACAACCGGGTTATGCCATCATCAGCAGCAGTAGCGATGTACTGACCATCAGGGCTAAAATTCACGCTCCAGACAGTACCCTGATGTCCTTGGAATCGAGTTAGTTGCTGTCCGTCGAGGTTCCACAATTGGGCTGTACGGTCATCACTAGCAGTCACAATGTATTTACTATCAGGACTGAAACTCACACTCCAAACACTGCCTTGATGTCCCTGGAATTGTACAAGCTGCTGCCCGTTGAGGTTCCACAATTGGGCTGTACGGTCTTCGGAAGCAGTGACAATGTACTTACCATCAGGACTGAAACTCACACTCCTTACCCAGTTCTCATGCCCTTGGAATTGCACAAGCTGCTGCCCCTTGAGATTCCACAATCGGGCTGTACAATCATCAGAAGTAGTGACAATGTATTTGCTGTCGGGACTGAAACACACGCTCCAGACAGTACCTTGATGTCCTGAAAATTGGGTAAGTTGCAGTCCGTGGAGGTTCCACAATCGGGCTGTACGGTCAGCAGTAGCAATGTATTTGCCATCAGGGCTAAAACATACGCTTCTAACTGCTCCTTGATGCACGAGAAATTGGGTCAATTGTTGCCCATTCAGATGCCACAACCGAACCGTACAGTCAGACGAAGCAGTAGCGATATACTGACTATCAGGACTGAAACATACACTTCTTACCCAATGCTGATGTCCTTGCAATTGGGTAAATTGCTGTCTATTAAGATGCCATAACCGAACCGTACAGTCAGATGAAGCAGTAGCGATATACTGATTATCAGGACTTACACTCACGCTTCTCACACAATCCTGATGTCCTAGAAATTGAGCCACCTGCTGACCGTTGAGTTTCCAAACTCTGGCTGTACAGTCATCACTAGCAGTCACAATGTATTTACCATCCGGGCTAAAACACACACTCCAAACATTGCCTTGATGACCTCGAAATTGGGCTATCTGCTGCCCTTTAATATTCCACAGCCGAGCTGTGCAGCCATCAGCAGCAGTGACAATATTTTGACCATCAGGACTGAAACTTACACTTCTAACTGCTCCTTGATGTCTTCGGAACTGGGTAATTAACTGACCATCAAAATTCCATAATCGGGCTGTACAGTCATCACTAGCAGTAGCAATATACTTGCCATCGGGGCTAAAACACACACTTCTAACTGCTTTTTGATGCCTAAGGAATTGGGTAAGCAATTGACCACTGAAGTTCCAGACTCTAGCTGTACAATCGTCACTAGCAGTAGCAATGTAGTTACTGTCGGGACTAAAACATACACTCCAGACAGTACCTTGATGTTCAGGAAATTGAGCAAGTAATTGACCATCTAAGTTCCATAATCGGGCTGTATGGCCTGAAGCAGTGGCAATATATTTGCCATTAGGGCTAAAACACACACTCCAGACAATATCTTGATGTTCTGAAAATTGGGCAATTTGCTGACCATTAACTTGCCATAATCTAGCTGTACAGTCGTCACCAGCAGTAGCAATGTATTTGCCATCGGGGCTAAAACACACACTCCTCACCCAACTTTGATGTCCTTGGATTCGGTTACATTCTTGGATACGATCAAGAATAGTTCGCAAAGCTAGCAAAGGACTGGTAGCGGGATATTCTTCTAAAGGACGATTATCTTTGACTAAGGCTTGTAAAGCTTTGCCACTTTGCATTGCTAATATTAGCGAGTCTAACTGGGCAAACTCAAATTGTCGTAAAGCACTCACGCCCTCACGTTCTAACCTTGTACCTTCTTGTGCTTCTTGGAGGGCTATTTGTTGTTTTTGCAGTTCTTTGTTGACTTGAACTAATGCTGCTTCTGCAAGCTTTAGTTCTTGTTCAATCAACTTTCTATGTTGACGTTCCTTTTCGAGTTCGGCTAACAGTTCACTTCCTTGTTGTTGACGAATAAACGATACAAGATAATCGTGAACTAGTTGATATCGTTCGGCAGGAACTTCTGGTAATAGTAATACTAGTCCTGATTCGACAAAAATCTTTAAGATTAAATCTAGTATTTCGGCTTCTGTTGCTAAATCTGCTGCCAATTCGGCACGAGTTTTCAAGGGACGAATATTGTTTTCATCTGTGAGTAAATATAAAACTAACCGGGCTGTACATTCATTCTCAGAACCGCAATCATGAATGACTGTTTCTAAAAATCGTTCCACCAGCTTTTCTTTAGTGCCAAACTGACAATATTTTTCTAATGTGGTAATTTTCTCAGTTTGCAGTTGTGTACCAATAATTTGTAATTCAATAGGGCGGACTTCTCCTAATTCCCCAGCTAAATCTTCTACTAATTTATCAACTAACTTTGATTCGAGGTAAAAATGTATTTTTTCTGTTAGGTTCTGTACAACTGCTTTAGCATCTTCGGGTGAAAAATTGCCCAAATAATAGCGAATATTTTTATCTAAAATATTATTGTTGATAGTACTCAAATCGAATAGTCGGTCAAATTCTAATAAATAATGGAGATAGTCTTCTCGCAATGATAAAATAATTTTTATAAAAGGAATATTTAAGCAGACTCGCAAAAAATCATAAAATGGTCTTCTTTGAGCTTGGTCTGTATACACAAAGAAAAATTCTTCAAATTGGTCAAAAATTAATACTGTTAATAGATTACGATCAGCATTTTTATGTAACTGTTCTACAATAGCTGCAATGGAATCAAGATTAATAGCAAATGTTTGAGATCTAAGTTTTTCAAAAGTATCTATCCAAGAACGATTGAGCATTCCTACCCAATCTGTGTAAGAGCGAATCAAGATAGGTAAAACATCCCGCGCCCCAATTGCTTGCTGTTGTAAAGCTGGAATTAATCCACCCTGTAAAATAGAACTTTTCCCGACTCCAGAATGACCATGAATCACAGTGAGTTTATAGTCATTACGACTAATTCGTTCTCGTAAACGATTGACATCTTGTTCTCGACCAGAAGCAGAAATCTCTTGAGCAATTGTTTCAGGATGTTCAATTTGTAACTGTGCAGAACCAATAATTTGTCGCTGAGGATTGAGATAAGATGCACCAATAAAAGCGCGAAAACCATATTGATGTTCAATTCTTAATTGCTCTTGTTTGATATTAAAAGCATCGAGATATTTAGATTGATTAAAATAAAGCGATCGCAAATTCTCTAATATAGATATATATAGTTGTGGGTCGTATTGATGGTTACTTTCTTTTCTGGAGGCTTCTAAATTAATAATTGCTGCGGAAATCTGATGCAAATTTTGCTGCGATCTCGCTAAAATAAACCGATATAAAACATATTCATGATTTGATAGATTAGGAATATCATCTAATATGTGTAGTGCTTTATGAGCAAGTTGATTGGCTTGGTTCCATTGTGACTGCTGTAGCGCGACTTCTGCCAGAAAACCATAATCTTGAGCTATTTGTAGCGGATTTTCATAAAATTTATGCAGAGTCAAGGATTTTTCAGCTAAATTTTGTAACTCTGACCATGCTTGCAGGTGTCGCAAAATTTCACCAAGTTTATTAATATGTTTAGCAACTAAATCTGGACGTTGTGCTTGTTCAAAAATATTAATGGCTTGCTGAAAATAATCTTGAGAGTTTAGCCAACCTACTTTACTCTCTGGCTGATTTTTCTCTGCTTGCCGATCATAAACTATGGCAATATGAACTAGTAAAATACCTTGCCGTTCTAAATGATTATTTTGTTGCCAAAAGCTTAAACTTTGTTGATAATTTACTAAAGCTGAGTCTATGCGATCGTGTTGATAATCATTCAAACCAATCACAAACTTTAGACTTGCTTGTAGTGATAATTCTAGTTCTTTTCCCAAAGTTTGTAAATCTTTGCAAGCCGTTTCTAATTCCCAACAAGTTTGAGGGTTACAGATTATATCATCGGCAAAAATTGTATCAGTTTTTTGCTGCAAAAAATCGACTAAATCATTAGTAGTGTTCTTAAAGGTAATTATCGTAGCCCAATTTTCTAAATCTGTAGCTAATCTGATAAATTTTTGCAGAACTTGGTCATTAATCCATATTAATATCGGAAATGAAAACTTTTTTCTAAACTCTTCTCGGACTTGATTGGCTGATGTCAAAACTGTCTTAATATCTTTAACTGACTCTAAACCAAAAACCATCAATGCTGGTGGTTGTTCATCTCCCAATTGTTCGCTGAGATTTGTATAAAGTGTTTTAACTGATGTAGGTAAAGTAATTTCGCGGATTTTTACAGAAGATAATTGATGCAATCTATCTACCATCCGCTGGCGCAAAGCCCCATAGTTACAGCGCAGCAAAATTAGCGAAAATTGACCCTGAGAAAGGGTAATTGCTCGTACTAAAGTATGTAAAGAACTTTCGTTGTCAGTGGATAAATTTTCTGATTTGTGGTGATTAGTCATATAGCAGGGAACAGACTTTAAATTAACTATTCTTATCCCAAGCGTATTGAGTTATAACTCAAATTCTTTGGCTTCTGCCAAAATTGGATTAATATCAAACCAAGAACCATCTTCATCTCGATATTCAAAAACAAACATACTCCGCAGCAAAAGTTCGTATTTTTCATGACCTCTCAACTTCTTATCTTGCGCCACCTCCATTAGTAGTTCCCATTCATCAGGAGTAATGGCTAAAGTTAACTCATTGCGACGTTGTTTAATGACTTTATCTATGCATTCCCGCGAAAGAGGTGGGTCTTCTCGCTGAAGACAGCGAAACAATAACATCAATAAATTACGCAAATGACCACCACTAACTAAACATAGTCGTTCTAAAGTATGCGGACTATCAAAAACTTCAGTGATTAAATTACGGTTTTGTTCCCAACCAATACCAGGAAAAGCCCTTGCCATTACCATTTGTTGTAGTAGTCTAATTCCCTGCGGATAGTAAGAATTATCTTGTAATAATACAGGAACCATTGGCAAAACTTTCGGGTCTACTCCAAAGCGATTTGTTAACCTTCCTAAAGCGTTGGAAAACAACAAAACTAAAGGAATTGTGTAGACAACATGGCAATTTAGCTGATTTAACTGTTCACCGCGTTCGACAAATAAATACTCTGGCTGGTAATAACCAGAAGGTTTCAAAGAGTTATCAATGCGGTCAAGGTTATCGACTATGACTACTAGTCCTTTCTTGCCTAGATGTTTGAGCTTTTCTGTAGCAGGTTTGAGTAATTCTTCGTTGATTGATTCTAAAATGCTGTTGGTGCGCGGTTCTAAATATTGCCGCAATTGACCGCGCAGTTTGGGACTATCTTTGGTTTTGGCTGTAATTTTGGCAATACCCACAGATAATTCAGCTTCAGCCGACAAATCAAGGGGTGTTTGCAAAAAATCGACAATTTCAGTAAACAGATTTTGAAAGTAGCCTGGTTTGAGATTAATTTTGATTGCTTCTAAACTTTGGCTGACTTCGCGGGCGATCGCTAGTAAAATATCAGTAACATCAACATCTGCCATATCCAGACTTTGGCTAGACTCGAAATAAACCACATGAAAGTCCTGCTGTTCTAACTCGGCTTTGAGTCGCAGTAGTTCTGTAGATTTACCACAGCCAATATGTCCGGTAAATAACTGGCAAGTTGGTTCATTGGGTGAAAGGCGGGTAATAGTTCGCCCCAATTCCTCAATTATCTTGCCACCACGCACTTGAGAAAAATCAATATAATACTGTCTATCTTCTGCTTTGCCTACAACCAGAGTTTTACTAGGGTTGCAAGCCTGAAAAAACCTTGTTAAATCCAGTTTCATTGCATATAACCCAACATCAGCCTGACATTAACACCCATTTCAGTGATTATACAAATGGCAAGGCTGCTATTTCGGAATTTGTAACTTTACAACAAATTACTGGGATATGCGTAGATTGGAAACGGCTGTTTGCCAGACATTATGCTTGAGATTAAAGATTAAAAGAGTGTGTGAAGATAATATAAATTTTAATTTTATAATTAAATTTTAATTGATCAGGTTTTTTTGTCTATGAAGAATGCAACGGTTCAAGAGGCAAAGGCATGTCTTCTCGAATTAATAGAGTCAGTGTTACAGGGTGAAGATGTGGTTATTAGTCGAGAAGGTAAACCATTGGTGCGTTTGGTACGCTATCAGGCGGAACTTGAGCCGCGTACTCCAGGAGCTTGGGAAGGGCGCGTTTGGATTGCTGATGATTTTGATGATGAATCAGAGGAGATTAATACTATGTTTTATGGAAAAGATTAATGGGTTTCTTATTAGATACCCATGTTTTGTTGTGGTGGTTAGCAAATGACCCGAAGTTGTCGGCAGATGTGCGAGAAATTCTTAGAAATCCAGTAAATGATAGTTTTGTTAGCGCGGCAACGATATGGGAGATAGCGATTAAAACTTCATTAGGAAAGTTAAAGCAACCCGATGATTTGTTGGCAGTGATTAGGGATAATCAATTTCAAATTTTGGAGATTTCGGCAAAGCATTGTTTAAAGGTGGGTAGTTTGCCTTGGCATCATAAAGACCCATTCGATAGGATGTTAATTTCTCAAGCCTTGGTAGAAGGTTTAACGATAGTTACGGTAGACCAGAAATTTAGGTTATATGAGATTCCTTTACTCTCTAATGATTAAGGACTTATACAACGTTTAATAATTCTGGTTTAATTATTTAGTTATTTTTTAGGTGATTTTTAAAATAAAAATTACCACACAACAAATCAAACGAATAGATAAGATAAAACTCTACCCAAGATGAGTAGAGATGGATAGTAATTTAGATTAAGGACTTGCGTGGAAATAAAGTATCAGTCAACCGAGTTTCGACTACTTCGACTCCTTTCGACTGCGCTCAAGGCAAGTCGCTCAGTACAAGTGCGCTCAATTACCGCGCAGCCGAAGCAAGCTGAAGTAGCCTGTCGAAGTGTCGAAACCCGATTGCTTGGGACATTCATTATTAACCCGTAGAAACCTTACAACTTTACACCCCGGATTGCATAATCTAACAACTCCATTGGATGCATTACAGAAATTTTGTGACCTTGCAATTGTAAATGCTTAGTAATTTGCAACGTACAACCAGGATTAGCAGACGCAATCAAATCAGCACCAGTATTTAGTAAATTCTCAACTTTTTGCTGGCCTAATTCCTCAGCTATTTCTGGTTGCAGCATATTGTAAACCCCCGCACTGCCACAACACAAAGCTGCATCTATTGGTTCTGTTAACTTCACCCCTGGAATTTGCCGTAACAGCTGACGCGGTTGCACACTAATTTTTTGTCCGTGCAGTAAATGACAAGCATCTTGATAAACCAAATTCAAGGGTTCATCAGTTAATGGTGAAAGTTTTGCTGTTAATCCTACAGTTGCCAAAAATTCTTGAGCATCTTTGACTTTCGCGGCAAAATCTTGTGCTTTTTGTCGATATTCTGGGTCATCTTCTAAAATATGACCGTATTCTTTCAATGTATGACCGCAACCAGCAGCATTGATAATGACAAAATCTACATCAGTATTGATAAAACTATCAATCATCTGCCTGGCCAAAGCTTTCGCCTGTTCTGTTTGGCCTTGGTGTTCGGGAAGTGCTGCACAACAACCTTGAGATTTAGGAATTACTACCTCACAACCATTCGCCGTTAATACCCGCACCGTCGCTTCATTAATTGGGGAGAAAAACAGCCGTTGCACACATCCTAGAATCATCCCGACTCGGTAACGTTTTTCACCTTTAGCTGAAATAATATCCGGTAAATTACTTTGAAACGATTGGGGAGTAATTTTTGGCAGAATTGATTCCATTGCTGCCAAACGGGGAGATATTTTCTTTAATAAACCCGTAGCTTGGAAGAATTTAGAAAAACCCAGTTTTTGATAAACTAATAATGGAACCAACAAAAAGCGTAACAAATCAGGATTGGGAAACAAAGAAAATATTAGTTGGCGAAATAGTTTATCTGGCAAACTGCGAGAATAATTCCTTTCAATTTGGTGACGAGTCGCAGAAATCAAATTGTCATACTGCACACCAGAAGGACAAGTTGTCACACAAGCTAAACACCCCAAACAAGAATCAAAATGTTGGACTGTGGCAGTATTTAGAGCAATTTCTCCCTCATTAATGGCATCCATTAAATAGATACGTCCCCTAGGAGAATCCATCTCCTTACCAATCACTCGATAACTAGGACAAGTCGAGAGACAAAATCCACAATGTACACAACTATCAATTAACTTGGGGTCTGGTGGATGATTAGGATCAAATCCTTTCAAGTTTTTTAAGCTAGCTGTATTATTAACGTAATTCTCTGAAACTTGCATATTTCTTTCTCTCTTTATTTTTTCAGCGTCCTCCGCGGTTCGTTTCATCTAAATACCACCCACAAACCGACCAGGACTTAAAATATTTTTACTATCAAACTGTTGTTTAATACGGCGCATTATTGGTAAAGCATTACCCCTATAGCCCCAAACATCGAATTTTTGTTTAACTGTCACTGGTGCTTGTAAAATAGTTAAGAAACCACCATGACTTTGAATGCGATCGCGCATTGCTAAAACTGGATTTTGATTCTCAAACTGCAACCATCCTAAACCACTAGCAATGTGAATCCAACCCATTTCTGCTTGACTTAAAACCTCCACAGCAGCAGTCGGTAATACTCCTATTTTGCAATTAATTACAGACTCTGTGTTAAAAGAATGCATTTGCTCTAGTAATCTTTGCCATAAATCAGCTTCATCTGCGGCTGAATATATTACCACATCTAAACCCAATTTTTCCCCTACTGCCAAAAGCCGGTTTGACTGTTCTTTAACACTCTCACTAATACTTTGGAAACGTGCAATTAATCCTAATCCTTTACCCAGACCTAATTTAGATACTAATTTAGCTGAAAGTAAATCAGCCTGGGTTGGTGTTAAAGCCGAACCTCGCAAAATAGTAGCCGCTTGAGATATAGCCTCATCTGTACCAGTTAACACTACCGTACTAGACACCTTTGGCAATGGATAGACTCGAAAAGTGAGTTGACTAATAATACCTAATGTGCCATAAGATCCAGTGAACAACTTCATCAAGTCATAACCAGCTACATTTTTCACTACTCGTCCTCCGGCTTTGGCAATTTGTCCATCAGCACGGACAAAAGTAATACCCAAAAGTTGGTCGCGCACACTACCATAACGTTGTCGCCAAGAATTTGTATCAGCAGTGGCGACAATACCACCAATGGTTGCTAACTTTGGTGCTGTGGGGTCAAGGGCGAGAAATTGACGAGAGTCTGCCAAAATTGTTTGTAGATTAGAAAACTTCATCCCTGTTTCTACTGTAACAGTCAAATCACCTACAGCATGTTCAATGAGTCGGTTGAGGCGTTCTGTACTGATGACAATATCAACGCTTGTAGCTAAACCACCCCAGCTAAGTTTACTACCACTACCACAGGGAAGGATACGCCAGTTGTGACGATAAGCTTTTGCAACAACAGCAGCTAGTTGTTCTTGGGTATGGGGATAGACAATACAACTGGGAGATTTTCCAGAAGTATAGCTGTTTGGGGCGATCGCTTGTTGGATACGTTGTTGCTGACTCAGTTCCAGATTTTCCCAAGGATATACAGCATTTTCTTCGCCGATAGTAGATGCAAGACAAGAGGCGATAGATTTCATCAGTTTATTTTTTTACTCCCTACATCTAATTTACTGGTTAACATCCCTAAAAAAGTGCAGCGTTCTAAGTAGTTCCGATTTAGACTCAAAAGCAAATTGCTCAAGATTCAAGATTAAGACAAAAAGTTGGCATTCCCTAAGTTACTCAGTGCCAATACGATATTTACTCCCATAACTACTATGTTCAGATATATGCAAATCAAGTTTTCTGATAACTTTGTTGATTAAAATCAGAAAATATACTGAGGTAATAATATTAATTATGACTTAGTTTATCACAAAGGAACTATTATTGTTCTAATTTTTCTCTACCGAAAACCTTATTGATACTTAGATGTATCTCTAATTTGAAGTTTTACTTCTCAGTTTAGTAATGTTATTGATTAATCAAAATACATATCCATCCAAGTTAATTTTTCTAAAACTCATGAATTAGTATAATGATGACACTTTGGTTACCAGATAATTTCGCTTATAGCATACAGGCAGTAAGGCATTCTCCTTATTTGCATTTGCTTAAATTTTTGACTATTTAAAGAGACTACTATGATGTTCTAATAATTTAATTTATATATAGTGTGCATTGTATAGGACTCATATTTGATTTTTGAAAAAATTCAGTACACCTCAAAGAGCCTTGTTTCCTGCGATGCACTGAGTTTCGACTGCGCGGTAATCGAGCGAAGTCGAGATTCAACTACCGCGTAGCCGAAGTGTTCCCTGTTAAGAGTTCCCTGCCTATCGCGCTTCGCGCACGACGCAAGTAATTTCACCAAATCAAACCGGATTCCTATATTTATTATTATCAGTTATAAACGAAGTCAAAAGGAAGAATAGCGCAGTGGTAGCGAGTCCGCAAGCGTTGAAAGAAGAAAGAAGTGTTCTAGTTTGAAAGGAGCTTGAAAATCTCCCAAGCATTAGCCGCCGTTGACAGCGGGGCTTATATGCTGAAGGAAGAAGTAAGAAGAAAAATCTTCTCTTTTCCTGAAGGGCAAAGCCCTGTTCAATCTCCAATAATTGAATTTTTTCTATAAAACGTGACTCATAAATTATATTTTTCTATAAAAAATCTAAATACAGAAAATAATAATTTCAACAGATATTGATATATACAAAGTGACATTTTACTATATGTTAATATATCTATGAAAAATTGTCGCTATAGCCATTTTATAAAAGCGTCATTTAAAACTAGGGAGAAAACAAATAATGAAAGCAAAAATCCTAGTTGTTGAAGACGAAGATGTTATTGCTTATATAATTAAAGACTGTTTAGAATATTCAGGATATATTGTTCCTGCTATTGCTGTGTATGGAGAAGAAGCAATTGAAAAAGCAACAGATTTCCATCCAGATTTAGTTCTCATGGATATTATGTTAAGAGGTAACATGAATGGCATAGAAGCTGCTCAGGAAATTATAACCCGTTTAAATATACCCATAGTTTATTTGACTGCTCATTCAGATAAAAATACTTTATATAAAGCTAAAAATTCTCGCCCATTTGGCTACATCACAAAACCATTTGAAGAACATCAATTAATTACGACTATTGAAATTGCCCTGAACAAACATCAAATAGAAGTGTTGATGCATGAAGCTTTAGAAAAGGAAAAAGCAAATAGAAGTATTAACTCTTATTTTGTCTCAATGGTTAGTCATGAATTTCGTAATCCGTTAAGTAGTATTTTCAACTATACTGAATTATTGGCAAATCAAGTTGCCAGTTTAAAGGAAGTTAAAATAAAAGAGTACGTACAACAAATTCAAAATGCTGTGAAGCAATTAGATCATTTACTATGTGATGTTTTGCTAATTGGCAAGGCAGAAGTTGGTCGTGATTCTTTCAATCCTTCACCACTGGACTTAGAAAATTTTTGTCAAGAAATAATATCAGAAATTCAATTAAGTGTAGGCAATGATTATAAAATTATTTTTTCTATGCAAGGAAGTTGTGCAATTAAAGACAGTAGTAATTTTGGGAAAAATTCACATTCACTAATTACAAAATATAAATTACCTGGATTAGATAAAAAGTTGTTACGGCATATTATAACTAATTTACTGTCTAATGCTATGAAGTACTCGCCATTAGGTAACATGGTGTATTTTGACTTATTTTGTGTAGAGGGGGAAGCAATTTTCCGTATTCAAGATGAAGGCATTGGGATTCCAGAAGTCGATCAAGAAAACTTGTTTACTTCCTTTCACAGAGGTAGTAATGTTGGCAATATTCCAGGACATGGTTTGGGACTGGCAATTGTCAAACATTATGTAGATTTACATGGGGGCGAAATTGCCTATGCAACTAAAGTAGGAATGGGTACAACGTTTATTGTTAGCTTGCCATTTCAGGGTAACTAAAATTTTGTGAAATCTTAAACCTTTGACATTATTAATCGCCAAAACAACGTTGATATTCTTCTTGAGTAATATTAGGATTAGTGGTTAGATAATTGTGTAGGCGATCGCAAGCTTGAATGAGTAACTGATTCAGATCTAATGTTTGCAATTCTATCTCCTCCAGATTCCAGAGTTTGACTGTGGCATCCTGACCACCGGAAGCCAGCATTGTGCCTTCAGGATTGAAACTTACGCTTCTGACACCACCTTGATGACCTGGGAAAGTTTTGAGCAAAGTCCCACTAGCAACATTCCAAAGTTTGATGTTACCATCATCACTCGCTGAGGCAATCATCTTGCTATCAGGAGAAAAACTCACATTGGCAACTAAATCACCATGTCCTTGGAGGGTTTTGAGTAAGCGACCATCCAGACTCCAGATTTTGACAGTTTTGTCTTGACTAGCTGAAGCTATAGTTTGACTATCGGCAGCAAAGCTAATATCCCAGACACTAGCGCTATGTCCTTGCAGAGTTTTCAAAAGACGACCGTCTCGACTCCAGAGTTTAATAGTTTTGTCTGCACTGGCGGAGGCAATAGTTTTACCGTCTGGACTAAATTTGACGTTAGTTACCCAACCATTATGCCCTTGCAGGGTTTTTAACAGGCGACCGTCTCGACTCCAGAGTTTAATAGTTTTATCAGCACTGGCTGAAGCTAGAGTCTGATTATCAGGACTGAAATCCATACTCATGATCCACTGAGTATGACCCCCAAGGGTGTGAAGCAAAGTACCCTCGCGCTGACGAATTTGGATAGTCTGGTTGGCAGTGGCTAAAGCTACTATTTTGCCATCAGCAGAAAAGCTAATACTAGTAACATTATTCACTGGAGAAGGTAAAGTTTTGAGCAGACGACCATCCAAACTCCAGAGTTTCATGGTGTTATCAGCACTAAGTGAGGCAATAGTATTACCGTTAGAGATAAAACTGACATGATTTACACTGTCTCTATGTCCATAAAAGGTTTTGGGCAATGTTCGCTCTAAGTTCCAAAGTCTGACAGTGTTGTCATCACTAGCTGAGGCTATAATCTTACTATCTGGACTAAAACTTAAACTATTCACTTCATGGTTATGTCCTGCTAGAGTAGTCAGCAAATTACCATCACGACTCCAGAGTTTAATCGTTTTATCTGCACTGGCTGAGGCAATAATCTTACCGTCTGGTGAGAAAATAACATGCCAAACACGATCTTTATGTCCTTCAATAATCCGCAGCAAAGTACCCTGACGATTCCAGAGTTTAATAGTATGATTGGCACTAGCAGAAGCAATGGTCTGTCCATCAGGGCTAAAACTGACACCTAAAACTTCTTTGGTATGTGCTGGTATAGTTGTCACAAGGCGACCATCCAAACTCCAAAGTTTGACTGTGCCGTCATCACTAGCGGAGGCAATTATATTACCTGCTGGAGAAAAACTGACGCTATTTACACCCTGGCTGTGTCCATTGAAAGTTGTAATTAACTTGCCGCTAAGACTCCACAATTTGACAGTATTGTCGTTGCTACCGGAGGCCAGCATTTGACCATTAGGTGAGAAACTGACGCTATTGACTCCATCACTATGTCCATTAAAAGTTGCAAGTAACTTGCCACCGTCACTCCAAAGTTTAATAGTATCATCAGTACTAGCAGAAGCTAGCATTTGATTATCAGGTGAGAAACTGACGCTATTGACTCCATCACTATGTCCGTTAAGAGTTGCAAGTAACTTGCCACTGTCACTCCAGAGTTTAATGGTATTATCAGCAGCAGCAGAGGCCAGCATTTGACCATCTGGTGAGAAACTAACGTTAGTTACCCAAGAATTATGCATTAGACGATTGCGTTCTTGAGTTCCATAAACTGCTTGTTGGAGAATGGTTGCGGTTTTAGTTTGCACATCTAGGGGAATTGCAGGGGCGATTTGTTGTAATTCCTTTCCAGCTTGCACACTAGCTAATAATGCTTCTAATTGCTGATTGGAGAGAAGGAAGTTTTCCGATAAGGAATTGAGAGCCTGTATTTCTTGTAACTGGGCTTTTTGAGTTTGCTGATAAGCTAAAACAGCTAAACCAAAAGCAGTCAGTCCTAAAATACTGATCATTGCTACAGTTTTTTGAGCTTGTCTGAGTCTGTTTTTTTCTTTTTGTTGTTGTCTTTGTCTTTCGATTAAACAAGCTTCAATAAAACATTGCACATCAAAAGATAGTTCATCGGTGTAGTTAACATAAATTTCTTCCGCCTCTGCTAGGCGCACACCTTGCAATAAAAAATCAGATTGTTCGTCATAGTGTTTCCACAAAGCGGCTGCTTGCTCAATTTGACGTTGCGATCGCAAACGGGTACGATTTTCTTCTAGCCACCATCGCAAGGTTGACCAGTAACGAATTAATACTTCGTGAGCTACTTCTACGGTTACGGGAGGAGTAGAAAACAAAGAATTGCTATCTAGTTCTTTTTTACTTCTTTGTTTGTCGTCTTCTTCTAAATTCACAACTATCAATTTGGCAGCAGTTAAAATTTGCAATGTTCTTTCAACTAATGCCACAGGATATTTTTTAACGATTAACTCAGATTTGAGTATCCGTCGTCTGGTATCTTCTGTACCTTCACCTAACTGCGTCAGCGACAAGAAAATCCAGCGCGCACATTCTTGTGCTTCTGGGTCTAAACTTTCGTAAACTGCTTGAGCTTTGTTTTCTAATGCCCCTTTAATGCCACCTAAGTTTTGCTGGTATGCCTGTAAAGTGATTACACCATGCTCACGATGTTCCCACAATTGTTCTAATACAAATTCTAATAAAGGTAAATCTCCTGGAGATTGGTGTAACTCCTGGATTAGCACTTCTACTAATTCTGACTCGACTGTTAAACCTACTTGTTCAGCGGGATTGATGATGATGCGGCGATATTCTGCTTCACTTAAGCAAGGAGGAAGCAGTAAACTTGATGCTTGTAAAAGTTTAGCTAAGGTCGGTATTTCTAAACAAAAAGCGATAAAATCTGCTCGCAAAGTAATAATCAATTTAAACTTGTCTGGTGCATACTCCAACGTACCCAAGACTATTTCTAAAAAACGCTGTCGTTCTTCACTTGGTGCGAGGGTGAATAATTCTTCAAACTGGTCTATCACCAAAACTACCATTGGTTCTGGTCGCTGAAGTACCCAATGAGCAAATCCTTTCACTCCTTGGTATAGAATTGCTTCTAATTGCGTTTGCTGATAAGATTTTTCTCGTTTTGTGCCGCTATCTAACAAGCACCGTGATAAAGCTTCTAAGGGATTTGCACCAGGGCGAAAACTTTTCATCCACCAGTCTTGACTGCCCGGTAACTGTTTGCCAAGTCGCAACTGGGCAATTAAACCCGCCTGTACTACAGAAGATTTACCACTACCAGAAGCGCCCACCACAGCAATAAATGATTTGAATGCCAAATCGCTAATTAGTTGCCCAGTGATAATTTCTCTACCGTAAAAATACTGAAAATCTGCTGCTTTAAAAGCCCGCAATCCTCGGTAAGGACAAATTCCTAAATCAATAGCGCCTGTGGACTTAATGCTTTGATTAGCGGGTATAACTTCAATCACACCTTGTATACCAGATAACCAAACATCTAATTGCAGAACATCTTTACAAGCTAATTGTAGTTCTGTAATCCAAGCGGCGGCTGATAAGCTAGGTTGTTGCTGGGATGCTTGCAAAGTTGAGTGTAAAATCTGAGCAAATTGTTCGGGGTTTTCTTTAGGAGAATTGGCAGCAATAATACACTGTCCTTGCTCAGTTCCCAGTTGTAAGTCTTCTACCCAGTCTTGTAAAGACTCACAGCTATGTGGTTCTATGCAGCAATCTAAAATAATGATTTGTTGAGTATAAGGAGAACGTCGCAGTTGTTGTCTTAACCAAGAACGACTGAGGCGGGTGTCTTCTGCCATGATTAAGGCAGCTTCTCCAACATCAGATTCTGCCAATTTGCCACGCAGATATAATAGTACTGTGGCAAAACTATCAAGGTAGGGTTGAGTTGCTAGTTCATTGCTGTATAAACACTGCCCAATAGTTACATATAAATCTTTAGTAGTATTATTTGGCGAAGACGGCCAGTATTCTAATTCAAAACCACCAATACTTTTAAGTAGTTTGCCCAAAGCCAAGGTAGTTTGATTTATAGCAAGTCCTTCTAAAATTAACGCTTGTCGCGGATGGGATAATTCTACAACCGCTGGTTTAAATCCTAAAATTACTTCTCCTACTCCTTCAACAATGCGCTTGGGAGTTTGCTGTGGGTATTCAGAATAAAGTTTAGTATCGCCTCTAGTTCTATTTTGTTGATTAATTAGCCGTAATTGCTGATTTGTTTGTTCAATATATTGCCGTGTTTGATGATAAACATAGCGATAAAGTCCGTCAGCATCAATTAAACCCTGTGCATCAGCAGCTTCTCCACGCAACCCGCGCATTAAATAATAAGTAACTACTCCATGTCCCAATTCGGGAAATTCCCACGATTGTTGATTGGTATCACAAGAAAGGAGAGCGTAAAATCCTTTGCTTTGTTTGGCTCTTTGACGTAGTACTTCCACCATCTGGGGTGTAGGGTTGGGCAAAGGTGGTACTGTTGTATTGCTTCTAGCTCCTTTAAATGTCAAGCTACCACTATGACAAGCATCTAGCCAGACTAACTGAGTTTGCGCTTCACTATCTCCCAACACTTGCAAAAGTTCTTGTAAACCTAAACCCGTGTGAAGTAAGTTATCTGTTTGAGTATCTGTCAGACACAAAACTGCTTGCTGCGAATTTGCCTCTAATATTCCATGTCCAGAAAAATAAAATAAAATTGTGTCTTGTGGTTGAGCCGCAGCCGTAATTTGGCCTAAGCTGGCACGCACAGTAGTCAGTGTGGGCAACTGGGAAGCAAAATCGTGATAAACTCGTTCTTCTTTATGGGGAAATCCTTGGGTAGCAGTTGCTAAAGCGGCTGCTAAACCTTGACAATCAACTGCTGAGTAGCGTAAAGATGGTAGTCTGTGATCTTGATATTGGTTAACTCCCACTAGCAACAGCCAAAGTTTAGTTTCCCCTACTTCTAGAATATGAGTTGAGTGACTGGTAGCAACACCGAGTGGAGACATACCGATTTGGGATTGGGAATGTAGGAAATTGTGTAATTTACAAGGTAACAGGCGATCGCTCTTTTATGCGATATTTACCCTAGAGTTACTATGATTACTGATTTTGTCTGGCAATTCTTGTGTCAATAGTTATATTACAGATACCATCTTGACATACTCTCAGATCTGAAAAACTCAGTTTTTCAAAATTTCAGGTTGAACCTAAATTATTTCTCAAAAATCAGCCAACTTGGCTACATACATTTGATTACCTCTGTTAAAGTATGAACAGTAAATGAGAAGAGGGTTTTCTCCTTCGAGATTTACTACTCCTGGGAAAGCATTTCCAGCAGTATTTATTTAAATCTGCTTAACATGCTTCGCTAACAGCTTACTACTGTTCTTGTGGTAGCGATTGTCATAACTCCTCCTTTCTTCAAAAGTAACAACTAGTAAAAGTCCTTGTTGGTTTAGTTCTTGCTTACCTCGTCCATTTTAAGATGGATGGGGTATTTTTATTTACACTACGCTGGTCAGTTGTCAGTTGTTTCTTTTCCACTGACTACCGACTACTGACAAAATTCTATCTCCTTGTGGGTAGAGTTTTTATCTACCTGAATTAATGCCAATCACCCCTATGATAATTAAAGCAATGGATAAAAACTTGATGAGTGTAAAAGATTCACGAAACCAAATAATGCCAATGCTTGCAATTAGGACGGTTCCTAACCCTGACCACACGGCATAAGCAACACTAACTTCTAGTCTTTTTAAGGCAAGAGTTAAAAAAGTAAAACAAATTCCATAAAACACAAATATTAATATTGAAGGAACTATTTTAGTGAATCCTTCAGAAAGTTTCATGCAAGTTGTGCCAGAAACTTCAAACATAATTGCTGCAATCAGATAAATCCAACTAATTAACATAAATGTTATGGATACTCAATAAGATATAAGTAGGTCAATGTCAATAATTATCGTTGGCATAAAGCAGGGAGCAGGGAGCATACTTCGACTGCGCTCAGTAACAGGGGAGAAAGAGTTTGAGCTTATTTACATAGTTTGATTTTATTTCACCTACTTACTTAGCATCAACAGAAAACTTAATTATCTCTGCGTACCAGAAATATATTAACTAATAGATTTTATGTTTAGTAATGTAAACATTTCTGCTATTATTACAACAAATTAATTTCGGGAATCATTCCAAGTATTCAGAGTAATAATTTATATATAGCAATCCTATCTAAGTTGTGAAAAACATTGTTTTTAACGAACCGTATACCGCTAAGGCGGAACCCGCAGGGTAGGGCGTAAAGGACACGAAGAAGAAAAAGAGTTTTACGAATAATTTAGGACTGCTATATAGCAATTATTGATTGCTTCAATTTTGAGGAGTCATGCGTCTCATTTGCTAAAAGTATGTCTGACAAACTTTAGTTAGAGGTAATAGCAATGATGGGAATATTTTTATTTTCAATTTTTTGCTTTTTATTGCTAATCGGTTTAACGCTATTGGCAGAAAATTGGTTTTATGAAGAAGAACAACAGTTATAACAGTAGCGAATCGGCTAGTATCATGTCCGTTTTTGATTTACCACTACTGCTTGGTTGTTGAGTTGCGACTATGCTTAATAACTGCGTAGTCGAAACACTTTCCTTAAATTACTAGATAAATGCTTGATAATCTGCAATTTTACTGGCTAAACGCGAAGCTAAAAAATGACTTGCATCTTTTAAAGCTTCATAAATTTGAATACCTTCTTCTCGATAACGAATAATTTTGTCTATAGTCCAATAATACGGGGGTGCTTGAAGATTACTGATTCTATCCGCTAATTTCACCATCCAAATTTCTTGCGGTTGCTCTTTTATCCTCCGCAAACTATCTGCCATTTGAAGATGTTTTGCTAAACTTTCATCTTTTGTCAATGCCAGTATTCCATCGGCTACTACTTGTGAAAACTCGGCTTTTATTTCCTCAAAAGTTATATCAGTATCTTCGATTGTGTCATGTAAAATGGCGCATTGAATAGCTAAGTCTCCGTTGTGTTCTTTTTCCTTACTAAGGGCTGCAATTACTTCCATACTTACAAAACTTAAGTGCATAATGTAAGGTATTTCTGACCCTGGTATTTTTTGACCTTGATGAGCGTTTGCTGCAAATTTATAGGCTTTAATATAATTTTCTGGCGACCAGTTTTGTAAGCTAAGTTGGGATTTTTCCATTGCTAGATTTTGTCAGCAGGTGATGCAGAGTATGATTATCCTCAATGTTAATTTCCACTTCAATCATCTGTAACTTGCCCTCTACTAGACTTAATTTGTCCGCGTTTACTTTTGTTGTCAAGTCGTCTTTTTTGAGAGTTACGAGTTGGTTTGGTCGGTGTGCGCTTTTGGGGTAATATAACTGCGCTTTTGATCAAGTCTTTAAGCCTTTTCAACGCCTCTTCTCGGTTTTTTTCCTGGCTGCGATGTTCTTGAGCCTTGATGACAATAACTCCCTCTTGGGTAATGCGTCGGTCGTTTTGCTGCAAAAGCTGCTGTTTATAGAAAGCGGGTAATGATGAAGCTGCAATATTAAAACGTAAATGAATGGCAGTCGCAACCTTGTTAACGTTTTGGCCTCCTGCTCCTTGAGAGCGAATCGCGCTAGTTTCGATTTCGTGATCAGGGATGATTATTTTGTGAGAAATTTGCAGCATAACTTAATATGTAGCTTTCAAGGTGCGATCGCGCGGCATTTTTTTAAAGCATCCAGAAGCGATCACTAGCATCAAACCGCTATCTTAATTTTAGCTTACTGATAAAAAAGTTAACCTGATCTCACTGCTTTTACTTTGTTTTATTCTCTTTTTCTCGTTGTTCTCCATAATCTCGCAACTGCTTTAACAGTTTTTCTTGGGATGAGTTTTCTAAAGCTGAATTAGTCGCCAAAGGGCTAGAATTAGGATTTAACTGGAGGTTATTTTCAAAAACTTTAATAGCAGTGGGTGAAGGATTAATAGTAACTGTTTGTTGTTTGGGAGTTGAAGAAGTGGGAGTTACAACGTCTTGTTTGTTAACATTTGCTCTCATAGAGTCTAAGGTAGCAGCAACTTTTGCTTGTTGCTGTATTTGATCTGTAGAAGATACCAAGCCACTGAGACCATTTACCAACTGTCGCAAATTTTCTCGAAAAGTAGGATCGCCTGTCAATTCGTCTAAATCAGATGTAAGTTTTTGAGTATTTTCAAATGTAACCCTAGCTGAATCTAATGTTTGTTGGAGTAATACTAAATTCTTAGGATCATTTAAAGTTTTAGAGGCATCGCGTAAATTAGCTGAAGCTTGAGCCGCATTTGCTGAAAGAGTTTCAAAATTTTGGAGTAATTCTCCTTGGGTTAACCGATTAACAGCAGGTGATAAGCTACTAACTGTCACACGCAATTGATTACTAGTTTCGGTGATATTATTTAAAGCACCAACCAACGTAGAACGATTTGTAGTTACTAAGCTATCTAGATTACCGAGCAGACTATTAGCTTTATTTGCAGTAGTACTAAATTCACTGGCGGTTACACCCAATTGATCTACCGTTTTCGTTGTGGATGCAGTTAATTTATTTGTTGCTTGTTGGACTGAATTGGCAGTAGCTGAAAATGTACTTAATTGTCCTTGAAAATTTTTACTCAAACTCCGTAGGTCTTGAGTAAGTTGTGCAACACTAGAAGTTGCTTGAGTTGAACTTTCTAGAAGTTGATTCAACCTTTGATAAAACTTGGGACTACTATATGCAGCAGCTAAATCAGTTGAACTGCGAATCAGTTCATCAACACTAATACCAATTTGACCTGGTAATCGAGAACCGTTACAAATAATCAAGCTGCGATCGCAATTGCTATCTAGTGGTTTTGCATTTACAGTACCAGCAGGTAGTGATGTTTTTGGTGTGATGTCAATAATGCTTTCGCTAATTAGTCCACTTTGATTAGCTTCAATGACAACATCACGAGGAATCACAAGATCAGCAGAAGCAATTTCAATCACTACATCCACGGCATTAGGCCCTGGTTGAACTTTAGAAATACTGCCTACTTTCACGCCTCGATATCGAACTGTTGAGCCTTTTTGCATCCCACCAGCATTAGCAAATTCAACAATAGCTTTATATGAACTACGAGCAGCGGTAAATCTATTCAACCACAGAATTATCATCACAAATGCTCCTAGTCCGACAAGGACTAGCAACCCTACTGAACCTTCTCTCAATGTTCGTCTAGATGTGAAACGGTTTGTAATGAAATCTCGCATATTTTTTCTCTACCCAACAACCAATGAGAAGTGAGCATTTATGAGTTAAGTTCAACTTTTCACTCATCACTCTGATCTTTTTAACCAACCACTTGAATAGGGCCTTGCACACTCCCACTCATAAATTGTTTGATTAATGGCTGGTCTGTGCTGTCTATTTCATTAACTGTACCTTGCCACTGCACTTTACCTTGATAGAGAAACACCAGTCTATCGGCTGTGCGACGAATCGTACTTTCTTGGTGGGTAACAATGGCATAAGTCCCACAGACTCCGTGTGCAAGTTGTAAGTCACGGATTAAATCTTCTATCACGGTAGAGGCGATCGGGTCAAGTCCCGCTGTTGGTTCGTCGTATAGTAAAACTTCCGGCCCTTCTGCAAGGCTATCAGGATTAGACATAATTGCACGGGCAAAACTGACTCGTTTTCGCATCCCTCCAGAAAGTTCAGATGGATAAAGATTGCTGATTCCCGACAAGCCAACCATATCTAACTTTTCTTTGACTAGTTCTTGAATCCGCGATCGCGGTAACTTGGAATGTTGATACAGTAAAAATCCCACATTCTCATCTACTGTCAACGAATCAAATAATGCCGCTTGTTGAAACACCATGCCAATACCAATAGGATCGGCACTATCCTCAATTAACCCTTGTCGTCGTACCCCTTGTACATAAATTTCTCCTTCATCAGGATTCAATAACCCAGCTATCAACCGTAAAACTGTCGATTTACCAGTCCCGGAAGGGCCAATAATCCCTAGTGCTTCTCCCCGGTAAATTGTCAAATCTACATTATCTAAAACTTTATTACTACCAAAAGACTTAGAAATGCCTTTGAGTTCAATTAGTGGTTCATTCATGAGTAACTGTCAGTGGTCAGTGGTCAGTGGTCAATGTTCAGTGGTCAGTAGTCAGTAGTCAGTGGTCAGTGGAAAATAAACAACTAACAACTGACAACTAACAACCAACAACCAACAACTAACAATTAACAACTAACAAACATGCAAGATAGTGATGTCATAGTTATTGGTAGCGGTATTGGTGGATTATGTACTGCTAGTTTGCTGGCTCGTCATGGCAAGCGAGTAATTGTGTGTGAAAGTCATACAATTGCTGGTGGTGCAGCCCATAGCTTTGAACGGCGAGGATTTAAATTTGATTCTGGTCCCTCCTTTTATTGTGGACTGAGAAATGCCCAAAGTTTGAACCCTCTCAAACAAGTTTTAGATGTTATTGGTGAATCCCTTCAAGTTATACCTTATGATCCTTTAGGACACTACCATTTTCCTGAAGCTACTTTTGCAGTTTATAGCAATGCCAAGATGTATCGTCATGAACTGCATAAAATTACGCCCCAAGGTGCTAAAGAATTTCAACGATTTGCAGAACGCTTATTAGATCTATATGAAGCGATGAAAGGTATTCCTACCTTAGCTTTGAGATCTGATTGGCAAGTAATTTTAGTATTGCTGCAACGTTACCTACCATCTTTGGCGAAAATGCTCCCCCATTTGCCTCTGGTGCAAGCTTCTGTTGGTAACGTCATGGATGCGACAATTCAAGATACTTGGGTGCGGCAACTGATTGATTTAGAATGTTTTTTGCTTTCTGGGTTAAAAGCCCACGGCACAATTGCCCCAGAAGTCGCTTTTATGCTAGGTGAACGTTCCCGTGCTGGAGTTGAATATCCTTTAGGGGGTAGTGCAGCAATTGTCAATGCTTTGGTGCGGGGATTAAAACGCTGGGGTGGTCAGTTGCGTTTGGGATGTCACGTTGAAAAAATTTTGGTGGAATCTAATAAAGCTGTAGGTGTAAAGTTACAAAATGGTGAAGTATTGAAAGCGCCAATTGTAATTTCCAATGCGACAATTTGGGATACTTACAATCACTTACTCAATCCTGAAGATTTACCAGCTGCTTTCCGAGAAGTTGCTTTAAATACACCAGCGGTTGATAGTTTTATGCATTTGCATTTAGGTATTCGGGCAACTGGGTTAGATAATTTGACGGGACATCATGTGGTAGTTCACAATTCTAGTCAAGATATCACGACACCTGGTAATACTTGCATGATCTCGATTCCTAGTGTGTGGGATAAAACTTTAGCGCCAGAGGGACATCATGTAATTCATGCTTACACCTTGGAACCTTTTGCTGGTTGGCAACGAAATGATGGGTATGAACAGAAGAAAAAACAAAAAGCGCAATCTTTATATCGTGCTTTAGAAAAAGTTATTCCCGATATTCGTGAACGTGTGGTGTTAGAACTTATTGGTACACCACTAACTCATGCCCATTATCTCAGAAGATATCAGGGAACTTATGGGCCGGCTATTGCTGCGGGTAAGGGAATGTTTCCCAGTACGCAAACGCCGATAAAAGGTTTATATCGTGTTGGTGATAGCACTATGCCAGGAATTGGTGTACCTGCGGTAGCTGCTTCTGGGATTTTGTGTGCCAATAGTTTAGTAGAGCGATCGCAAACAGCAGATTTATTGGTTTTAATATCTTCGACTTCTTGAAGAAGTCAGAGATATTCATGTCCGTAATGGGTGGCGGTAATGGCTAAGATAGCACTGCTGATTGGAGTCAGTGAGTACGGTGAAGGTATCCCGCCTCTGTCATCTGCTCTCAATGATGTGGAAGCTATGGAACGAGTTTTGCAAAACCTCAATATGGGAGGTTTTGAACAAGTTGAACGGCTGCTGAATCCCGATGCGATCGCCATGCGAAAGGCTATTCAAAAGCTGTTTAGAGAAGCTGGAAAAGACGACTTAGCATTATTCTTTTTCTCTGGTCATGGTATTACTAATGATGAAGATCATCTCTATTTAGCAACTCAAAATACAGCTAAAAGCGATCGCCTTTGCTAGTTACGTTAGTTCTGTAGTACTAAAGTGCTAGTAATTAGCGTTCGCCTGTGCCAGTTGCGTAAGTCCTGTTCTACTGAGGTATGATACTTGTTATCGAAAACGCGCATTTCGTTTACCGCGCCATACTCTAAGAATTATGCCATGTCCGCAGAGTTTGCAATGGTAAATCACCAAACATTTTCTTGTAATCTCTAGAAAAATGTCCGGCACTCCAAAATCCCCATTGGTGAGCTACCTGCATCACCATTGTTGTATCGGGATCGCTATTTCTTAAAGCGCGACGTACTCCATTAAGCCGTTGAATCTTCAGATAAGCCATTGGACTTAAGCCAAAAATCTCTCGAAAGCCATAAGATAAGGCGCTGCTGCTAGTTCCTAATTCGTTACATAATTGTTGCAGGGTTAAAGGGCGATCGGGAAAAGATAAAGCAATCTCTTCAGCTTGTTTGACCAGGGAATAACGGCGGAAGGTTTTTAATCTGTATGAATTTTTCTGTCTACTTTTACCCACCGTGTTAACCAGCAATGGCAAAAAATCTTCCATAATCACTGATCGCATCTGTGGTTGCGTTAGTAATGATGGTTGGCTGATAAATATTTGACTGATTGCTTGATAATAAGCTCTTAGAGAGCGCAATGTAGCTTGGTGGAGACGAATCAAATTCTGTTTGAGAAATTTTTGCCCTAAATCGTATCCCATTTGGTTACATAAGGACTGGAAAACTGACAAATTAACACTCGCTATGGCTATGAGACTGTCTTTTCCTGCAATGACATCCGTTTCTCGCGCCGGATCGAACCCAAATATATCGCGTTTTTTGATCGGGCAACCATAAGACATGACTTGTGTCTGACCGCTTTGAAGTGCGATTGCAAATATAAGGTCGTCAGAAGCCTTAGGTCCAGTTACTTTCAAGGCTTGATTTTGATTAACGTCGGTAAACTTCAGACCCCTAAAGTCTGCAAAATTAACGCTCCCCCTAAAATTACCTTGGGTTAACTGGTTAGCAGTCACATTCAATGGTTTGATGGCTTCAGCAAAAGCATCAAGATCGTGAAACTGGCGAGTGATGACCACAGGAGCGTTATGAGAGCCATACTCTGAGATGAGGGACATAGATTGAGATTATGGTTGAGTAAAATAAAGTAATCGTTAGCTTGAGCGAGTATTAAAGAGAATAAGGCAACTATACACTTTTTGGTGGTGTTTATTCAAACATATAAAAGTTGGAATTTTAGAATGTTTGTTGACATCAAATAATGACATAGTTGCTATATACATGTGTTAACTGACTTGCAAATAAAAAAATGCCCCCCAATTTATTGTGGTGTGGGCATCGTGTCTCTTTTGAAGAAACATAAATAGTATCTAATGACTAAACAATTCAATGGGACAATCTCCCTCAATATTCGAGATTCTGTTCCTGACTGGGAACCCTACGCTGAACCGAAAGCCCCAGAAGGTTCACCCAATATACTTTACCTTGTGATTGACGCGAGATGCCGGTCAACCCGTTTCCTCAGACTACGAAGATGAGATTCCTTAAGAGTTTGAAGGCGCAAAACTGAAAAAAGCGATCGTCACCATTAAAAATGATGCAGGTGCGATCAATTACAAAAAAGAACTTAGAGGAATGTTACTACGCGATTAATTCTATCTAGTAGGGACATAACACTGTTATGTCCTTAAACTGCGCTGTTATGTCATGGTGGGTTACGACGGATTGGGAAATGCTTATTATTACCAAAGTTATCACCGTCTAACCCACCCTACTAGACTAGGACGGCTCTCCCGTAGTTATGGTGATAAGAGAAATTTATACCTCGTAGGGTGGGTATTGTTTTTTTTAGAGGACGCTCTCTTCAGCAAAACTCATAAAAAAGGTAAATATTCCCTGGCTATCTATCACTATAAACTCACGTTAAATTCAATCAAAAAATATGTTAAAAACACTCGATCAAGTCCACAATGGCTCTCACAACAAAGATTTTGATCAATTGTCTGCAACAATAGCAAATAACTGCAAAGTTTCCGTTTATGATGAATGGTCATCGTTAGAAGAAGTCATTGTCGGAGTGGTAGAAAATGCCAGACTTCCTCAAATTGACCCCAGTGTACGTGGGGTAGATTTTCCTGAATTAGCTGACGAAGATATTCCCACCGGAAAATTTAGCGATCGCGTCCTAGAAGAAACTCAAGAAGACCTTGCTATTTTGGTTGCCACGTTGCAAGAATTAAACGTGAAAGTTCGTCGCCCAGAAATCACCAACCATTCCATCTCTTTTTCTACCCCTAATTGGTCTTCTTGTGGACATTTTAATTATTGTCCTCGTGATGTGTTTCTAGCACTAGGCAATCAAATTATCGAAGCCCCCTCTCCTTCCCGTTCTCGTTATTTTGAAATGAATGCTTATAAAAAAGTATTTTTAGAGTATTTCCATTCCGGCACTCGTTGGATTTCAGCGCCTAAACCGATGTTACTCGATGAATTATTCACAAATCCTAATAGTAAACAACATGGATTCTTAAACTCTGAAATTGCTTTTGATGCGGCGAATATTCTTCGTTTAGGTAAAGATATTCTTTATCAAGTTAGCGATTCAGGAAACCAGTTAGGAGGACAATGGTTGCAATCAATTTTAGGAAACGATTACCGAGTCCATCAATGTATAAATGTCTATCTCGGTAAACATATTGATACAACTTTTACCGTTGTTCGTCCGGGTTTAGTTGTGATTAATCCAGAACGAGTTAATCATGATAATTTACCCGCATTATTTCACAATTGGGATAAAATTTGGTGTCCGGAACCCGTAGACATTGGATATGAAGGTTATCCTCTTTCATCAATTTGGATTGCGATGAACTTTCTCGTAGTTAATCCGGAATTAGCAATTGTTGATAAAAGGCAGGTTTCTTTAATTAAAGAGTTAGAGAAACGAGGTGTCAATGTAATTGGATTACAACTGCGCCATGCTCGCACATTAGGCGGTGGATTTCATTGTGTAACTAATGATGTGCGACGTTCTGGATTACTCGAAGATTACTTTAACTAACACATAAACTCAGACTTTTATAGAGAGGAAAAACAATGAGTGAGAAACTTAAAAGCGGTTATCAAGGATTAAAAAAAAGCGTCGATCCCAAACGGTGGTCTAAGCAAAAAGCATTACTGACTGATGAAAAATTAGCGATTGAAGGTCATCCAGTCATGGAACGTTGGGAAACTCCTTATATGAAAGCTTTCGCCGAGTTGGTGACTCGAAATGGGGGTCATATATTAGAATGTGGTTTTGGCTTAGGAATATCAGCTAATGCGATTCAATCTTATCATCCAGAAGAACATACGATTATAGAAGCCAATGAAGATGTGTTTAAAAGATTGATTGAATTCCAACAAACAGCCGCTCATAAAGTAACCCCTATTTTAGGTTTAGCTTGTGAAGTATTAGAATCATTTAATGAGCCAAAATTTGATGGTATTTTTTATGATACTTATCCTTTGAATGCAGATGAACAACACACCCACCAATTTACTTTTATCAAAAAGTCTTATCCGTTGCTCAAAAAGGGTGGAATTTTAACCTATTGTAATTTGACTTCAACAGGAGTTCTCAAGAATAAATACGATTCCTGGAAACAGCTTTTCAATGAAACTCAACTTCCTCATCTTCTTGAAGCGGGTGTTCCAGAAAACGATATTAAGGGTATCGTTATCTTTAAAGTTTCCCCACCTTCTGATTGTTTATATTTTCAACATAAAACAGCAATGATTCCTATTCTGATAAAAGATGTTTAACTCTCCCGTTGCATACCCCATAATTTTTGACCTTCTGGAATTTCGATATCGCCAGGGCAAACACATCTAAAACAATTAAACTCAACTTTTTTCCCATCAATTTATGGAAACACTTTGGACTACTCTGACAAACATTAATGCCTCTGGCTTTCCCATTGGTAAAATTGCAATTGTTGTAATTATTCTAGCGGTGACTCAGTTTTTGAGGGTGTTTTTAACCAAAATTATTCTCAAACGCATTGAACGCGTCACCAGAAAAACTCAAAGTAAATTCTATGATGAGTTAATTGGTGTTTTGAAGCCCTGCTTAAGCGGTATAATTCTTATTGGTGGATTGTGGCTAAGTAAAGATATTCTGTCAGAAAACTTAGGCGCTAAGTTAAGTCAAACGCTCACTCAATTTCTTAATCTAATTGTTCTTTTAATCATTGCTTATTTTGTTTATCGAGCTTCTTCTATCTTCGGCCAAATTATTGCTGAGGTTTTGCTGCATACTGACAGTGAACTCGATGAATTATTGAAGCCTTTGATGCCCAAAATTTTCCAAGCAATTGCGATTATTCTCATAACTCTCAAGATAAGCGAGCTATTTTTAGGACAGTCTGCGGCTGCCCTTATTGGACTATTAGGGGGGGCTGGAATCACATTAGGTTTATTATTCAAAGATATCCTTTATGATTGGTTTTGTACCTTAATTATTTACTCTGATTCGATTTATAAAGAAGGAGATTGGCTGGTCATTTCAGGATTTTCAAACATGGTGCAAGTATTAAATGTTGGTTTTAGAACTACAACCATTCATGATACTGTATGGGGTTCTATTACGAAAATGCCGAATTCAAAAATGATTTCTGGAATAGTAGCAAACTGGTCACAAAATGCCGAAGAAGAAGGAAAATTTGGGATTAATTTGCATCTAAATATTGATGGTATTTCAGCCCAACAAACTCACCGTATTTGTGAGGGAATTGAAAAATTGCCAGCATCTATTCCAGGGTGTTATGAGAAATGTTTAGTCAGGTTTAAAAAAATTGAACAGAATGCTCGTGTTATTGAAATTAGAGCTTATGTCAGTTCTCTTAGTTTTTATTTTGCTGCTGAAAGAAAATTAAACTTAGCCATATTA
Source organism: Halotia branconii CENA392 (assembly GCF_029953635.1). NCBI lineage: Bacteria > Bacillati > Cyanobacteriota > Cyanophyceae > Nostocales > Nodulariaceae > Halotia > Halotia branconii. Next base: position 3,157,731 of record NZ_CP124543.1, on the reverse strand, counting down.
GAACTTTTAGAAAAAGAGGGAATTGATTCGTTGTATATTGAACTATTAACCGATCCAGAAACAAATAAAAAAGAGCAAAAAGCAACAAATAATTAAAATTTTTTTTACTTATAATCAACATGAAAAATCAGACAGTTCTTATTGTTGGCGGAAGTTCGGGAATTGGACTAGCCTTAGCTCAACAAGTTAAACAACAAGGAAGTAATGTGATTATTGCTTCCAAATCTGCTGAACAACAAGCCCCTGAATTACGAAAAATTAACAAGCTCAAAGAGTGTAAATACTTTTCGTTTGATATTACTAAAGAAAGTGAAATCAAAAAATTATTAGAAAAGGTAGGTTGTATCGATCATATTGCCATAACAGTGAAGTCTCCTTTAATTGTTGCTCCATTCTTAGAGTTAAATACCCCAGATGTCCGTCACGCATTTGAAACCAAGTTTTGGGGTCAATACAATATCGCTAAATTAGCTTATAAACAAATTAATTCGGGGGGGAGTATTGTCTTTTCTTCAGGAAGTTTGGGCATTCGTCCCTATTTTGGTTTTTCTACGCTAAGTATGATTAATGGTGCAGTGGAATCTTTATGTAAAGCTCTTGCCTTAGAAATCGCTCCGATTAGAGTCAATGCTGTTTCTCCAGGGTTTACAACGTTAAAAGAAATGGAAGACAAAATTCCTCTAGGACTAGGAAAGTTCTCACAAATAGCAGAAGCCTATTTATTTCTAATGAACAATAGTTATCTAACAGGGACTACCATTCTTAGTGATGGTGGTGCAATGTTAATTTAAACCTTAAATTCATATTCATAACGCCTCATGACTTCCAATACAAAACCCTCTTAAACTCTCTCATCCCCTCCTAGTAACCCCCCCAAAAAAAGACATGATTTGGATACCGGGGGGAACATTTCAAATGGGATCAAATAGTTGTAAATATCCCGAAGAAAGACCTATTCACACCGTCACTGTCAGTGGTTTTTGGATGGATAAATAGGGAGCATCCCACTTTTTTGAACGTCATTGCGAACGTAACGAAGTGGAGTGAAGCAATCGCAAAATCTCTGACTACAAACAAGTCAATACGATTGCTTCGTCGTTCCTCCTCGCAATGACACTTATTCTCTTGTTGTCAAATAAAAACTGGGATGCACCCGATAAATATCCCTATTCTGTCAGTTTCCGAAATAAGCAAGTAGTTCAACAACGAAATTATCTAGAAGCATAATAGGGTTTAAATTGATTCATTGCTGCTATTAATAGAAATATTTCTGATGGACAATAAATAGTTATTGAGATTCTAGACGAATCTACAACAATCGTGAGTGGTGAATCGCAATTCTGGAAATCTTTAGAAAAATTTCGCCAAGAACAAGAATTAGAAGCAGTAAGTATTGAACCTGGAGTTTTTACACATGTTCGAGATTCTTCACCAGGACGTGAAGTGGTTTGGTGAACTTACGCTTTTTATTAGATACTAATATTCTTTCCGAGCCATTGCGCTCAATTCCCAACTCCAATGTTATCGAAATGCTGCGACGACATGAAAATGAAATAGCTACAGCAACTATTGTTTATCATGAATTACTTTTCGGATGCTACCGACTTCCAGAGTCTAAAAAACGTAAAACTATTGAATTTTTTACGCCGTTCTACTTAATTCAATTGACGTTGCTGAATCACAATACGAATTTGTATTATACAGAAAACAAAAATTTGAAAAAAGTTAATCTTTGAATTTCATATTTTAATTCAGCAACGCCTTATATTTATGATGTTAAATTTGTTTCAATCACTGTACCCACCAAACATGCTTTTTCTAAATTTACACCTCTCAAATTTGTACCTTCTAATTCCGCACATAATAAGTTAGCATCGGTTAAATTTGCCCCTGCTAGATTAGCATCCCGCAAGTCGGCTTCTTCAAGATTTGCCCCACTCAATAATGTTCCTTGTAAATCAGCACGGCTCAAGTCTGCACCTTTAAGATTAGCTCCAGTTAGGTTTGCACCTCGCAAGTCAGCACCTCTTAAGTCAACGCCTTGTAAGTTGATGTTCATCAAATTAGCGCCACTCAAAAAAGCACCAGATAAAGATACATCGTTGAGTCTTGCTCCCATCAAGTTAGCGCCGCGCAAATTGCTACCCCGCATATCAGCGCCTGTCAAATCTGCTTGCATTAAGTTGGCTCCCATGAGGTTTGCTCGCAAGTCAGTTTCTTGTAGGTTCGCTTGCATTAAGTTGGCTCCCTCGAAATGACTACCTTCGAGTTTGGAACCTGTAAAATCAGTACCCACAAGGGTAGCACCTGCAAGATTGATGCGGCTTAAGTCGAGTTGAGAGAGTTCCTCGTCTTCTAAATTTACTCCTGGGAGTTGCTTAATTTTTCCTGATCTAATGTCTTCGATATTCATTTAAGGTAACTACTAATCTCCTCACTACTCTTGTTATAGCTATCCCACCGGGAATCAATTAACCACATACCGCTACTGATTTTAGGCGACATCAAAGGTAAGTCTAATCCCTGTTGCAAACCCATAACCAATAAAGCTAAAGCATCTACAAGTTTAGGATCAAAGCGGGTTGATTGTTGTTGTCTGCATTCGTTTAAAGCTTGAGTAAATATCTCTTCGCGCGTTTGATTGGCAGATTTGATATTATTGACTCGCCACTGAAAATCTGCAACTAAAGCTACAATTCTCGACTCTAGAGGAATTTCATCTCCTGCTAAACCCGCAGGTTCTCCTGTTCCGTCCCACCACTCAGCTTGGTGAGTGATAATTTGGGCAACTGCTCGCAGCCTAGGCATTGTTCGCAATACCTGCGCTCCTGGTACTAAGGGACAACTTAAGGCACAACTGGGAGCATCTTCATCTTGATAACGAGTAGATGTACCAGGAGTCAAAATGCTGTCTGCTTTTTGTAATGGATCTATGCGGTGCAGTAAACCTGCTAGGCGTAATCTTTTAATTTGCCAAGCGGGTAGTTCTAGTAGCTGTCCCATTGTCTCGGAAAGCGCTACTACTTCCGCAGCTGCCATTGGGTTGTTGACATCTGCCATGTCCATCAGTTGTGCCATCCGCAAAAATGCCTGGATTTCGTTAGAAACCAAGTTGCGGTCTAGCGCTTGTTGACGTAATGCTACAGGGATGGATAAATTATCCTGTCCTGTCTGGAGATAATCAACTACGCGAGAGACAACTGTACCTAAATTTTTCGGTGGAGCTAAACTAGACTGGATTGATTTTTGATGTGTAACGAGTTTTTTTGCTAGTTCTGGGTTGTATTGTTGAGTGTGAGCGATCGCTAATTCTACTGTCTCTTGTACTAATTCTGGTTCAAATGTCCATAAGCCATAGAATTTACGCTCTAAATCGGTGTCTGGCAATCCTCCCAAGCCATAGTCAGCTTCTGATAACTCTTGACAAAGTACCATTGCTGTGTAGCTAGGCGCAAGAATAATTAAGTGCCACTCCTGCGATACCGGATCAGCCGCATCTAATGCTACTAAATTTACATTGGGTAATTGGCTTGTAGAATGTTCCGCAAAGCCTGTATCTGTCCCTGCCATAATCACAACTTCGCGGCTGCACTTAGCAATATCTGCATATCGTTCTGCTTCTTGCAGATACCATTTACCTTGTTGAAAGGCTGCAATTACTAAAGGTTGACTGTTGTCAGTTAAGATGTGGTCTTCTAAGGCATGGCACAGGGATACTAGGGTATTTTTGTAGTACACCCCTAATCGAATTGGTCTAGTGCTATGACGGTGTGCTGCTTCGAGCTGTTGTAAAATTGAACCTTCTAACATGGGCTTTCGTTATTCATAATTAAAAATCTGCTTTTATTCCCCAAATTTACTTTGTGTCTTTGTGGTTGCAAAAAAATTATATTAACCACAAAGGCACAAAGACACGAAGAAGACATTATGATATGCCTGCCAATTGTTTTTCTTTAGTATCAATTGGGGCAGAAAGTGCTGCTTCTAAGTCGGCACAACCCAGCTTTTCTTCTAAGATTTTCATAACTTCGCGCCCGAAGTCATTGGGGTTTTGTCGCCAAGCTTGCAAGCATACTTCGCCGAAGAAAGAGCCAAGAGGTTCGGGGTTCCATAATAGTTTCTTGGCTGTCCACGGCATTAAGCTCATAGGATCATATCCTGGTTTGAGGATGCCTTCTTTGAAAGCATATTCTTCTAAATGGGTATGCGGTTGCAATCCAATAAAGAAAATCGCAGGTTCAACTTTATCAACGCCGAAAATTCGTTCTAGTTCGCGGTGGTAGGCGATGGTTTGGCGAATAGTTTCAAGACGTTCGTCAATCACATTAAAGGAGTAATTGACAGATACTAAGTCATTAAACCCGGCTGCTTTTAAGTCGCGGCAGTTTTGTAAGACAGTCCGCAGATTGTACCCCATTCGCATTTTTCGCACGAGTTCTTGAGAACCACTAGTGATGCCAATTTCAAAGTAATTCATCCCGGTTTTTGCCATCAATTCGCACAACTGGGGTGTCAGGTTATCGGCTCTAATGTATGCTGCCCAATGGATATCTGTCATCCCGGAATCAACGATTTTCTGCAAAAGTTCTATGGCATCGTCGATAAATTTGCGGGCGGGGATAAATTGGGCATCGGTAAACCAAAAGTTGCGAATGCCGCGATCATACAGTTGGCGCATCTCGGCAACGACTTCATCTGCCGGGTTAATACGTACCTGTTTGCCTTCGACGACGGTGTAAACACAATAACAGCAGTTGTGAGGACAGCCGCGCTTGGTTTGGACACCGATGTAAAAATCTTGTTCTTGCAGATAATAATTAAATTCCGGCCAGATACCTTCTATATAGTCATAATTACAAGCAGTCTTTTCTAAGGGTGTGGGTTGTTCGTGAATCAACCTGTTACGTGGTTGAGTTTCTCCTACAACATAGCAACGTTCATCTTGAAACTCGTCGCCACTTAAAAGTTTTTCTAGCAGAGTTTCCCCTTCACCTACAGAAATAATTGTTCCTGGAGGTAGGCTTTTACCCAACTGCTCATAAAATACGCTGACTGCACCGCCACCAACAACTGCACGGGCATTATCATGATATTTTTGGGCGCGTTTTAAACCGCGTTTGATTAATCCCTGGTTACGCCACAGTTCTGCATAGTAAGCGATGAAGATTCGCAAACCGCCTAATGCCCCCCGTAATTTAATCAAGGGATTTTTGGCATAGTACAACTCAAAGGCGTTTTGCAGCGGGTTTCCACCACGTCCACCAACTGGGGCATAAATTTGGATATCCCGCCACGAAAATACTAGCAGTGTTGGTTTAAATTCATCGATACAGTCATCCAGGGCAGAAGCGTAGTCCAAAGGTGGCACTGTTCCCAAATCAAAAATGCGCTGTTCGATTCCAGGAAATTGCTTGTGGACATGATCTGCCAAGTAGACAACCCCAATCGGAAAAATGGGATTACAGGGAAGGCGAACGTAGAGGATTCGATTTTCGATCATGAGGGTTTTTATTTCCATCTTGCCGTTCTTCAAGGAAAAGCGAGATAAAAATCTCGTTTTAAAGTGTATTTGCTTTAGTTACATTGGCTATATCAACATTTGGCTTGACATATAAGCTATTTTTTGATAAAGGATAACTCTATTATTGACAACTGTGGGAATAGTTAAATTTGCTCAACATCAAACAAATAGAAATAGGTTTTATGAACGAAGTTTTCACATATCTTTACCATAACATTGAGTTTATTCATAAAGCGATGATCCCTGATATAAGTCTGGGGATAGATGAAACCAAAAAAATAAATTCTGAAGTAGGGGTAAGGCAATGATCCTTTAACTAAGCCTGACTCCCAATCCCCTTAGAGAAATACAAGCTTTGTTGACAAGAATATATCCGCAGTCATAGTGTATAATTTTCCAAAAAGAAGATTTGTTTATTTAGTTTTCATAACTTGAACATATCTTTAGATATAAATAGCGTAGAAAATTGTAGTTGGTAGTCGGAGTTACAGCATCTGGGGATCAGCAAGTGTTAGCTTTGCTGATGTAATGTAAAATTGTGGCGTAAAGCTCCTCGGCAGTTATGGCTCAAATATTAGATCCACTACCACCTGAGCAATCGGAGAATATTCTCTGCTGCTACGTTAATGCCACGAGCAAAATTCAGGTGGTTCGCATCTCCAATATTGCTAACTGGTACTTTGAAAGGGTTGTTTTTCCTGGACAACGACTCATATTTGAAGCACCACCAAAAGCTCAAATGGAGATTCATACAGGTATGATGGCTAGTGCAATTTTATCGGATAACATTCGGTGCGATCGCTTGGCAATTGAACAACCGAGCGCAAAAGAGTTTGATACAGATTCAGTAGGGATAGACCCTATCAGTAATAAATCAATGGTGTCATCGATTAATACAAAAGTCGGAGATACAACAAAACCTTTAACAATATCGCGTTTAGTATCCGTTGATTAAAAAAACAATTTTCTTTAATTTTTAGGGTTGCTAAATTTAGCAGCCTTTTTTATTGAAATGGGGCATGGGGCATGGGGCATGGGGCATAGAAAAATTACTTCCTTATTTCCCCCTCTGCCTCCCCTGCCTCCCCTGCCTCCCCTGCTCTCTTCCCTCTCTGCCGTTTAAAATTAATGTTATGAATCTACCTTCTTTTCTCTGGCTGTGGAAAATAGCTGCTTGGTCAATGGGATTATCGATAATGGCGTATTTGCTGTTAGCGATTACTGGGATTTGGATGTTTCGCGTTAGAACTTCGCAAAATCTCCCTAGTTTTTTACCGATTATTGGCGGACGCTCAACAGTGCGATCGCTCCACTATACAATCGGTATTACTATGGTAAGTTTAGTGCTGCTACTACTGGCAATTGGCATTGTTGGTACGTTGGGACACTTTGGTTCCTTGGGGCAGTCATCACACTTGGTTGCTGGGTTAATAGTAGTAGGATTAGTTTTGCTGTCTGCTTTCAGCGCCACACAAATTAGCTCTAGACGAACTTGGGCTAGACCTTTACATATCGGTGTAAATATTATCTTGTTTGCAGGTTTTGCTTGGGTGTCAATTACTGGTTGGAGTGTAGTACAAAAGTACTTACCTTGATCTTAAAGAAATCCCAGATAATTTGTTATTCAATCAGCTTCTTTGATTGTAAAGACAACGAAAACACGAAACAAACAATCAAGCTCATAACCACAAGTTCACCGCCATCTTCTACAAGAATTAATATAGGATCTAAAAGAGGTGAACTTAATAGTACATGAAACATATCTGCTGCAACTCCAAAAAAAGCCAAAGTAAACAGCAATATAATTAAATATTTTGATACTTTTTTAGACAAGCGATCGCCTAGGCGATAACTAATAGCAATGGCAATCAAAAATAATAAACCAGCGACAGCAGATACAACAAGTTCCCCAAAGTCAACTGCTCTAAGATGAAACATAGTGTGAAACGAAAACTTACTGCTAATTAAAGCTCCCAAGTGTTCATGTATCTGACCTGCATCATCAAGCAACAAATAAAAAAATAGTACAGACCAACTTAAGTATAGAAGTGAACGTCCTTGTACTGCTAATAAACCTAATAAAAGCGCAGACCAATACTCTTTGACATATTGAAAAATCTCTGAATACCCTCTATCTGTTTCTAACGAAAAAACGTCATTAGAAATAAAGTTGCTATACGAATAAATTAAATGAAGAACAATAAAAACAACATCTGTTGCTAAAAATAAGCAACATAATTTAAATGCCCAATTACCTTTGTCTAATTTTACTTTTATCGAATATTTTAATCTTGTACCTAGCACAGAACGGAAATCCTTAATCACATTTAGCCAAAATCACTCTGACTACTTTGTCGTAGTGATTATTTCTAAAGCTTATGTAGTGCTTTAAATTCTAATTTAATCTTAAATTAAAATAATCATAAACTAAATTTAATTTTAAAGCTAAACTTTTTTAAAAAATTGACTAAAAGTTTGATGAAATTTACCTAAAAAAATATAGAGCTTATAGTTATAAAATTTTCGCTACTGTCTCAAGGAATACTTAAAATAAACCTTTAGGAATAATTTTAGACAGCAAATTTTTAGGTAAGTTAAAAAATGTTTACCTTACAATAAAAAAAAGTATGCTCATAAAGCCGTGACAACAACTTCAGCCAATACTTCTACTTCTATTTTTCGCCTTTCCCCGCTAATTCGAGTTACCCTATTGACTTTATATATAGCGCTGACAGCACCATTACCTTTTTTATCTCAGGTAACAGCTGCACCCATACCGCCAGTATTATTGTGGGTAGGAATTGGCGTAGGTTTAGTTGGTCTATATGCGGTATTGACTGAACAAGTAATTGTCAATGACCAACAAATCCAGTTAGCATATCCGGTTTGGGTTCCTCGCTTCTTTCGTAAAGGTTGGACTTTACCTTGGGCAGATGTCAAAGAATTAAAACCTCGTTCTACTGGTCAAGGAGGATTGGTTTATTATTTTCTTAGCCAGGATGGAAAAGCTTATTTACTCCCCATGCGTGTAGCTGGATTTACCCGTTTAGTGAAAATCGTAGAAGCTAAGACAGGCATTAACACCACAGATATTCGCCCTTTAGCCCAGCCGTGGATGTATATAATTTTGTTAGGATGCACCCTGCTCTTGTTATTAGTTGACGGCTGGACTATTACTACAGCTTTAACTACCGGACAATTAAATTAATAGACATCTTGGAAAAATAACTATGAGTTGCTATGGGAATCCGGTTTGATTTGGTGAAATTACTTGCGTAGGCAGGGAGCAGAGGAGCAGCACTTTGACTACGCTCAACTACCGCGCAGTCGAAACTCAATGACCGGGGCACAGAAGCATAAGAGTTTTTTCTGTGTGCCTTCTTCCCATGCCCCATGCCCACTTGCCCCATGCCCCATACCCCATGCCCCAACTACGGTTAGAACAAGTTAGTCTGTTCACGAAACTCAAAACCCAGCTTCAGGGATACCCTATATTGCAGGATATTTCCTTTGAGGTATATCCAGGAGATTGCATTAGCATTGTGGGTTCATCAGGTGCTGGTAAAACTTCATTATTGCGTCTAATCAACCGCCTGATTGAACCCAGTAATGGCAAAATCTATCTGGAGAATCAAGAATACCGCCAAATTCCCATAACACAGCTACGGCAATGGGTGACACTGGTGTTACAAGAATCAAAGCTACTAGGGATGACAGTTCAACAAACTTTGGCCTATCCTTTACTTTTGCGTAGATTACCCACACAAACAATTCAGCAACGAGTCAATTATTGGATAGAACAACTGCACATTCCTAGTGAATGGTTGGGACGCACTGAAGTACAACTTGCTGCTGGACAGCGACAACTAGTAGCGATCGCTCGTGCTTTAATTATCCAGCCAAAAGTTTTACTATTAGATGAGCCAACCTCTGCCTTAGACGCTGCTACAGCTTCTAGTCTGATGCAAGTCTTAACTCAGTTAAATCAAACTCATCAAACTACAATTTTGATGGTTAATCACCAGATGGACTTAAATCAGATGTTTTGCGGTCGCCTGTTACACTTACAACAAGGCCAGTTATTAACAGATCAAACAGCTTCTGAAATCGACTGGGTTAATTTACGCAACAACTTGATGCAAGCAGACTCTCAAGCTGCCCAAGAATGGATTTAAACGTTTTTGTTCTCAAGGAAAACTCTACGAACGTTGAGTACTCAGCGTAGAACGTTGATTGCTAAACTTTTCTTTGGCTAACTTGGTTTGTACCTGTGGAATGTTGGCATTCAAAATTTCCATATTAAACCGATATCCCACATTACGGATAGTTTGAATTAAACTAGGTTGGCGCGGATCAAGTTCAACTTTTTTTCGTAGCGACAAAACATGAGTATCAATAGTACGAGGGTTATCAATAGCATCAGGCCAAGCACGACGCAGCAATTCCGACCTACTTAATGGTACTCCTCCAGCTTGCGCTAAAACGTACAGTAAACTGAACTCTTGGGGTGTTAAGTCGATGAACTCTCCTTGAAATCGAACGCGGCGCTGAACCAAATCGATTTGCAAAGTGCCATAATCTAGGTAAGCTGGCGCAGATGGTGTGCGCTTCCGGCGAATTAACGCTTCTACCCTTGCTAAAAACTCTTGCATTCCAAAAGGTTTACTTAAGTAATCATCTGCTCCCGCCTTTAAACCTGCGACGATATCGGCTTCGTTACTACGCGCAGATAGCATTAAAATCGAAGGTTGCTGCTGACGATGCAACCAACGGCAAAACTCAATACCATCACCATCAGGAAGATCCGCATCTAGAATAACTAGAGTCGGTTGATGGACTAAAAACTCTTCTCTTGCTTGATAAATGCTGGCAGCTTGATGGACTCTATACTCTAACTGTTGCAAGTGCCAACCGAGTAACGACCTCAGATGGGGATTCCCCTCAACGATTTCAATACAAACCGAACCCACAGTGGTAAGACCCCTTAGCGTCGATAAATTTCAAAGTAACAAGCCTATGCTCAAGGTTTTGTAGTCTTTGTTACTTCAGTTGCAATTGGCTTTACATTTCCTCAAACAAAGAGTGGCAATATCTTTAACTTATGCCTTGTCCAAGGCTGAGTTAGTCAGATTCTTTAATTTTTTCTTAAATTTTTGTTAGACTAATCAAAAGCTCTCTTGGTTAAATATCTTGCTTCCGTAGGGATGTCATATACCAAAAAACTGTCAACAACTAGGGTAACTGTCAACTGAGCTATCTTTTAGCTTGATAGTATCAGGGGCTTCTACATTGTAAATAATGATGTCACGATGTCAATACCCGCTAATAAAATCGGGCTGTAGACAGAGGAAATCATAAGAATAGCTTACCAGATAATAAAATTCCGGGTTTTCTAGAATAGGATTGAATTACGTCTTAGCTGCTGGAGGATACCACCAAAAGAAATATATTTAGCTTCGATTTGACACCCTAGAGTAAAAGTAACACTTCACATTTCAACGTGAATCATTTACAATTCTCATTCCAAAGAGATTAATACAGCAGTTATGCTTCAAGACACACAAACCATTCGCTATTACCAAAAAATCACCGACGCCTTCGCCAGGTTATGGAGTAGCGGTTATCGCATGGATGATATGCGGATGTATTTGGATGGATATTTAGCCGCGCTGCGTCAGAGTAACGCTATTGAACCTTTTCTAATTCATCGCTTAGAAGAGGAAGCTAGCCGCTACCTGTACGATGAATCAAATTTTCTCATGACTCAAACACAACCACAGCATGACTACTACTAGTTTCTTTAACAGGGCGTAAGTAGTAACCATAGATCAATGCAGATGATTATAGCATATCGTTTGCCTTTATCAAAGTTTTAGTGGTGTGAATTTTTGAAGATATTTTTATTGATAAAATTATCCCCTCGGATTTGCTTAGGTTATACTAACTATTCTGAGGGGATTTTTAACATAAATAAACATAACTATATGGCAAGAAGCAGAAGGTCAAAAAATTACTGATCCTGACATTCGTACTTTTAAAATATCCTAATTTATACTTTAAATATTTTTTATTACAACTCTAGTTTTTGAATTTTCATTTGTTACCTAAATTTGGACAAAGTGGTAGTCTTAAAAAAGAAAACTCAACTATAGTCTTTAAACTATGGTTGATGACACTATGCTTACCAAGCTTTAGCAAATTTCAACTCTGCAATGATCCTTTGCAAACATAGTTCTGTTAATACTGTTAGAAATATTAATTTTAGCAAGCAGTAAAAAAATATTACGCTATGATTGCAACTTGGTGTCAGAATAATTGATGCAGCCTCACATAAAATTGGTATAATTTTCATCCTTTCTCAATATGTCTCGCTCTAAAGCTTTACAATATTACATTGTCTCCCGTTTGTTACTGGCTCCACTGCAACTGTTAACTATTATTACGATTGTATTTTTATTACTACGAGCAACACCAGGAGATCCAGCAGATGCAATTCTCGGTGGACGTGCGCCAGAAGCTGCTAAAGAAGAGTTGCGGAAACAACTGGGTTTAAATCTTCCTTTGTGGCTACAGTATTTAAATTATTTGGGAAATATACTGCGTTTTGATTTGGGTACATCTTTAACAAGTCGCGGCCAAAATGTTTGGGACATAATTGGTCAATATTTTCCGGCGACAGTGGAATTAGCAGTATTTAGTATGGCAGTTGCACTCACTGTCGGTATTTTGGTTGGGACTCTTTCGGCTTCCCGTCCTGGAACATCTTTTGATGTTGGAGGACGGTTATTTGGGATTATTACCTACGCACTGCCCATGTTTTGGGCGGGAATGCTTTTACAATTAATTTTCTCAGTTCAACTCGGCTGGTTTCCCAATTCCAACCGTTTCCCACCTAATCTTCCTGTTCCCTCTACTATCACTGGCCTCTATACAATTGATAGTTTACTCAATGGCAACTGGAATCAGTTTTTTACAGCTTTACACCATCTAGCCCTTCCTAGTCTCACTCTAGGCATTTTGCTCAGTGGGATTTTTGAACGTATTGTCAGAGTAAATTTAAAACAAACACTCAAGTCAGATTATGTAGAAGCAGCTAGAGCCAGAGGTGTTGCTGAAAATAAGATTTTAGTCTCCCATGCCTTAAAAAATGCTCTAATTCCTGTAATCACAGTCTTAGGATTGACCTTTGCTTCTCTATTAGGTGGAGCAATTTTGACTGAAGTCACGTTTTCTTGGCCTGGATTAGCCAATCGACTATATCAAGCAATTTCCGATCGCGATTATCCCACAGTCCAGGGAGTACTAGTATTTTTCGGGGCGATCGTCGTGAGCGCAAGCATTTTGATAGACATTTTAAATGCTTATGTTGATCCACGTATCCGTTATTAAAAATACGGTTTGGTTTGCTTGTTTGTCTAAGAAAAGTAAGGACTAAAGTCCTGACTACAAGATCAAAAACTAATCTGAACTTTTAAATTTTTTTGCCAACATAGTTAACAAAATTTTTCTGGGTACTAACTGAGCTAATAAAGTTTGTAATTGAGTATTAACATTACCAATTACTAAAGTTGGCTGCCCATTTTCTAAAGCCTTAAGAGATGCACGTACAACTTCTTCACTGGTAAACATTTGATTCGTACTTCCTGCTAAACCTGGAGGAAAGTTAGCTTCGGCAAAAAAGTTTGTTTCTATAGGCCCTGGACAAGCAACAAGAATACGAACACCATAAGAACGGTTTTCTGCCCATAAAGCTTGACTAAAGCTAAGAATAAAAGCTTTACTGGCAGCATAAACAGAAAGATATGGCATTGGTTGAAATGCAGTGATTGAAGATAAATTAATAATACCTCCAGAACGTCGTTGCCGCATCAGAGGTAAAAATTTGTGGGTTAAATCCACTAAGTTCAAAATGTTTAGTTGTACAATTCTAATTTGTCTTTCTCTATCGCTTTCTGCGAAGTCACCATAATCACCAAAACCAGCATTATTAATTAGTAAATCAATTGTTAAATTCTTATTTTTAATAACATCAAATATAATATTAGATGCATTAGATTCGGTGAGATCTTTAACTATAACATCTACTTGAATTTTATATTGCTCTTGTAATTGTTTGGCTATTTGATGAAGCTTCTCTTCAGAACGAGACACAAGAACAAGATTTGTCTGACGCACAGCTAGTTCTTCAGCAAAAGCTTTACCAATACCACTAGATGCGCCAGTAATTAAAGCAGTTGACATCTTATAATTGCTTAAATTTTTATCCACCTTTTAGATAGTAACTATATTTAATACATATTTTAACTATCCAAAGTGATACGCCAAAAAGCTTATATGAACTACGAATTGTTGGATAATTTGGGATTAAAAGGTGTTGACTTACTGAAAAAACGGTCTAAAATTTCTGATTGTTGCTCTGCATTTAAGTTGGTAGAATTGTTGCTCAAATTTCTAACTAAGTCTAGGTCTTGGGAAATCTCTACAGTTTTATTTGATTTTTCAGTTTTAAGTTTTTGTAATTTACCGACAATACCACCTACTGTTTCGTCTGTACCTCCTCCTCGTGGTATAAGCTGCATCAGTAACTCCATTGCAACGGTTGGTAGTACTTGGCTGGAATGACTAAGGAAAAAATCAAAAGTCATGCTACCTAGACGGATGCGATCGCCATCTTTTAGTTTAATCGATTGATGGGTCTGTTCACCGTTGACAAAGGAGCCGTTAGTACTATTAAAGTCGATTAAGTAAAAGCCTTGATGCTCTACATATTGAATTGCAGCGTGGCGACGAGACAAATATTGATCCAGAATGCAGATACCACTGCTGTGATCGCGCCCGATTGTCCAAATCTGTTGCGGTTGTTGTAAAGTTTGCGTTTGATTTTCGTACAAGTTAGTGACTATATAAACGCTAGAGTCATCTACTATACCCTGTACATAATGAGTTTTCGCCCTTTTCAAAGATGGCTGATATATGTTTTCTAATTGGAGAATTTCATCTAAAAGAGTACTATGTTGCTCATATAACTTCAAGAATATTTGATATAAACTTAATTGCTGTTCTAATTCCTGATTTTGCAGATTACTCGCCGTAGCCAAGTTTTTGACTACTAATAAATGTAATTTACTAATTTCTGACATCATAAATATTTTATTTAAACCCCTAATCAAGGATAATTATTTGTTTTTATTGCCATGACCAAAAATTGAAGCTGAACTTTTACTTACCAGCAGTCTTCATATACATATAATTAAATATTTTTATAAACAAATTATCGTAATGCTTTGTTTCTTATTGTAAAGTACAGTTTTGATTTTTTAAAAGATAGTAATTATTAAGAAATATTAAAGTAGTTTTAAAGCTACGTGATCAGGTAGGAGATCTGCGGGTTAATATCGGTTTAATAGTACTTTATTTTCACGCAAGTCCCTAATTGCGATCGCACTAATTATCCAATACTGAAAATTTACGTAGGTTGGATTTCACTTTGTCTTACCCAACTTGCAAAAATAGGTTTTATTCTCAGTGTAATATCAGTAAAGTCATAAAATACTAATACAACAGCTTAATGATGCAATTCAGCTGTCCTGATGGTAATTAATTTATCAATTTTTTAATTTGGAATTAACTTCATCTAAAATTCTAAATCTCAACCTCGAATTATAACAACCCTCGTTTACCATTGGGACGTATTGTCATCCAGTTAGTCTTCGCTAGTGCCATTTGTTCATCAGAAATCTTAGCACCACTAAGGTTAGCACCACACAGATTAGTTCCTCGGAGATTAGCATTACTCAGATAAGCATGGCTGAGGTCTGCACCTCGCAAATCTGCTCCTTCTAAATCAGCATGATTGAAATAAGCTTTGCTCAAATTAGCGTCTTTGAGATTAGCTTTAGTTAGACTGGCTCTGCCAAAATCGCTATTATAGAGATTAGCTCCTTGGAGATTGGTTTTTTGCAATTGAGCAGAATGGAAATTTGTTTCGGATAAGTCAACACCTTGGAGATTTAATAGATTTAAATTATGTAGAGCAAAATCTCGTCTTCCCTTCAAATAAGCTGTAAGTAAACCTTGGGTATCTAATTTACGTACAATTTTAGAATGTTGATTTTGTGAACTACTACTGTTGCTATTAGATAAAAATGTTGATTTGCCTATCGCAGATCCTTGACGCATTCCTCCTGCATCTGATTCTGCATTCTTGGCTCGTCTGGCTCGAATGGCTGCTGCTACTTGAGCTACTCCTAAACCAGTAGCAGCGACAGAAGGATTACTACATAAAACAGCAGAATCTTCCCAACGACTGTGAGTTTTTTCTTTAACTTCAGTATCAGACTTAACTAGCAACCCCTTAGACAAACTTTCTAGATATGGTTCTATTTCTAACGCTCTTAGTACTTCCTGGGCTGACTGGTAGCGATTGCGTACAGACACATCTAACATTTTCCGTAACACACTAACCAAGTGGTCACTCACTTGCACCAGTTTTTCCCACATGATCTCGCCCGTTGTGGGATTGTAATCTATATCTTTAGGAGTTTTGCCAGTTAAGAGATAAATACATGTTACGCCTAGTGCATAGATATCACTAGCATAAACTGGACGCATAGCCATTTGCTCTGGCGGTGCAAACCCAGGAGTACCGATTGCATAGGCAGTTAATGCTGTCTGTCCAAATTGGTTAGTCGCAGCTTGGCTAACTTGGTTTTTGACTGCACCAAAGTCAATCAGTACCATTCTGGCATCTTGGGTACGGCGAATTAAATTTGCTGGCTTGATATCACGGTGTATTACATTTTGCTCATGGATATATTGTAGCAATGGCAGAATTTCACTTAAAAATTGCTTGACCCCAGTTTCACCCAAAATGCCCTTAAGTTTAACTTCTTGCTGTAAGGTAGCACCGCTAATGTATTCCTGAACTAGATAGAACTGTTCTTGTTCTTCAAAATAGTCTAGTAACCTTGGTACTTGAGGATGATTACCAATTTTGCCTAGGGTTTTAGCTTCTCGCTCAAAGAGTTCTCGCGCCATCTGCAAGACGTGGGGTGCAGTTGCAGAGGGACGTAGTTGTTTGATTACACAACTTGGTTCTCCAGGTAAAGCTTCATCATTAGCTAAGAAAGTGGCTCCGAAACCTCCTTGACCTAATGGTTCAACTACCCGATAGCGATCGCGCAAGAGTAGTCGCGAACCACAAGATTGACACCTTTGGCTATATGCCACATTTTCGGGATTTGGACAGATAGGATTTAAGCAGTAGCTCATGCACTGTCAACTCGCTACACGAATAATCACGGGGAGTATTACACTCTCCTCCAATTATTGAAAGCAGAATTAATTATTGCTAGGTGATTTTTGCTGGTAATTATTTGAAGATTGACTAAAGTCAAGCAGGGAGTACGTAAGCAAATTTTAAAAAATAAAATTATTTACTGTAATTACGCTTCTAACTATCGTCTAGGCACTTTTTACAAATAAATTCCCAATAGTTAAAACCATTTTTAACCGTAATTACTAATAGTTTGTATTATCTATTTGAAATTTATCAGTGTTTATACAAACTCTTTTAAAGAGTATTCATAATAATTATAAATATTAAGTAAAATCACCAACTCTGCTAAGTAGTGAGCAGAATTGGTGATTTTTGCTAATAGCTTTTTAACAGATTACAAGTTAGACATTACATCTCGTGCAACTGCTAAAGTTTGCTCAATATCTTCTTCAGTGTGAGCAGAAGAAGTGAATCCAGCCTCATACTGAGAAGGTGCTAAGTAAATACCGCGCTCTAACATCCCGCGATGAAAGCGCCCAAATTTTGCTGTATCAGACTTTTTGGCATCTTCATAGTTATGAACAGGGCCAGAGGTGAAGAATAAGCCAAACATGGCGCTGATCTGACCGCCACAAACGCTATGACCAGTTTCTTTAGCAATTTGCAGTAAACCATCTGCAAGTTTTTGAGTAATTTGATCTAGATAATCGTAAGTACCAGCTTTTTGCAGCAATTCCAGCGTTTTAATTCCAGCAGTCATCGCCAAGGGATTCCCCGAAAGAGTTCCTGCTTGATAAACAGGACCAGCAGGAGCAACCATTGACATAATATCCCGACGACCGCCATAGGCTCCTACTGGCAAACCGCCACCGATTACCTTACCTAAAGTCGTCAAATCAGGAGTAACGCCAAATTTTTCTTGAGCGCCACCGTAAGCAATCCGGAAGCCAGTCATGACTTCATCGAACACCAATAAAGCTCCATGTTCTTGGGTTAGTTCCCGTAATCCTTCTAGAAAACCAGCATCGGGAGGAATAAATCCAGCATTACCAACGACTGGCTCCAGAATCACACCAGCAATTTCGTCGCGGTTTTCTTCAAATAAAGCTTTGACAGCTTCTAGATCATTAAAAGGCGCAGTTAATGTGTTAGTAGTTGCCGATTTAGGTACTCCTGGCGAGTCAGGTAAACCAAGGGTAGCGACACCAGAACCAGCCTTGACTAGGAACATGTCAGCATGACCGTGATAGCAGCCTTCAAACTTGATAATTTTCTCTCGTTGGGTAAAAGCCCGCATCAATCGCAGCACTGACATACAAGCCTCAGTCCCAGAGTTAACAAATCTTACCATTTCGATGCTAGGAACGGCATCAATGACCATTTCTGCCAGGACGTTTTCTAAGACTGAGGGCGCACCAAAACTAGTTCCTTTTTCTAAGGCTTCATGCAACGCTGCAATCACTTCAGGATGAGCGTGACCGCAAATAGCTGGTCCCCAAGTGCCTACATAATCAATGTATTGGTTGCCATCCACATCCCAAATGTATGCACCTTTGACGCGATCAAAAACAATGGGCTGTCCCCCCACGGATTTGAAAGCACGAACTGGAGAACTGACTCCTCCTGGCATGAGATTTTGGGCTGCGGTGAAAATTTCTTGTGATTTTGTGGTTTTAATCGTGGTATTTACCAAGGCTTTCTCCTGATAGTGGGCAATAAAAAAGCTGTATCTAAAGCTCTATCTTAGGATAGGGTTAAAAACTGATTGAAACTTCTATCGTATAAAAATAACTAAACCAAGAAAATAACAAAATGTTATACAAGTCTAATGAAGACTTGCCTTTAGAGATTCGGACTCGATTATCTGAGGCATATCAAGATCTTTATCGGGCAGCGTTTAATTCAGCAGTTCATTGGTATGGTGACGCTTCCAAAGCCCACCAAGTCGCTATGAGCGCTGTGAAGATGCAATCTGCTATGGACAGGAACGTTTTGGTATTGAACTAGTACAACAAAGAAAGTAAAAATAACACTTAACTGGAAAAAAAGGTTGTTTGGCAAAAATCATGCCAGCTACCCTATGGCAGAATGATATTGTGAAACAATAGAATCATTCTCATTAGATCAAATCAGCTGGTATGTTTTCTATTAAACAGCATTCATTGCACAAAGCCATCCCTGTTGAAAAAATTCGCTACGATGAACGGGGTTTAGTGCCAGCAATTATCCAAGATTATTTGGATGGTACTGTTTTGATGATGGCGTGGATGAATCAAGAATCGCTGCAAAAGACTTTAGAAACGGGAGAAACTTGTTTTTGGAGTCGTTCCCGTCAGGAATTATGGCACAAAGGAGCGACTTCTGGTCATATTCAGAAAGTGCAAAGTATTCGTTATGACTGCGATAGTGATGCTTTGTTAATTGGAGTGGAGCAAATAGGAGATATTGCCTGTCATACTGGTGAACGCAGTTGTTTTCATCAGATAGAAGGAAAAATTGCCCCTCCACCAGGAGATACATTATCACAGTTGTTTGATGTAATATGCGATCGCCGCGATCATCCCAATGAAAATTCTTATACCTGTAAGTTATTGGCAGGTGGTGATAATAAGATTTTGAAGAAAATTGGTGAGGAATCCGCAGAAGTTGTAATGGCCTGTAAAGATGATGACGCAGATGCGATCGCCAGGGAAGTTGCAGATTTGTTTTATCATACCCTGGTAGCTTTAGCGCATCATCAAGTTGATATCAAAGCAGTTTATCGCAAGTTGCAAGAACGCCGGAAGTAATACCGTTTTACTTTAAAGTTGATATATTTAGGCAAGCAGGGGAAGCAGCACTTCGGCTTCGCTCAGTGACCGGAGGCAGAGGGAGTAAAAAAAGTAATTTACATCAAATTTTTCGTGAAATGGTATGAGAGCAGGAGAAGATGAAGAAGAAACTCACAACTTCTAACTCCTGCTTGTTTTGATTTAGAACGTGAAAGTGGTACGAAGTACACCTACAGTTGTCGTGTCATTATTACTATCACTTTCAGGATTAAATAAGACAAACGCACCTGGGGTAATACTGATATTGTCGTTTATCCGAAAGCGGTAATAAGCCTCTAGGTGGTAAGGAACTGCTCTATTAGCCCCATCAGGCGCAAGCTGAGCTACACCGCTGGTATCGCTGCGATATAGTGGCTGTCCAAAAATTATGCCCGCATTATTTCCCTGATGGAATAAATCATTAAAATGAATACCTGCCATCCAACTGGTGAAGGTAGTAGAAGCATCAACAGCACCAGAAGAATCATCAACGAAAAATGCTGCGCCATAGCCAGAAAAGGCAATCTTTGGCGAAAACCTCCAAGTGACAGTTCCACCAAAAGAATTTAATTTTACAGGTGTACCCAGATCTAGTCCTGGCCCGATTAAAGAACCAACGTCACTACTGGTTAATCCTGTACCTAAAATATTGATTTCGTGATAACTATTGGCATAGTTGAGACCAATATCGATAGAACTACTTGGTCTAAAAGTCAATTGGGCTGCTATGACGCTACTACCTCCAAACGCGCCAGATCCCAAGGGTGTGCCAGAAATTCCTGGCTGAATGTCATCAGCTAGTTGAGGTATGTTGGCATTGGCATTTCCGTATAAAGCTCTAAAATCTAATTGCTTGGAAAGCTGAAAAATAAAGCCAGCAGCAGATGCTAGCCCAGAACCAGAAGTACCGCCAGAGACACGTACCACAGGATTCAAACTTGCAAAGCGAGAAATCGCTTCTTGTCCTTCACCATAAAAAGGTGTAATGGTAGGAAAAGCATCGGAGACTTCAGCAGCAGTTCCAGCAAACAATGTTAATTTATCAGCGACAGGAAATATGTAAAGCAGTTTGTAAAGCTGAAGAGAGTTTGCACTTATACCTGACAAAGTTTTAGGATCGACCCCTGGAAATTGAGGTTCAAAGCTGGTACGAGCGCTGCTAGCACTGAGTAATGGTGATGCTAATCCCAAACTCTCTTGTAGGCTACCGCTTCCATCCACACCACCCAGGAAATTATAAGCTTGCAACCCAGTGATGAGTGAATCTTTGCCTGTAAAGCTGGTGGTAAGATTTAACCGCACTCTGTTTACTAAAATTATGTTGGGGTCGTTCCTACCCGGAGCGCCTCCTGTAGCCCCAATGGCTGAGATAATTGCTTCTCCATTGAGTTTGGTAGTTGTAGAAAACTGATTCGCCTCTAGTTCACTTGTGCGAGCTTCCAAAGCATCTACTCGACCCCGCAATGTTGCTAATTCAGCAGCAAATTCTTCTTGCAGTTTTTGCAAAGTGGCTAAATCTTGTTTTGTTACTAACTCAGTAGTTGCCGTAGCTATTAACTCGTTGACTCTATCTAAACAAGCATTCAAACCAGCGGCAAATTCATAACGAGTCAAGGCACGGTTGCCTCGATAGGTGCTGTTTGGATAGCCAGCAATACAACCGTAACGCTCAACTAAAGATTGTAAAGCACCAAAAGCCCAGTCTGTGGGCTGCACATCAGATAGTTGCGATACAGATGTAACTTGTGCAATGGTGTTTGCTCTCGTTAAAGCAGATTGAGGTGAGGAATCACCAGAAATCTTGAGTGCTAAGTTAGTATTTTGTCGCTGTTTATTCGCAATAAGTGAATCTGGTTTTGTGCCAATATCTCTTGACGAAATCAATTTTTGCTCAACAGAAAAAGTTTGATCATTTTCATTCCTTATTTTGAAACTAGTTTGAGTTTTCACATGAGATATTTTTTCGGCTAGTTTGAAAGTTTCAGTATTATATTGACTTTCATTACCAGCAGGTATCGCTTGTACAGGCGACAACCCTGCCAATAAGCACAGTAAACTTACGCCATTAACAGAAGTTAGTAGCAGATTTGCTTTCACGGTATTTCCTCACACCCAACTATTGATCAATAAGTAAATTTAAAATTGAAAATACTTACTTACTTATTTACTTATTAGAATATATTTTTGTATCAAATAAATATTTTTGTTTTTTCAGAAAGATTTGAATTTCTTATTGTTAGAGTGATAAACCATTATAATAATTTTAATTGCTAGTATTTTTTAGACAAATTAAGTACACGGGTAGGAGCGTTATCAAAAGTATTCTATGGAGAATATAGAAATAACTCTATATGTTTTGCTATCTGCTTGGATTATTACTCTCGTGCTTTGAACTACAGTACAGGACTTACGCAAAAGTATGGAAAAATGTAGACGTTCAAGTTGCTTTGTTGGGTTCCTTACGTCAAACGCCACTTACTACCCTGCGGGTACTCCTTCAAAGAACTCGCAGAGTAGCCGCAGAAGCGTCTACAAGTCGGCAGAACCGACGACAGTCGCCTCAAGTCGGGAAACCCTTTCGGCAGTTCCTCATGGGGGAAACCTCCAAGACCAGACTGCCGACGCTCCTGCGTCGCTACCGCTACGCTAACACCACGGCGCTGTCTCCCCAACGCAGTGGCTCCCCAACCTACAGTTCTAGTTTGAAAACACGCCCTAGCCTCTACTGTTACTCAACTGCACTTCTCAAATTATCGTGATGTGACTAAGCAATTGCAGACAGTTTTTACTAAACAGCGCATATTCTGGGCTATTTTACTTTTCGGTACAGCATTAGTGATAACTCTAGCGCTTTCCTTATCTCAAGGTGCAGTACCTTTAAGTGTTGCTGAATTATGGCAAGCCATTCTCCATCAAGGCGATCCCATTAAACAGACAATTATTTGGGACTTACGCCTCCCACGGATTACCGCAGCAATAATTGTTGGTGCTGCCTTGGGAATGTCAGGGGCGCTGCTACAAGGAATGTTACGCAATAGTCTCGCTGACCCTTTTATTTTGGGCATTTCCGCTGGTGCAGGACTCGTGGTGATTTTGATGATAGTTTGGCAGATATTCCCAATAGCGATTCCTTTCGCGGCGTGGTTGGGAGCAATTTTGACTTCGGCTGTAGTGATTTTGCTTGGTCGTGCAGGATCGGGAATTTCTATTGAAAGATTGATTTTAGGTGGAGTCGCAGTCAGTTCTTTGTTAGGTTCAATCCAAAGTACATTACTGCTATTAGCCGAAGACGGTAAAATTCAAATTGCTCTGAGTTGGCTAGTTGGTAGCTTAAATGGACGAGGTTGGAAAGAAATTTCCACGGCTGGCCCTTATATTATTATTGCTTTACTGGGGGGATGCTTGCTGGCGCGATCAGTCAATGTGTTGGCTTTGGGAGATGATTTGGCTGTCGGGTTAGGAGTTTCGTTAACGCGATCGCGTCTTTTAATTGGTGGTGTTGCCACTTTACTAGCCGCCGGTGCAGTTAGCATCAGCGGTTTAATTGGATTTGTCGGTCTTGTGGTTCCTCACGGTGTGCGGATGATTGTGGGTACAGATCATCGCTTTGTTTTGCCACTTTCAGCTCTTGCTGGTGCATGGTTGCTGACTTTTGCCGATTTACTTTCTAGATTAGGCTCGGTAGAACTACCAGTAGGTTCTGTGACTGCTTTATTAGGTTCGCCTTTGTTTATCTGGTTACTTTATCGTCGTTCTGCTGGAGTGAGTAAATTGTAAAATGCCACTCGAATTACAAAATCTCACTGGTGGTTATACCAAAATACCAATTGTCCAAGATATTAACCTGACTCTGCAAACGGGAGAATGGTTGAGTTTAGTTGGTGCTAATGGTTCTGGTAAATCAACATTACTTAAATTGATTAGTCGTATTCTTTCTCCTCAACAGGGAACAGTGTTACTTGATGGTAAAGCTATTCATTCTCAACCTCCAAATTTAGTTGCCCAAAAATTGGCATTGTTACCACAACAACAAACAATTCCTGTTGGTTTAACTGTGCGACAATTAGTGAGTTTAGGACGTACACCACATCAACATTGGTGGCAATGGGAACTAACAACAGAAGATTGGCAAAAAGTTACCGATGCAATCAAAAAAACGCAACTAGAAAAAATGAGCGATCGCTTAGTTGAACAACTTTCAGGTGGTGAAAGACAACGGGCTTTTTTAGCTTTAGCCCTAGCGCAAGAGCCAAAAGTCTTATTATTAGATGAGCCTACAACTTTTCTAGATATTAACTATCAATTGCAATTATTAGAATTACTACAAAATTTAAATCAACAACAAGAATTAACAATTGTCACAGTTTTACACGAATTGAATTTGGCAGCGCGTTATAGTTCTCGGATTGCTTTATTAAAACAAGGTCAGCTTTGGGAAGTTGGTAGACCAGAAGCAGTTCTGACACCAAACTCCATAGCCCAAGTATTTGGGGTAGAATCTGTAATCATTCACACGCCTGTCGGCTTACAAGTTTGTGCAATTTCTGCTTGTTTTTAATTTTTAATTTTTAATTGGAGCGAAGCGACTTGACTTACAATACTTCTTACATTCCTCAATCTGACCCGCCGCGTCCTCCTTGGGAAACCCTACCAACCATGTATGATTTACCCAGCGACAACCCAGAGGAACCAGGTTTGCCAGACGATTTTCATTTTTTACAACCCTTACTTTTATATTTAACTTTTCAACCAACTAACTGGAATCCTGAACTAGTTTATAGTGCCGCTGACCTCAATCTTTATTATGACCTTCAGCATCCTTTATGGTACAAACGCCCAGATTGGTTTGGTGTGGTGGGAGTACAAAAACTCTACAAAGGACATGACTTACGATTAAGTTATGTAAATTGGCAAGAACCAGCAAATCCTTTTGTGGTTGTTGAATTATTATCTCCAGGTACGGAAGACGAAGATTTAGGCACAAATAGAGAAAGTGCAGCAAATAAACCTCCTAGCAAATGGGAAGTTTATGAACAAATTTTGCGGATTCCCTACTATGTTGTTTTTAGTCGTTATACCAATGAACTGAGAGCATTTCAATTAGTAGGTGGTCATTATGAAGCGATGACCTTAACTGATGGACGCTTGCTGATGCCAGAGATAGATTTAAGTTTAGGCTTATGGCAAGGGTCATTTAGAGATATTGAAAGATTGTGGTTAAGGTGGTTCACTTTAGCAGGAAAATTGATTTGTGAACCCACGGAAGAAACTGCTGCTGCTACTGAACGAGTTATTCTTGCTGAACAAGAAGCTATAGAAGCTAAACAAGAAGCTATAGAAGCTAAACAAGAAGCTACAGAAGCAAAAAGAAAAGCTGAAAAATTAGCAGAACGTTTGCGTCAGTTAGGTGTGAATCCTGATGAATTGGGTTAGTTATTCTCATTTCAGGTATCCTTATAGACCTCTAGGTAGAGCTGCGATCGCTCAAAACTTGTCACAATTAGTGACGACAATCGTTATTATGCACAATTAATATCATGAGCTTTGGTATAGGTGATTTATTCTGGATTTTTCTCCTTCTTTCTTCACTGCAACCAATCTGGCAAAAGCGGCAAATGGAATATCGGCGTTTAAGCGCCTTACAAAAGTTCCAGCAAGAACGCAAAAGTCGGGTGATTTTGCTAATTCACCGTCAAGAGTCTATCAGCTTACTAGGGATTCCTCTATCGCGCTATATTACTATCGAAGATTCAGAACAGATCTTGCGGGCAATTCGCCTCACCCCGCCAGATGTTCCCATTGATTTAATTTTACACACTCCCGGTGGTTTGGTCTTAGCTACCGAACAAATCGCCAGAGCATTAATTCGCCATCCATCAAAAGTTACAGTCTTTGTGCCACATTACGCAATGAGTGGTGGTACAATGCTAGCCCTCGCTTCTGATGAAATTATTATGGATACTAATGCTGTATTAGGACCAGTTGACCCTCAGTTAGGCAACTATCCAGCAGCCAGTATTTTGAAAGTTGTTGAAGATAAACCCATCAGTGAGATTGACGACCAAACCCTAATTATGGCAGACCTTTCAGGCAAAGCAATTCAACAAGTGCAGCGCTTCGTAAGAACTTTGCTCAAAGATAGCATACCTAAACAAAAAGTTTTGCCTGAAAATATTGAACCGATTATCGAAGCCTTGACAACCGGACGCGTTACTCACGATTACCCCATCACTGTAGAGGAAGCAACAGAAATGGGGCTGCCCATAACCGTTGGACTGCCCCGTTCAATTTACGATCTTATGGATTTGTATCCACAACCACAAGGAGGACGACCCACCGTTCAATACATTCCTATGCCTTACGACGACCGCCGTCCAATTTTACCCGCGCCCAAAGGAAGACCTATGGAAGAACCAAATCAAAAGATTTAAAATCTTGGGGTAATAATTTTTTGCTGATGTTTTAAGGAGTTGGTGTCGCCGTCGGTGTCGCTGTTGGAGTTGGTGTCGCCGTCGGTGTCGCCGTTGGAGTTGGTATTATTAACGGTGTCACTGTTGGGGTTGGCGTTACCGTTGGAGTTGGTGTTGCTGTTGGGGTTGGTGTCGCTGTTGGGGTTGGGGTTGGGGTTGGTGTTGCTGTTGGAGTTGGCGTTACCGTTGGGGTTGGTGTCGCTGTTGGGGTTGGGGTTGGGGTTGGTGTTGCTGTAGGTTGAGGCGATGGCTTACTGCCAGGCTGAGTAATCACTTGCTTTGCTTCTTGATTCAACTGTTGACGGAGTGCCAAATTAGCAATTCCAGTTTCCTGTAATTGATTTTTTTTCTGATACTCCTTGATTAACTCTTCTGTCCGGGAACTATAAAATTGATTATGGGGCAGAGGAGGATTTGGTTTAAGCACCGCATTTAGATTTGCTTGCAGAATTTTGACGATGCTTCCAGCAAAATTTTGAGTTTTTGGCCCTGCTATTCCATCAACACCTAGTTTATAACCCTTTTGAAATTCACGAATTGCCTTTTTGGTTGCCTCATCAGTCAGAGGCGCATTTGTGACTTCAACGTTATAGCCTAATCCCCGCAACACATTACGAAATTCTTGTGGCGTATAATTACGCGCAAGAACAGCAAAAGTCGTGCTTGAAATTACTACGCTAGCAGTTATCAAGCAGGTAGCAGTAATAATTGAATTTGGTTTTCTAAACCCACACCACATAGTTGAAAACTCCTTACTTTGGCTTGAATCAGCATTATATAAACGTTCACAGATGCATTTTACGTTTCTTTAAAGTTTTTTTCTTTGTTATTCATGATTTTTGATTAATTGAATATCTGTTGGTTAAATGTAGATACCATCTCAATCAAGATTTTTGCTATCTGTCTATAGACGTATTTTGGTTTAGGGATAGCGTTATAGTAACCGTTGTATAATCCAAAACTAAAAATGACTAATCGAAAATCTCTAAAACTGCGAAACCTTTATTTTGAGAGGTTGATGGCAGTTATTGCTACAGTCAACCTATGCTTAGTTTTGTTTAATTTAAGTTACATACCCTGGCGAAATTTTTACTGGCGACGACTTCCTCAAGTTACTCAGATTTATGATCCAATTAAGGGTATTGAACCTCATAGAGAAACGGAAAACTATTTAGCAACAGTCAACTCACTCGAAGAACAAGTTAGCCAGACAGGATTACAATCACCACAAGTTCAAACTAAGTTGGAGGAGCTTGGCCGTCTAAGCACAGAGATGATTGACAGTAATCCATTTGCGGCAATCGATAAAAGTGGTACTCTAGAAAAAATCAAAAACCGGATACGCGATCGCACTAGGCAAAAATCGGCAAAGACTGCCTTTGCTACTTTTTGGAGTCAGACTTACTTAACACAAAAAGGCTGGATCTCAGAAATTAATTTTTTCAATCAAAAAATTCGTCCATTGATTGCTTCTAACTACTACCGCCAAATCGGCGAAAGTGGCGAATTTATTGATGATTTCTGGCTAATTGACTTACCATTTGTGATTTTGTTTGGTGCAGAGTTGCTGGCGCGTTCCTTTTATCTCCGGCGCAGCCATCCAAGTTTTAGCTGGGTAAATGCAATATTGTGGCGTTGGTACGATTTATTCCTACTGCTACCTTTTTGGCGATGGTTACGAATCATACCTGTATTAATTCGCCTTGACCAAGCGCGGGTATTCAATCTTCAGTCATTGCGGCAACAAATTAATCAAGGAATTGTCGCCAATTTTGCTGAAGAACTTACAGAAATTGTCGTAATTAGAGTAATTAATCAGATCCAAGGTTCGATTCAGCGAGGTGAGTTGACTCGTTGGCTATCGCAACAAGAAAACTTGCGTCCTTATATAGACATTAATAATATCAATGAAGTGGAAGCGATCGCAGGTATTTTCGTGCAAACCGTCGTTTACCAAGTACTACCCAAAATCCAACCAGATATTGTTGCCATTTTGCGCCATAATATTGCAACAGTCTTCCAGCAAGTACCTGTCTACCGCAATCTCCAAAATTTTCCCGGTGTAGGAGAAATAGAAACCCAATTGAGTGAACAACTGGCAACTCAAATCGCCACCAACTTATACAATGCTTTAGTCAGCGCCGTCGAAGATCCCGTAGGTGCAAAACTCTCTGGTCAACTAGTGCAACACTTCAGCAAAGCCTTAGGAGCAGAAGTTCAGAACAAACACGTCCTTTCACAAATTCAAAGCTTACTTTTTGACTTCTTAGAAGAAATTAAACTCAACTACGTTCAGCGTTTGTCCCAAGAAGATATAGACCAAATATTGGAGCAAACAAGACAAATCAAAACCCAAGCATCCGTTCAGCCTTTAGTAAATCGAGGCGCTACTCTTTCACAAACCAGAAAAATGTAGCAGGAGAAGCAGAAGCAGGGAGGCAGGGTGCAGGGAGCAGAGGAGACAAGAGGCAGGGGAGCAGGGAGCAGGGAGAAATAGGTAATTTTTCTTCATCCCCCTTGCACCCCGCACCCTGCCCCAATTCCTCCTTTTCATGCCCCATGCCCAAAAACTATTGACTCTTAAAGAAATGCGCTAAACTCAAAATGAGGTGAACCATATTTGGTTCGTCACAAGACTTCTTGGAAGATATCCCTATCGCAGGAAGTGGGTCAACGCCCACTTTTTTTATTGAATTTTCGCATGACTCATCCCTTAGTCCCACAAATTATAGATTTGGCGACACCAGTGGCAGAAGAACTGGGCTTGGAAGTCGTTGGCATCGTTTTTCACACAAACCAACGTCCCCCAGTACTGCGGGTAGATATCCGCAACCTTCAGCAAGACACTGGTTTGGATGATTGCGAACGAATGAGCCGTGCTTTGGAAGCCTCTTTAGATGCGGCGCAAATCATTTTAGATGCTTATGTCTTGGAAGTGTCCAGTCCTGGTATTTCACGGCAATTAGTAACCGATAGGGAATTTATTTCCTTCAAAGGATTTCCTGTAGTCATCCTTACTTCCCAACCATACAACGGACAGCAACAGTGGACTGGTCAGTTAATTCGCCGGGATGAAACAGCAGTTTACTTAAATCAAAAAGGTCGTGTAATCCAAATCCCTCGTTCACTAATTGCGAGGGTGCAGTTAGACGAGCGCCGATAAACGAGGAATTAGGAATTAGAGACTAAAAGTAGAAGCTAAAAGCTAGGGACTAGAGTCAAACTTTTCTCTGATCCCCAGTTATTGATGCGTGATTTCTACCCTAATCCCTAGTCTCTAATCTCTAGTCCCTAGCCCCTGATTTTAAAGGAGAATATTTATGTCAATGGTTAGTTTACCAGGATTAAAAGAATTAATTGAAAGTATAAGTCGCGAACGTAATTTACCTCGTTTAGCGGTTCAATCAGCTATTAGAGAAGCATTACTTAAAGGTTATGAACGTTATCGTCGTGCCCAAAACTTGGAACGAAAACAGTTCGATGAAGATTACTTTGAAAACTTTGAAGTAGAACTTGATATTGAAAACGAAGGGTTTCGGGTTCTTTCTACCAAAAGTATCGTTGAAGAAGTTGATAACACCGACCATCAAATTTCTTTAGAGGAAGTACAACAAGTAGCTCCCGAAGCACAATTGGGAGATTCTGTCGTTTTGGATGTAACTCCAGACCAAGGAGAATTTGGTCGCATGGCAGCAATGCAAACTAAGCAAGTATTGGCACAAAAACTGCGGGATCAGCAACGCCAAATGGTGCAAGAAGAGTTTCAAGATTTGGAAAGCACCGTACTGCAAGCCAGAGTTTTGCGTTTTGAGAGGCAATCAGTAATTTTGGCAGTAATCAGTAACTTTGGTCAGCCAGAAGTCGAAGCTGAATTACCAAAACGAGAACAATTACCCAACGACAATTATCGGGCAAATGCTACATTTAAGGTATATCTTAAAAAAGTATCTCAAGGTCAACAACGAGGGCCACAACTGTTAGTGTCCCGTGCTGATGCAGGATTAGTAGTTTATTTATTTGCTAACGAAGTCCCAGAAATTGAAGATGAAGTGGTACGGATTGTTGCCGTAGCCAGGGAGGCTAACCCTCCTTCCCGTTATGTAGGTCCTCGAACTAAAATTGCTGTAGATACCCTTGATCGCGATGTAGACCCTGTTGGAGCTTGTATTGGAGCGAGGGGATCGCGAATCCAAGTAGTAGTCAATGAACTACGGGGGGAAAAAATAGATGTAATTCGCTGGTCTCCAGACCCAGCAACGTATATTGCCAATGCCCTGAGTCCAGCACGGGTTGATGAAGTCCGCTTGATGGACCCTGAAACTAGACAAACTCACGTATTGGTGGCAGAAGACCAACTGAGTCTAGCTATTGGTAAAGAAGGACAAAATGTCCGTTTGGCCGCCCGTCTCACTGGTTGGAAAATTGATATTAAAGACAAAGCAAAATATGATTATGCCGGAGAAGATGCCAAGTTTGCTGCTGCACGTACCCAATATGAACCAGAGGAAGATGATATGGAATTTGATGAACTAGAAGATGAAAATCAAGATGAACTAGATAATGAATCTTTTGACACTAGTGATGACGAGTAATTTATGAGCCTTGTGGAGTTCTGTTACGATTAACTTTAATACAAGTCTGAATAATTACTTGGGTTAAGGCAACTGGATATTAAGTAAAGATTGGTTTTGCCAACTTTATTTCCACAACTAAAATGCTAACCTTAGGTCAACAAAGACCAATGAAACCGAATTATCGGCGTTGTATCAGTTGCCGCAAAGTTGGCTTAAAACAAGACTTTTGGCGGATTGTCCGCGTCTTTCCATCGGGGAAGGTACAATTAGATCAGGGCATGGGGCGTTCTGCCTATATTTGTCCGCAAATGAGCTGTTTGCAAGCAGCTCAAAAAAAAAATAGACTAGGGCGATCGCTACATGCATCAGTGCCAGAAACGCTGTATCAAACATTGTGGCAACATCTAGCCCAAAGCAATCCCCAAAATCAAGTTTAAGGTTAAATAACCTTGTGGCAGTGATCCCCAGAGGATTTGTGCAAAAGCCGAACTAGTCGCGCTCTGATCACACCCTCTGCAATTGTTAGGGTTAGTGCCAAAATAGTAAATGGGTGTAGTAGCAAGCGGCTCTTTATAAAAAAAGAGAAACGAAGCAGTACCCCCAACAAGTTTTACTCGATTGTGTTGTGGAAGACTCAGAATCAGCAAAACAAAAAACTACAGAATGGCAACCTGGTAGCGCTCAGGCGCAACTTGGCATTAAGGATGCTCATAAAAACTTTTTCAATGAAAAAATTTTATGGGTTTTTATCAACCATCAGTCTTGGTGGAAATGCCAACATTAAACCGAAACATCTCTCTTTCCTGATTGGAGGCACCGGCAAAATTTTAACGGCAACCTAAAAACAGTAATCAAAGGATGGAGATGTCGCACTCCCAGGCAACCATCCGCTAAAAAACTGTAAATTAAAGGGGAAGAGTGGATGACCAACGGCAAAGTTAGAATCTACGAATTATCAAAGGAATTGAATTTGGATAATAAAGAGCTATTAGCAATTTGCGACCAGCTCAATATCGCGGTCAAAAGCCATAGCAGCACAATTTCAGACTCTGAGGCAGAACGCATCCGGACGGCTGCCGAAAAACTAGTAGCTACGAATGTGGTGCCCCAAAAAGAACTAGGTACAACTAGCTATAAACCAAATTCACCACAAAGTGGCTCCCGCAACCAACCTGCTCCATCTCACAAACAGCAAATTTTGGAAATTCGCAAACCCAAAATATTGAGAAATCATACCTCCAACGCCCCAGAGGCGTCAGCCGCTACCAACAATCAAGTTGCTTCGTCTGAAGTTAATAATTCTCCTTCACCTCCACGACCTTTCGCTACACCTGTCTCACCCATGAAGCCGACGGCACCAACTCGACCTGTACCCCGGAATCAATCTGAGACCGTACCAGAACCTGCTACTACAGAAGCAAAACATGCAACTAATACACAAGAATCGGTGGAAAATATCCCCGGAACAATAGCAGCAGAAAAACCCGAAAAAACAACTCCACACAGATCAAAACCGGACAAACCCCAAAAACCGCAACTAGTTAGTCCGCCTGCAAGACCTGAAGGAGAAAAATCTGCCGTCATTGATCACTCAAGTCAAGCAGAAAAGCCAATTCTCAAACGCTCACGACGTGTCGAAGACGAACGTGACCAAGTTAAGCCTAGAGTGGCAAAACCAACGACACAGACAGAAGCGCCACAGGTTCCAGTTCAAAAACAGGCTAGACCTACACCATCACCAGTCAAACCGGAACATCGGGGTAATAGACCACCAGGACCAGTACCTTTAGGAGACGGACAACGGCCTAGTAGGCCAGTACGACCATCTGAAGTTGTAGGAGCAATACCGACCGCTACTCCACCAAGAGCAATGCCAGGGGGAGCTGGAAAAGGGGAACTAGGTGATGATGTAGTCACACCAGATCTCCTCGATTTGAAACGCCCAACACCACCTCGTCTGGCTAAAGGTGGGAAAAAGTGGCAAGAAGAGGAAATCATAGACGAAGTCAAAGAAAAGGCTGGCAAAGGAGCTGTAAAAGGCAAGCGGGTCAAGCCGATACTTGAGGAAGATTTTGAAGAAGAAGATCTGTTAGATGATGAAGATCTAGACACACCAGCTACTGTCCAGGTTAGTCTTTCTATCGCTCGTCCTCCCAAGCCCAAGGCAACACGACCAACACAATCAGCAGCTGGTACAACCCTTGCTAGTACTCCTACCACTAGAAACAAAAAAAGAAACTCCAGTCGCGATCAAAATCGTCGTCACCAAGAAGTTGAGACCAAACACGAGCGTCCCGAAAAAGTGGTGGTAATGGGGCCAATGACAGTGCAAGAACTGTCTGATGTTTTGGGTGTAGCCGATACAGAGATTGTCAAAATCCTGTTCCTCAAAGGCATGGCGGTGAGTATCACCCAAAATCTGGATGTTCCGACAATTACTTTGGTAGGCAAAGAGCTAGAAGTAGAAGTCGAAACTGCTGAACCAGAAGCAGAAGCCCGCAAAGTCACTGAAATGATCGACGTAGAAGATCTAGAAAACCTCCATCGTCGACCGCCAGTGGTGACAATTATGGGTCACGTAGACCACGGTAAAACTACCTTACTCGACTCGATTCGCAAAACCAAAGTCGCTGCCGGCGAAGCTGGTGGTATTACCCAGCACATTGGGGCGTACCATGTGGATATAGAACATGATGGCAAAAAACAGCAGATAGTCTTCTTAGATACTCCTGGTCACGAAGCCTTCACAGCTATGCGGGCACGGGGAGCTAGGGTGACAGACATTGCTATTTTGGTAGTAGCTGCTGATGATGGTGTTAGACCTCAAACCATTGAAGCCATTAGCCACGCTCAAGCTGCCGAAGTGCCAATTGTCGTAGCAATCAACAAGATTGACAAAGAAGGGGCACAACCAGACCGAGTAAAACAAGAACTGACTAACTATGGTCTCACCCCAGAAGAGTGGGGTGGTGAGACAATCATGGTTCCTGTGAGCGCTATCAAGGGTGAGAATCTAGATACGCTCTTAGAAATGATTCTGCTGGTAGCAGAAGTAGGAGAACTATCTGCTAACCCAGATCGTGCAGCTAGAGGTACTGTGATTGAAGCGCATCTGGACAAAGCAAAAGGAGCAGTTGCGACCTTGCTAATTCAGAATGGTACTTTGCATGTGGGTGATATGTTAGTAGCTGGCTCGGCATTTGGTAAAGTCCGAGCAATGGTAGATGACAGAGGTAAGAGAGTAGATATTGCTAGTCCCTCCTTTGCCGTCGAGGTGCTGGGCTTAAGTGATGTACCCGCAGCAGGCGATGATTTCGAGGTCTTCTTTAACGAAAAAGAAGCACGAACTTTAGCAGGCGATCGCGCCGACAAACAGCGCCTATCTCGCCTCTTACAAGGACGCGTTACCCTGACAACACTCTCAGCTCAAGCACAAGAAGGCGAGTTAAAAGAACTCAACTTGATCTTGAAGGGAGACGTACAAGGTTCGGTGGAAGCCATTGTGGGATCTCTCAGACAAATCCCGCAAAACGAAGTCCAAATCCGGATGTTGTTGGCTACTGCTGGAGAAATCACCGAGACAGACATCGACTTAGCTGCTGCTAGTAACGCTGTAATTATTGGTTTCAACACTACCTACGCTAGTGGAGCCAGACAAGCTGCTGACGAAGCTGGTGTCGATGTAAGGGAATACAATATCATCTACAAACTCTTAGAAGATATCCAAGGAGCCTTAGAAGGTCTGCTGGAACCAGAGTTAGTAGAAGAACCTTTGGGACAAACCGAAGTCCGTGCTGTCTTCCCTGTTGGCCGTGGTGCTGTTGCTGGCTGCTACGTTCAATCTGGCAAGCTGATTCGCAACTGCAAAGTGCGGGTGCGTCGTGGCGGGAAGGTGATTTATGAAGGGGTCTTGGACTCCCTAAAACGGATGAAAGAAGATGCACGCGAAGTCAATGCCGGCTACGAATGTGGTATTGGTATTGATAAGTTCCATGACTGGGCTGAAGGTGACATCATCGAAGCCTACCAAATGGTAACTAAGCGTCGTACCCTAACATTGACAAAATAGTGCTGAGGGTAAAATGCTTAAAAGTTAGGAGTTAAATACTAGTAACTCCTAACTGCTCATCACTCACTTCTAAATGCTATATGCGGTCATTTCGCTCTGAACCTATCTTATGGATTCATATCGCTGGATTAGCGACACTACCCATTTTGTTAATCATGTGTTTATTGTTTCTATCCGTAGGTAAGCCACTTTTGCCAGTATGGATAGAGCTATGTCTAGTAGGGACAATCGGTGTTTTACCACTTTTATGGATGCAATTACGCCGCCCTTTTTATATATTTGCAATTTTGGGAATAGCTCTCAAACCAGAAAACTTGACTGAACAGCAACGCAAAATTCTCTGTTTAATTAATACAAAGTTTAATCGTATTCTGTCCTTGGTGACAGCTATATTATTAATCGGCGTGCTATGGGAGATCTATCAAATTGCTCCACAAGTCATTAGTATTAGTAAGTTTTTACCCCAATGGCGGATTTTAGGTTTATTGCTAGCGGCTTTATGTTTTTTAGCATGTAATCTATTTTTACAAATTCCCGTGAGTGTAGCGCGGATTTTAGTGACTAATGACACAGAATTTGCTGCCATAGAACCATTATCTTTAGAAAAGATTAAGCAAGATTTCACAATTTTAGGGGTGCGGGTTAATAACATCTTGCCCCAGCGGATTGTTAAAGTAAAAACCAAGGAATGAGAAACTATGGCTAAAATTAAAGCTTCTAGCGATCGCCAACTTTTTTGTGATAGCGAAATATGGCACAATCTCAAATACGCGATCGCTGCTAGTTCCGGTTTTCAGCGTTGGCAATTAGAAAGCACTGCTCAATTACAAGATTTGCGTCTAGATCAGCAAGTACAGCGCTATTTACGGGAAACTTTAGAAACTTTAGCTTATTAAAAATTGATTAAATCTTGGAGACTGCCTTGCAAGCGGCGCAGTAGAAGGTAAGCATTCTCTAGGCGTTCTCCTTCAACTTCTACCTCTGTTGTGGGATAATTTTGAATTACTTCTAGCAGTGTCATCTGTTGATCTTGACTCGCAGAAAGCACTAAAGCCGAGCGCAAAGCTTGTCTGTCAGCTTTACGGGATGGCGTATGAATAACTTGACTCAGCTCATCGAGTATCACGTTACCAATTTGGCTATTCAAAACTTTATCTAAAAATACAGGGCTTACCTGCACTGGTGTCGTCAAATACTGGCGAATGTCTCTAGGGTTTTGTCGCGCTAAAGCTAAATTAACTCGTAGTGACCTTGAAAGTTCGCCAGTTTCGCCAAACTTTGATAGCTCCTTTACAGCCAGCGATTCACGGAATATACCGTACTTTAGTACTACTTGTTCAGCAGCAAAGACAGGATTGCTAAAAAATATAACAGAGCTAGCGAAAATTAAAATTAATACCTGATGCAGCGATAAAAATTGGCAATGCATTTTTTTTGTTTTTAGAAGCTTTGCTTTTGCTGTAATGATATTTCAACACCATTGCTTACAGCATCCGACTATAGGTATTGCTAGGTATAGAAACCTTTATTTATAGCGCTTCTCGGTTGCGTGGAATACACTCCAGAAATAAAAGAGGCTAGGAACTAGAGGCTAGGGGCTAGAGTGATGTATTTCATTCATCAGAAAACCGCTATAATCCTTAACCCAAAAGTATTGAATCTCATCCAACGATGTTTAGGGTTGGTTTGCTCACTGTGGTCTATTCATCTGAAAAACGCTGTAATAAAATTTTTAAAGAAAAATTAACTAATGTATATCACGTTGCAAATTAGGTGTTGGTAGAGCGATCGCCTGATCCCGTAGTTGCTCTTAGTAAAATTTTGTGAGCAAAATAAAATTATTTATGTATTTTCTTGCGAAACATAGCTGATTAAATGCTGGTCATCCGGTATAGTTTTGCATGGGTTTTACAGCTTGACAGCTGTTTTATACAACCCTATGTAACCAACTGTTATTCAGCACATCAAGACACAAAAATGAAATACCGGAGTTTGCACTGTTCTTCAGCAAAAAATTTTCGCCCTCTTTCTAATATTCTTATTCGATCTAAGTTCCCCCTAAGAGCCGGACTCACGGCTTTGTTATTGA